>JALGXV010000076.1 GCA_029821885.1 Candidatus Hebobacteria bacterium
GAAGAGATCATCTTCGTGAGATATGGATAGGATTGCGTGTTTTGGCTCGGCCGAGTAGTTGTGGATCCTGAGGAAGACCTGGTGCTCCCGGGAGTCCGGCGGCCGCGTCGCCTCGAAGGCCAGCAGGGCGACGTTGTCGCATCGGGCGCCGACGCGCAGGAATCGCGCTTCGGCCGACGAGGACACGGCCGGCAGGGCGGAGAAGGCGCCATCGCTGATGAGGTAGATTCTGGCGTCAGGCCGTTTCGCGGCCAGACTGTAGGCAAGGAGGAGGCCGTCCCTCATGTTCGTCACGCAATCGGTGGCCTCCGCCTCGCGGATCGCGGATACCAGCCGTCCCCGGTCCCGAGAGAACGATAACGCCAGCCGCGCGTGATCGGAGCATACGAGCAGAGCCGCCTCGTCGCGGCGCCCCATGCCCTGCACGATCTCCTCCGCCACTCGCTTCGCTTCGGCAAACCGGGAGCCGTCGACATCGGTGGCCTTCATGCTCGCGGAGGCATCCAACACGATGAGCGTGCTCTTGCCGCCAACGCGTTGTGCTAGGAAGTAGGGGGCCGCGAGTCCCGCGATGAGCGCTGCGAGCGCAAGAAGCTGGAGGATGAGCAGAAGGTTCTTCCGCAGTTTCTGGAAGGGAGCGTTGGCCTGCACATCCTGCACCGCCCGGCGCCACAGGAAAACAGATGGCACGACGAAGTCCCTGCGCCGCAGCTTCAGTAGATAGAGCAGGATGATCGCTCCGGCCAGCGGCAGCAACGCTATCAATGCCAGCGGCGCGAGGAGTTCCATGGTCTACCTGATCACCTGCAGTCGCCTCAGCGACTTGAGGATGACGTCCTCAACCGGCTGCTCGCTGAGCGAGAGCAGGTGGGAGAATCCATAGCGGCTGCACGTTCCGCGAACAGCCGAGAGGAACTGGTCCCGCTCCTGCGCATAGCGCCGGAGCACTGTCGCCCCCATCGTGACCTCCCGCTCGTGCTCCGTTTCGGAGTCAATGAGCCTCAGGTCGCCTCGGGCCCCGGGGTCGTACTCATCCGACGCCAAGACCTGCAGCACACAAGCCTCGCCTCGTGAGGCCGCGAGCTGTGCCAGGGCCTCCTCCCATTCGGGGGCAAGGAGATCGGAGATCAAGAAGGTGAGGCCGGGCGCGGGGGCGACGCTCTGGAGGACCTTGACCGCTCTGGCTAACTCGGTGGGCCCACGAGGCGCCCGCTCTGTCAACCACCCAAACAGCTCGGCCGCACTGCCTCGACCCCGGTAGAGGCGGGAGACATCGCCGTCTCCATGGGCGTGAGTGAACACCTGCACGCGGTCGCCGCCGCAGAGAGCGATGTATGCGAGCGCGGCGCCCGCCTGCAGGGCCCACCGGAACTTCGACGGGGAGCCGAAGTCCATCGACCGGGACGCGTCGATGAGGAGGTAGACGTGGAGATCCTCTTCCTCGATGAAGAGCTTGAGGAAGAGCCGCTGGAGCCGCGCGAATGCGTTCCAGTCGAGGTAGCGAATGTCGTCACCTGGATTGTAGGCTCGGAAGTCGGCGAACTCGACCGAAGAGCCCCGGCGCGCCGACCTGCGCTCGCCCTTGGTGCGTCCGATCATGATGTGTTTCGACGCGATGGCGGCCTGCTCGAGCTTCCGCAGAAACTCGGGGCTGAGCAGGTGTCCGCTATCGGTGCTCGGGCCGGCAGCTTGCGTCATATCCCCCTCACACCGGCACGTCTTCCTGGCTGCGCGCCACTCGCCCCACCGCCTCCTGGATAAGGTCGTCCGGGTTCACACCCTCGGCGCGGCCCTCGAAGTTGAGCAGGAGGCGATGGCGCAGCGCAGGCAGGGCGGACGCGCGGAGATCGTCCACCGAGACATTGAACCGCTGATCCATCAGCGCGCGGACCTTGCCCGAGAGAATCAGCGCCTGTCCGCCTCTGGGGCTCGAGCCATATCGGACGAACTGCTTGACCGAGTCGGGGGCCTGCTCGTCCTCCGGATGGGTCGCTAGCACCAGGCGCAACGCGAAGTCCTGCACGTGCTCGGCCACGGCGACCTGCCGGGCAACTTCGCCGAGGGCCAGAATCTCCTCCTTGTTGGCCGCCTTGCGAGCATGCGGTATCTCGTGCCCTGTCGTGCGGTTGACGATCTCGTGCAGCTCCGCCAGCGACGGATAGTTGACCGTGACCTTGAACAGGAAGCGATCGAGCTGGGCCTCGGGCAGGGGATACGTGCCCTCCATCTCGATCGGATTCTGAGTCGCGAACACCAGGAAGGGCTCGTCGAGTTGTCGCGAGGTGCCGGACACGGTGACGGAGTGCTCCTGCATGGCCTCGAGCAGAGCCGACTGCGTCTTCGGGGTCGCGCGGTTGATTTCGTCCGCGAGCACTACATTGGCGAACACGGGGCCGGGCTGGAACTCGAACTCGCGCTCTCCGGTGGGCTTCTCCCACAGCACCATGGTGCCTGTGATGTCGGCCGGCATGAGGTCGGGCGTGAACTGAATGCGAGCGAACTTCAGGTCAAGGGCCTCTGACAGAGTCCTGACGAGCAAGGTCTTGCCCAGGCCGGGCACCCCCTCCAGCAGGACGTGGCCGTTTGAGAGCAGCGCGATGAGCGTGTTCTCGACCACGTCCTCCATGCCGACTATGACGCGGCCGACCTCCGCCTTCAGGCCCTCCACGAGCTGGCGAAAGCGATCGCCCTGCTGCCGGGCCTGCTCCTCGGTCGTGATGGCTGCCTCTGACAAGGCTGTTCCTCCTTCCCTCGCTGACGGCGAGTCTATTCCTCCGCGGCTGCCTCGTCGGATTGGAGAGCACGGAAGTAGGCCCGCACTGTGCCGCGGTAGGCAGGGGGGACCTCCTCCCGGGACATGGCATCCTCGGCCGCCTTGGAGTACTCGCCGATTACCTCGTAGTAGGGCACGCGCGACTGGGTCACTTTCGTGGGCGCGCCCTTCTCGGTGGTCGTGAGCATTGGTCCCTGCGGGTTGATTTGGGCCCGCACCCGCGCCAGGTCTCCGGGGTTGTCGGACTGACGCGGCGCGAACAGCATGCTGGGCGGCGCATTTGGCGGGATCTGGTCCTGCTTCATCGGTCCGCCCCGCCCGTATCGTGACCCGTACCCGAACCTGCGGGCCTGGGCGAGACCAAGCCTGCCCGCCCGGCAGGCGCCGGCGAGTCCCAGCTGACCCAGCCTGCCCTGGCAGAGCCCGAGCGCCTCCCCGAGACACTCGCCTGCGCGCCGGGCGTCGCCGGCCCTCATGCACTCGGCGGCCTGTTTCAGAAGCTCCGCCATCTCCGCAAGCTCTGTGTCAGAGAGCAGCTCCGACAGCTGCTCGATCTCCATCGCGAGCAACTCCAGATCCTCCGCCCCGAGGCTGCCCTGCGCTACCTCCTGCGACATCTGCTCCAGCTCGCGCAAGGCCTCCTCCGATAGCTCCAACTCGCCGCCGCCGAAGAACTCCGACAGTGCAGACAGCACCTCGGGTGGGAGCCCCAGTGAAGCCCCCAGCTCGGCCGCCTTCTCGTTCAGTTGTTCGGCCAGGTCCTGCAGTTCGGATGCGTCTGGGGCCTTGTCGGCCTGCTGGGCGATGTGCTCCAGTTGGCGGGCCGCCCGCTGATCGCCCTGCTGGCGCGCCTGGCGCGCCAGCTCTCGCGCCTTCGAGGCGAGAGACTCTTGCGCCGCGCGTCGGAGCTTCTCGGCGGCTTCGTGAGCAGTCTTGGGCCGCGCCTGTTCTGCGCGTCGTTCCACCCGCTCGAGCTTCTCCTCCAACTCGGCCATCGCCAGGAGCGCTCTCTTCTTGTCGAGCTGTCCGCGCCGCAGCTGCTGCACGAGCTTGCGAAGCTCGCGAGCCACCTCCTGCGCCTCCTCGTCGTCGGTCTTGAGAGCGGCCTGCTCGAGTTCTTTGGCGAGGGGCTCTATTCGAGCGGCGTGCTCCTGCAGTTCGGCCTTTTCCTCCCGCTCCTGCTTTGACAGCAGAAGCGCTGGGATCGGAAGGAACTGCACCAGGAGCAGGGCGGCCAGGCAGAGGCCGGCGATCTTCGCTCGCCCCGGCATGCCGAGGGGGAAGGCCTCGCCCGGGCGGAGCAGGCCGAGATGGCGCAGCGCGTCGAGGATCGTCGCCTGCTCCATGCCGGAGGGCGACTCGTCCCGAACGAACTGGACGGCGCTCCCGATGCGGTCCCGCAAGCCGAGCCGCCGATCGGCGTTGGCGGCGATCATGCGGTCGGGCAGCGGCCAGATGAAGGCCGCGGCAAGTGAGAGGATGGCGACGGCTCCGAGGGCGATCTCTGGGAGCAGCACCGGATACCAGACTCCCCGCAGCCGCAGCCCCAGCACAACCAGGGCGGCCAAAAGGGATACAACTGCTGCGCCCCCGATCGCGAGCCCGATCGCCAGCTGAAGCCGGACGCGAAGACGGAGACTTCGGAGTCCGCGTCTGAGCCTTCTCGGCGCGGCCCGGAGATTGATGACCGCAGTCGCTTCAGCGGTCACAGCGGATCACCTGCCTTTGCCCCCGCCGCGGCGCTGGTTCCACCACTACTAGTGTACCATTTCATGTTCATGGTGAGGCCTCTTCCGCTGATAGCTCGGCTTGCGCACTGCACGCCTCGGACGAGACAGCCCGACGTTGGCTGCGGCGGTAGTACCATCGCGCCCCCGCAAGCAGGAGCAGAGAGTAGCCCAAACCGTAGACCACAGCTTCGTCGAGGCTGTAGCGCCTCCAGAGAGAACCGCCAATCCCCCGAGCCAGTATGGCCGAACCGGCCGCGGCCGGAGAGGCGAGAACGGCCGGCGCCGCGCGCGGCACCTTTCGCATGATGTGTACACCGGCCGCGTAGGCCGCGCCCGAGTTCATGAACAGGATGAGCAGCATCATGGCCAGAGCGACCTCGCGGCGCGCCCTGTTGACAACTGCCAGCACGGTCCCGCAGGCCGAGTAGGCGATGATGGACAGCGCGTAGATGATGAGGGCAAGACCCAGCGCCGGTGTGTTCTTCAGGTATGTTGGGAGGCCGACGCCGGCGTATCGGGTAACCAGCGCGATCGCTATGGCTGCGAACGCTCCCAGCAAGGCGACGGCCCACACGAGCAGGCAGTACCCCCCGCCGCTGGCGGCCTCCCGATCCAGCCATCGCTTTGGATCAACCGCACCCCGGGCGAGGCGGCGGGAATCCGAGGCCCCCGGCTTCGGCTCATAGGAAGTGACGACGGGCACGAAGACACAGGCCCACAACCAGGCCACGAGGAGAATGCTCAGCACGGGCAGAGCGACTGCAGTCTGTGAACGGACGGATCTTTCCACGGCCAGGGCTCCGAAGAGGAAGGCCATGTAGAAAGTCGCCGCGAGTAGTAGAGTCCTCAGCAATGGGCTGCGCTTCGGACGATAATGCAGCATGGCCTCGGCTGAGCCCACCACTGCGAGGGCGGTCAGCAAGCCCGCGTATGGTATCGGCAAGAGCCAGGAGGGAACGGCGAGCCCCAGCAACTCGAAGTCGATACCCTCGGCCACAGGAGCGGCGAAGGGGCTGAAAAGCCCAGCGCAGACCGGGGGATACGGGCCGTATTCCATGATCATGATGGAGAGGAAGCTCTCGCCCGCCACCGCCACCAGCGTTGCTACATAGGCGGCCAGGCTCCGCCCGCTGAGGACGGATGCCAGCACGCCGATGGATGCCCAGAAGGGCACTTTGAGGGCGAGCACGAGATAAGACACGACGATCTCTCCCGGCGATACGCCCCCGAACAGGAGGCAGCAGGCGGCGAGCGGCAAGGATGTCAGCATCAGGAGATAGCAGAGGATCGTAACAGAGGCGACCTTTCCGACAACGACCTCGGCGCTCGTCAGCGACGTAATGGCGAGTGTCTCGTAAGTCTGCTTCTCGCGCTCCATCGAGATCGCTCCCGCGCTGTAGGCGACGACGATCAGGAGGATCAGCACCACCTGAACTTCGGCGATGCCGATGAACATCCACCGGCCGAACTCGGCGAGAGCGTGCCCAGCGCCCGGCGCACCAGTGCGCAAGCCGCTCCCATACAGCATGAGCGCGGCGATCACCATGGCCGCCATAAGGGCCAGTAGGTATCCGAGTTGGGCGGCGAGGATACGGCGCTCGCGGAACATCGACCTGGCATCGCGGACGAGAATGGGATTGGCCGTTAATCCTCTCAGTCGCCGCCACGCGCGCCGAAGCCTGGTGGGCACGGCGTGATCTGAGGCTGTCGTCGCTGTGCTCGTCATCGCGAAGGGCTGTGCTCGCGTGCGTCTGCCGCGTTACTCATGGCGCCGCGAGAAGGCCGTGGTGGCACCTCCCCAAAGGGCAACTGCCAACAGCAAGAAGATAGCCGTGGCGACGGCCCATAGCTCGAACTGAAGCCCTGTCGGAGCATGGCCGCCTCCGGGAGCCCCGTGCACGACGAGGCTCGCGATGTCGCCCTCCATCAGCGCCGCCAAGGCGGCGTAGGGATTGAGGATCACGAAGGCTGTGATGCTGAGACGGGAGACGGCGCGGACAAGCGGCCCCGAGGCGAGGACGGCCACCGCCAGGAGCCCGAGGCTGATGGCGAGCCCGAGTCCTGTGGGTGTCCATCTGCGGCCCCTTGCCAGCACTCGTGCCGCAACGGCCCTGGCAATCAAGAAGACCATCCAGGCCGCCACCGCTGAGAACGCGAGAACGACCCAAAAGGCGACCTCGACCCCCAGGGTGGGATTCGATGAAACGCCTCCCAATAGCGCCTCGGCGATGATCATGGGGATGATGAAGGAGAGGACACTGATAGTGATCAGCGTCCCGTAGGCTGCGACGATCGCCCCCATGGAACGCCTCATTCGGGCTGAGTAGAGCATGCCCAGCGCGGCGCCGAAGAAGGCCACGGAGAACAGGTAGGAGTAGACGTAGAAGATCTCTTCCGGAGCGACGCCGCCAAGCAGTATGCACCAGGAGGCCACGGGCACGGACGTGATAAGCAGAACGAGCCCGAAGGCGAGTATCACAAAGAGCTTCCCCGTCACGATGTCAGACGGGGTGACAAGGGTCGCCCGGAGCATCTCCAGGGTGCGCTTCTCGCGCTCCATGGTGACTGCCCCTGCCGCGTAGGCCGGCACTATTAGCAGGATGAGAGTCAGCTGTGTGTGCGCAAGGGCAACGAACGTGCTCCGGCCGATCTCCATGGCGCGCGGGCCGAAGCGGTGCTGCTCCAGCGCCAACGGCATCCACGCGAGCACGGCCGCGGAGGAGGCAACGGCCGCGTAGGCAAGGAGCACGACGAAGGGGCGCCACCCGCGCATCCGCATGCGTAGCTCATGGACGGCGACGCAGGGGTTGAAGCGGAAGATCCTATAGAAGCCTGCCTCCAATGCCTCGACCATCAGGAGCCGACTCCACGTGTCAGTCTCATGTAGAGTGTCTCGAGATTCGTCGCCTCCTCGGAGAACGACTGGACCTGGAACCCGGCCTGCACCAGCGCTGTGAGGATCGAGTGCTGGTCCCCCTCAGCGCCATTGTAGACGCATTCGACGGCGCCGTCTTCGCCAAGCTGCGCGCTGGCGATACTCGGATAGTCCGCCAGGAACCCGCATGCCTCCTCGATGCGGTTGCCGAGCCGGATGATCAGCCTAAGTCCCCCGGCAAGCTGAGCCGAGATCTCCTTCACGTCTCCGGCCAGCACCAGCTTGCCGCCCTCGATGATTCCGATCTTGTTGCACAGCTCCGAGAGCTCCGGCAGAATGTGGGAGGAGATGAGAATCGTCTTGTCCATCTTCACGAGTTCCTGGAGCAGCTCCCGGATCTCGATGCGCGCCCGCGGGTCGAGACCGGAGGCCGGCTCGTCAAGCAGGAGCACTTCGGGATCGTGGACCAACGTCTTGGCCAGGCAGAGGCGCTGCTTCATGCCGCGGGAGAGCGCGTCGACATACTCCTCGCTCCTCTCGGAGAGGTCGGTCAGTTCGAGGACATCGCGGATGAGGTCCGGACGCTTCGGCGCCGGCACACGGTAGGCGGCGGCGAAGAAGTCGAGGTACTCCCAGACTTTCATGTCGTCGTAGACGCCGAAGAAGTCGGGCATATACCCGACACACGCCCGGACCGCCTCCGGGTCCTTCACGACGTCGTGTCCGTTCACGTTGGCCCCGCCGCCGTCCGGGGACAGCAGCGTGGCGAGCATCTTGATGGTCGTTGTCTTGCCGGCGCCGTTCGGGCCGACGAAACCGAAGGCGTCGCCTCGCTCGATGCGAAAGGAGAGATCGTTGACGGCCACCAGGTTGCCGAACCTCTTTGTCAGTCCGCGTAGTTCGATCATGGCGTATACCTGCTAGAACACATCGACTTCGGCGGTCAGCCTCATCTCGCCGACTTCCATACCATTGGGCCCTGCCTCCATCTTCACCAGCACATGCCCGTGCGGGCCCATGTAATCGGCTGGGCTGGGGAAACTGACAGACCCCAGGGCCCCGCGCAGCTCCTCCCATTCATCGCGCCGGAAGTTGTAGGCGGACAAGGTGGCAGCGCCCGCGGCCGCCCCGGGCCCGGCATAGCCGCCTCCGGGCGCCCGGCTGCTGGCCTGGAGGGAGAGTGTGAGGGCGGCCGCCTCGCCACCTCTGTCCCTGAGCGGAATCCGGAACTCAGCCACCGCGCTCCCGTCGTAGATGGTGAGCTGTGGCTGCCACGGATCGCCCCTGCCGACTGAGCCGTCGGTGGCAATGACGCGCTGGGCGACCAGCCAGTGAGGTATGGGAACGCGGCGCCCCGGCGCGACGCGAAGGGGCAGATTGGCCACGAACAGGTTGACGTCGTTGATCTGGGCCCCACCGCGCTGAAGCTCGACCGGCATGAGCGGCGCGTCGATAAGCGCTACGATGCGGGGCTGCTCCCAGTTCCCCCAGCTGCGGCCCATTGGCCGATGAGGCATTTCGCCAAAGAGTGACCGCATGGCGATGTCGGCGATTCCTTCGGCCGCGTCGGGCTGCGGGAGCCGCGTGCGGAAGCTGTGCCAGCTGCGCTCGCCAATACCTGTTCCCTTCCCGAACGACCAGGTTGCGGAGCCGCCCGGCGAGATCTTCTTCTTCTGGCCCGCCAGGTTGCGGCGGACTATCCGACAATCCCTCAGATCGAAGCCCGTGTGATTCTCCACGGTCGCCTTGAGGTCCGTGCCGTCCCACTCGATGAAGCCACCGACCCCGCTGGCGAGATCGACCAGGAAGTCGACGCCGAAGGCCCTCGACGTCCACATGTTCATGTCGATGTCGGAGACGACGGTAGAGGAACCATACCTGACTGTGGCCGGACCTCTGGTTCGCTCCTCCGTGATCGTCAGGTCCTTCGCGCCTGCCGCGGTGTCCCCGAGCAGCAACTCATAGCTCGTAAGTCTGGGCGAGAAGATGCCGACATACCCGTGGCCTCTGGCCAGCGGGGTGTCGGCCGCGGTCTCAACGACCGCCAGTCGGTTCAGTATCACGGCCCCTCCTCGTATCCCATAGCCGACTCCGTAGGCGCCCAGAGTGAAGACGAGCACAACCGCGGGAGTGGTGACCCAAGCCAGCTCGCGCCGGTCGAGACGCTTCAGCAGCGAGTAGTTGACGGGCACGAGCACGATGATGTAGGCACCCAGAAAGCCGAGGAGTAGCCAGAAAGGCGGCAGCGCAGCCGCGGGTGTGTAGGTTGCAGCATTCGCCAGGGTCATCAGGTCCCCGTAAGGCATGCGATGCTCACCGGTCTCGGTCAGAGAGCGCGGCGAGGGCGTCTCTGCGAGCAACCGCTGCCACATCGCGCTCTGCCCGTCCCAGTACTTGATGGGGGCCGAGGTGTAGTCGAAGGCCGTCATCGCGATCCGGCCGGCGCCCGCCTGCCGAACAGCGATCATGGGGTCTTGCTCCGAGCCACAGAGCACGAGTGCGTCCTCACCAGCGGGCCCGTCCGCCACCAGCGCCGAGCGCCGCTCGATCTCGTGCTGCGTCCACGCTTCCAGGGCCCCCAGGTGCGGGGCTGTGGCCGTTCCCCGAACGGCGATCGGGAGCAGGTCACCGATGGGGCTGAGTGACATCTGGGGCGCCAGCGCACCGCCGGGCACTACGAGGGTCCCGCCAAAGTGGACCCATGTGAGCAGCGCGTCGAGAGTCTCCTGGGAGGCGCCAGCGAAGCCGGCATCACCCAGGATGACGACATCCACTCCCTCCCAGCCGAGCCAGGAATCGGGCAGAGAGTCCCAGCGGGCATGGCCAACGTGGAAGGTCGGAGCATCGTCGGCGCGGGGCCCCATTTGGTGGCGTTCGTCATAGTCGGGCACAAAGTCAGGACGCGGCGCGGCCGGCGTGCCCGTGAGGAAGTTGAGCAGGCCACGCTCACCGCCCAGCACGACCACGAGCGTATCGTCGAGATGGGCCCATTGCTGCGCGGCCAGGTCCCTTTCCATCTGCTGTCGCCCGGCGCGGAGGTAGATCTTCTCTGTGCCCCGGGGTTGGACGTAGAGCACGAAGCGCTTCTTGGAGTGGCGTGGGAGTTCGACCGGAAGTGAGTAGTTGACGATGCTCTGGGTGGTCGCGCCACGGCGTTCAACCAGGGGGACGTAGATCTCCCCGGCCTGCGAATCGCCCTCGTTCGAGACGTCGACGAAGACTGGGGTCCACGTGTCCTGTTTCCAAGCGCCGTCAAAGCCCAGGCTGGCCTCCCACTCGAGGGACTGCGCCCAGGCGCCCGGGCCGAACGTGACGAGCGCGAGTGCGCAGCTTGCCAGGAGCGAGAACCAGCGCGACCTCCTCCTCATCAGGCAACCCCCTGCTGCATAGGCTTCGCCACAACCTACAGATTCGCCGACCGGCGTGTCAAGTCTATCACACGACTCGCAAGAGAGCGACAGCGCGTCGACTGAACTCCATCTATTTGACGCCTCGCGCCGGCGAAAGGTTCTCGGCCGCAGGCGCCGCCCTGCCGGCGCATGCACCGATGCCTGGGCTCCGTCCCTTCGCACGGCAAGGCACGCGGCGCCGGCCGTCGAAGTCGCGACATGTTCCCGATGCCCGGGCGGCGAAGGCAGGACGCGCCGGGCGGTGCTGCCTGGCTGGGCGTCGGCGGGAGGGAGGCCGTGAGGCAAGACGGTGGGGGGCAGTTCGCAGAAGGGATTGACGGCCGTGTGGCAGTCGTCGTTGGGGCAGCCGGCGGCATCGGGCGGGCCTGCGCACGGCGGCTGGCGGCGGCCGGGGCGCGCCTCGCGCTTCTGGATGCCGATGAGAGCGCGCTGGAAGCTGTGAGAGAGGAGCTGGCGTCGGCCGCGTCGCCGCAGGTGGTCCGGGCGGACGTCACTGACCGGGGCCAGGTCGACCGCGCAGCAGAGGCGGTCAGATCTTCGCTGGGAGGGGCGGACATACTTGTCAACGCGGCCGGGATCAACACCAAACAGCGGACCCTGGCCGACATCTCCCCGGAACAGTGGGAGAGCGTGATTGGGGTGAATCTGAATGGCGTGTTCCACTGCACGCAGGCCTTCCTGCCGATGATGATACAGGGAGGGGGCGGCACCATCGTGACCATCGTGTCCACGGCCTCGCCGCTCGTCTCGCCGGGGGCGGGCGCGCACTACTGCGCGGCCAAGCGGGCCCTGCTTTCCCTGACTGAATCCATCAACATCGAGCACGGCCGAAACGGCATCCGGGCCTGCGCCATCAGCCCCGGGGAGGTCGATACGTCATTCGTGGATCACAGGCCGGAAGTGCCGAGCGCGGAGCGGCGGGCCACCATGCTGAAGGCGGGAGACGTGGCGGAAGCGGTGTACTATGTGGTGACGCGGCCTGCAGGGGTGACGATCAGCGATCTGGTGATCTGGCCGTCGGCCCAAATCTCGGGGCAAACGGTGATATGACCAGTCCATCCGCGCGGAGGAGATGAGTTGCCTGGCCGAAACGTGAGCGTGCAGGAACTGGAGAGGTGCGCGGCCGAGGTGCGCCTGCAAATCGTGCAGGCCATGGGGCCGGGGAAGTTCCACCACTTCGGTGGCTCGCTGTCCGCGACCGACCTGATGGTTGCGCTTTATCACCGGCAGCTTCGCCTCCGCCCGAATGACCCCGACTGGCCCGAGCGAGACCGGTTCGTTCTCAGCAAGGGGCACGCGGTGCCCGCCCTCTACGTATGTCTTGCGCGCTGCGGGTTCTTCCCCAAGGAGGAGCTTGCCACTCTCAAGACCTTGGGCAGCAACCTTCAGGGCCACCCCGACATGCGGAAGACGTGTGGCCTGGAGGCCAACACCGGGTCCCTGGGCATGGGGCTGTCGGTGGCCAACGGGATGGCGCTGGCCGGCCGAGCGATGGGCAGAGGGTACCGGGTGTACGTCCTCCTCGGCGACGGCGAGTGTCAGGAGGGACAGGTGTGGGAGGCAGCGATGACGGCCGCCCACTACAAGCTCGACACGCTCATCGCGATCGTCGATCGGAATGAGCTTCAAGCAATGGGCCGCACCG
>JALGXV010000077.1 GCA_029821885.1 Candidatus Hebobacteria bacterium
AGTCAATACAAGACTGCGAGGCCGGGGGCGGCTTCATACTGGGCAGCAGCCACAGCATCACCGTGCAGACGCCGCTCGCGAACGTCCTCGCCGTGTACGAAGCGGCGGGCCGCAGTCCGAAGCCTGCGAAACCGGCCCACGCCGGAGGTGGCTGAGTTGTCAGAGGCAGACCCACAGGCCGCGGCCCGAAAGGCCATGGTGGAGCACCAGCTCCGCCGCCGCGGGATCAAGGACCCTCGCGTGCTGTCGGCCATGGAGCGGGTACCCGCTTCCTCCCCCACGCCGATGAGCCCGGTGCCTACAACGACTACCCCCTTCCCATTGGCGATGGGCAGACAATCTCACAGCCATATATGGTGGCCCTCATGACAGAGGCTCTCCGGCTGAACGGAGACGAGCGTGTGCTCGAGATCGGAACCGGCTCGGGTTACCAAGCGGCCATATTGGCCGAGCTCAGCGGCGAAGTGTACAGCATCGAGCGCTTCGCGACCCTCGGCGAGAGGGCAAGCAGCCTGCTGGCCGACCTCGGCTATCACGGCGTCACCGTGCTTGTCGGCGATGGAAGCTCGGGCTATCCTGAGAAGGCACCCTACGATCGAATCATCGTCACCGCCGCCTGCCCGAAGATCGCGGATCCCTGGGTCGAGCAACTGGCTGATGGCGGCATCCTCGTGGCGCCCGTTGGGGACCGTTGGGGCCAGACTCTGACTCGAGTCACGAAGCGCGGCGACGGGCTCGACCACCAGAATCTCGGCGGCTGTGTGTTCGTGCCGCTCATCGGCGAGCACGGGTGGGACTGCGACTGACCCCGCTGCTCAGCCAACGGCCGCCAGGGGGATGGAAGAGCAGGCGCCCCGTCTGTGACGCCGAACTCTGAGCCTCGTGGCAGATGCCCCTGCGAAGCGTCCTCCCGTTCGGCGCCTCCTCGCGGCCGTGCTGTTGCTTCTCTCCCTGGCGGCGGGGGCCGCTCTGCTCTCCCCGCTTCTGACGTATCCGTTCGGCCGCGACCAGGGCGTGTTCGCCACTGCCGCCGAGGTGCTGGCTGGCGGCGGCCTGCCCTACCGAGATGTGTGGGATGTCAAGCCCCCGGGGATCTTCTACCTGTACTGGATGAGCTTCGCCCTTTTCGGCCGCTCAGTGCTGGCGCCGCGCCTGCTGGACCTCATCTGGATGCTCGGCACAGCCGCCGCCATCTGGTGTCTGGGACGACGGCTTCTCTCCCCCTGGGTCGGAGCGGCCGGCGCGCTGTTCTTCCTCGTGTGGTATGTCGCGGGCAACAGCTTCTGGAACACGACCCAGCCGGAAGGATTCGCCTGCCTGCCGCTCGTGCTCGGCGCAATTGCCGTCGTCAATGGAGACGCGAGATCGCGAGCCTGGGTGGCCTTCACGTGCGGCCTGCTCGTCGCCGTTGCTGTCCTACTCAAGTTCACGCTGGGCATCTTCCTCGCGTTGCCAATAGTGGCCGCCCTGCTGCCAAGCAAGCATCGAGTGAGTCGCCGACTGGCAGGCATAGGCGCCTGCATTCTGGCATGCTGCTTGGTGCTCTCCGCGGTGGCGTTCTTCTTCTGGCGGGCCGACGCCCTTCGCGACATGATCGAGGTCCTGTTCCTGTGGAATGCGAAGTACTCGCGTCTGCGCGTTCCCGTGCCGCTGGCGAGCGACCCAATCCACCAGACACTGCGCTTCCTGGTCGGCGGGTCCCATCCGCTGCTGTTCCCGATCGGGCTGCTGGCCTTTGTGGGGACGGTCAATCTGATCGCCCGACCGGCCTTGGGCCGGAGGCGATGGCTGCTGCCGAGTTGGATCCTGCTGATGATGGCCTCCGTGTGGGCCCAGGGGAAGTACTATACCTACCACTGGTTGCCCGTCCTGCCGCCGCTCTGCCTGCTGGCGGGACAGGGCCTCGCCGCCGCGGGCGACTGCATTCGAAGATGCACATCGCGGCCCGCCTCGATGGCGCTCTGTACGGTCGGGATGATGGCCTTGCTGAGTCTTCTCGGGTCCGCCTACTGGCGGTCCGCTCACTGGCCGCTGCGGTATCTGGCAGGCACGGTTGACCGCTCGACGTTCCTCGCTCGCTACGACCGCTACGGGGACTTCTCCCTCTCCGCGGATCGCGAGGTGGCGGAACTCGTTCAGCGCACGACTCGCGCGTCCGATCATATGTTCGTCTGGGGCTTCGAGCCCTTGATCTACTTCCTGGCAGACCGGCCGCCGGCCAGCCGGTTCATCTACACGGTTCCCCTTGTCACCCAGTGGTCGCCGCCCGAATGGCGCGCGGAGCTCGTCCGCGACCTGTCCGAGAAGCGACCCACCTACGTCGCAGTCGCGCACCGGGACGTGCTCCCCTGGATGACGGGCCGCCTGGATGATTCGGCGGCGCAGCTGGCGGAGTATCCGGAACTCAAGACTCTACTCGAGACGAGCTACATGCGCGATCGGCGCATTGAGGACTTCGACATCTGGGTGCTGCAGAGACGCGGCCCTTTAGGATAGGCCATCCGGACGGTGCCCAGCAACCGCGTTGGATACACATGACCTGCGGTGATCCCTTGTGCTACAATGGCTGCGAGCGTTCCCCACTGGGCAATACAGAGAGCAACACCAGCATGCCGCACACCGCCGATTCGTCCATACTCGCAGGACTGAACGATCGCCAGAGAGATGCCGTCCTTCACGGTGAGGGCCCGCTGCTGATATTCGCCGGCGCGGGAAGTGGCAAGACCCGCGTGCTCACCCACCGCGTGGCTCACCTCATCAGGGAGCGCGGCCTCGCGCCCTACGACATTCTCGCAGTCACTTTCACCAACAAAGCGGCGGGGGAGATGCGCGAGCGGCTGCGGCGTCTCTTGGGCCGGCAGCACTGGGACCTGTGGGTGGGGACCTTCCACTCGATCTGCGCTCGTATCCTGCGCCAGGACGGCGAAGCCGTCGGCGTTCCAGGGGATTTCGTCGTCTTCGATGAAGCCGATCAATCGGCACTCATGAAGGACTGCTTGCGCGATCTGGACCTGAATCCGGAGCAGTTTGTCCCGTCTCGCATCCTTCGGGAGATAAGCAACGCGAAGAACGAACTCATCCCGCCCCGCGACTACTTCAATTGGCGGGGGGGCCGGCCCTACGACGAGATCGTTGCTCGCATATACACGCTCTACCAGATCCGGCTGGCCGAGAATCACGCCTGCGACTTCGACGACCTGATCGCCTACGTCGTCTGGCTCTTCGAGCGGAATCCCGACGTCCTCGCGCGCTATCAGGACCGCTTTCATCATGTGCTCGTGGACGAATACCAAGACATCAATTTCGCGCAGTACCGCTTCGTCGTGCAGCTCGCCACCAAACACCGCAACCTGTGCGTCGTCGGCGACGACGACCAGGCCATATACGGCTGGCGCGGGGCCGATATGCGCATCATCATGCGCTTCGACGAAGACTATCCCGACGCGAAGGTGGTCAAGCTCGAGCAGAACTACCGATCGACCGGCAATGTCCTGCGCGCGGCGTGGGAGGTGATACGCCAGAACCAGACCCGGCGCGAGAAGCGGCTCTGGACCGAGGTATCGGACGGCGAGAAGATCGCCACCCACCGCGCCGCGGACGAGCACGCCGAGGCCACCTTCGTGGCGGACACGATCGAGCACCTCGTCGAGCACGAGAGCCGCACGCATCGCGACTTCGCGGTTCTGTACCGCGTCAACGCCCAGTCCCGGGTCTTTGAGACAGTCTTCGTCAGCCGCGGCATCCCGTACCGCATCCTGGGGGGGCTCCGCTTCTACGACCGCGAGGAAGTCAAGGACACCCTCTCTTACCTGCGTCTGCTCCACAATCCATCGGACTCGGTCAGTGCGAAGCGCATCATCAACAAGCCGACCCGCGGCGTCGGGGACCGGACCGTCGCCCATCTGGAGGCGACGGCACTCGAGCGCGGCATGTCGCTGCTGGAGGCGGCTCATCATGCCGAGGCGATACCCGCACTCACCCCGCGGGCGCGGGAGGCCGTCCTCGGCTTCGTGCGGCTCATCGATGGCTTGCGCCGCATGCTGCAGGATCACTCGCTCACAGAGGTGACAGCGGCAGTCATCGAGCAGTCCGGATATCGGAAGTCCCTGGAGGCCGAGGGTACGGTCAAGGCGCGCGGCCGGCTGGAGAACATGGAGGAACTGCTGAGCGCGACTCAGGAGTACGAGGAGGGGGCCGAGGAGCCGAGCGTTGCCGGCTTCCTGGAGAACGTGGCTCTGCTCACGAGCGCCGACATGCTCGAAGAAGGAGTCGAGGCCGTCCCCTTGATGACCTTGCACAGCGCGAAGGGCCTCGAGTTCCTCGTAGTCTTCGTGGTGGGCATGGAGGAGGCTCTCTTCCCGCTGGCCCGCTCGGCATTCAGCGACAATCCCCTGGAGCTGGAGGAAGAGCGGCGTCTCTGTTACGTCGGTCTCACGCGCGCGCAGGAGCGGCTCTTCCTCACGTCGGCCGAGTACCGTACGATCTACGGCTCGACCGCGCGGACCATCGCATCTCGATTCCTGGAGGAGATCCCGGAGGAGATCGTCGAGCCCATGGGGCCGGTCGCTCCGCGCAACATCACCTGGGAGTCGGCCGACTCGACGCGCTCCGCGGCCGCGCAGCAGATACTCGAGGAGGCCGGGGCCGTTGAGGCGCCCTTTCGCGCCGGCGACAAGGTCTCCCATCCGACCTTCGGCCAGGGAATGGTCGTGTCAGTCCACGGCGACGGCGCCGACATGATCCTCTCCGTCGCCTTCCCTTCCCAGGGGATCAAGAGGCTCGACCCCGCCTATGCCGGTCTGGAGAAGGTCGGGTGACCCTGGGGCCCAGTCCGCAAAGCGAGGGCCCGCGCCCACCCGCGCGCGGGCCCTTTCATCACACCCAGAGGCCGGAGCCGGCTATCCTACCTTGAGCAGCTCGACCTCGAAGATGAGAGTGGCGTTTGGCGGGATCACTGGCGGGGCCCCCCGGCTCCCATACCCCAGCTCGGGCGGAACGATCAGCTTGCGCACCCCGCCGACCTTCATGCCGGCGACGCCCTCGTCCCAGCCTCTGATCACGCGGCCGGCACCGAGCGGGAACACAAACGGCTGGCCGCGGTCACGCGAGCTGTCGAACTTGCTCCCGCTCACCAGCCAGCCCGTGTAATGAACTGACACGGTGTCCCCCGCCTTCGCCTCAGGTCCATCTCCTTCCTCGACATCGATGTACCGGAGGGCTGAGTCCGTCTCCACGACGGGGTTCTCCGTTTCCGTTCCCAGCGTGCGGGACGCCTCCACTGGATCCACACCTGTCATAGGCTGCTCCTCCTCGGTCGGTGCCTGTGCCACTTCGGGCGTCCCTGCGGGGCCGCCCGCGGCGTCCGTTGTCTGCTGTGACTTGCAGCCAGTGAGAAGCCACGACAGCAGAACGACCATCACCAGGGCAAACCGTCTGAGACAAGCGTTGCTCATCAAGCCATCTCTCCTCCGCCGGAATCGGCACGGGTCATAGGCAGGGATGATAGCACGTGCTGCGTGGGCGGGCAAGCAGGGCGGGCGGCACAGGCCGTGCTATCCCCGCGCGGTGGGCTCATCCTCTCCGGCCGCGTTGTCGCCCTCCGGCGGAAGCTCATCCAGGTGATTGGGGTCGGGCACTGACTCGGCCCCATCGGCGGCAGCTGCAGGCGCCGTCCGACGGACTTGGATGCCGGCTCTTATCGTGCTGACGAGGGCCCACAGGACCAGCGCAGCGGCGGCCGCCATCATGCACACGGCCCACACGCGATGCGCCGGGTACCAGGCCCAACCCTCCGCCTCCACGGCGAGAACAATCGTCAGAAGGCCTCCTGCGAGCGCGAGCGGATTGGACCGCAGGACGAGCGGGAAACTCAGCCGGATACCGACGGCGACCAGTAGTGTCGCTACGAGATAACTCAGAAGCTCACGCCAGTCGAAGGCCTGCAGAGCAACCGGACCGATGGCAACAACAACGAAGCATATCAGCGCCGTCCGCAGACGCCGGAACATGGCCTTGCCGAAGGCTATGAGCGTGAGCCAGGAAAGAAGGACTATGACGATGCCGAGAGCGTACGAGACCAGCGCGGCCAGTGGCGGCACGAGGTCGGTCAGATTCTCCGGCACGGGAGGGGAGGGCGGGGCTGGGGAGTTGATGACCCACTCTGGAAGAGGAACGGGTACCCCGGCGCCTCCGCCCCGAGCGACCCGCGAGAGCAACGAATCGAAGATGCTATGAGCTGCGAAGAGTGACAGTACGAGCGCCCAGACGACAACCTGCGCCAGCAGGGCCTCCCGCCAGACACCTTTGTGCTGCCATGGGCGCGCGATCGCTCGCAGCCAGAACCGCGGGCTGGGCACATCGGGCAGCCGGGCCTTCCAAAGGGAGGTGATGACCGGGAGCAGCGCGGCGGTCATCCCCACGAACACGAGGAGTCCGGCGAGCGCCCCCACTGTGACACCCAAGAGGTGGCCGGCGGGAGAGGCCGTGGCGGAGAGCCCGTGCCAGGCCCTCTGGTGCGTGAGCACGAGCAGCACCAATGTCAGCCCACCGAGAGCAGCGCCGATCCGCCAGCCCCATCGCCAGTCCACCTCGTACCTTCGTACCGCGCCGAAGAAAGTGGCCGCAGCCCAGAAGAAGAGCGCCATACCCATCACCGTCTCGACCGCCACCCCGAGGGCGCGGACGGGGGTATCGCGCTGAAGATCAAACAGATAGGACTCGGGCACGTCGATGCGACGTTGCACAAAGTTGACGCGGTCGCCGTCCACGCCGACGAGAGTCTCGAATTGCGCCTCCCCGACCGTCAGATCCGTCGGCTCCCAGGTGAAGATGTGGAGCGTTCTCTGTGGATACTCGTACTGCCGCGATCCGGTTAGGCTGAAGTGCGAGAGATCGAGCCCCAGATCGCCCAGCGCTTCTTCGGCCAAGGCGCGGGCCTCCTCCGGGCCGAGGCTTTCCCTCGCCGCCTCCTCGGGAACGAAGTGGCTGACGTCCCAGAGCTTGCCATCGGCCAGGATGCGCGCCCGCCATTCATCGCGCTCCAGGGGCTTCTGCCAGCTGACTTCCCACAGCACTCCCGGCAGCCCCATGCGCTTGGCAAGGGCATCCACATCTCCCGTCGACAGGAACTGCGAGAGATAGGAACGTGCGTCGTCGCCGATGCCTCTCTCCTGGATCTGCACCGACCTGACCCAGTCATCGATCTGAGCCCCCTCGGCCTCGACGGACTCGCGGGCTATCCGCACTGCATCTCTGCGAGCGATGTAGTCGGCGTGCCAGGCGCTCACCTCACGTTTGCGCCACGAGTGCTCCGTCTCCGTTCGCTCGAGCCAAGCGGCTATGCCGACCAGTATCCCCCCAACTGCCAGAGCTGCCGCGCCCAACAGCCAGGAGCGCCGGGGCAGTGGGCGCCACTCCGGCTCAGCGTGCCGGAGCGGAACGATTCTCGGCTGCTTCCGCGCGAGGATCTGCAGTCGCTGGTCGAGCTCCCAGTTCGTGCCTGGCGCGTCTCTGGGCTGTGGGGCTCGTCGCAAGAGCCAGAGTGACAGCATCAGGGGCGAGGCTATCGCGATGAGCACCGCGAGGAAGTTGAGCTTCGGAACCCAGTACACACTGGCGAGGAAGGTCTCGCCGACCAGGATCGAGTTGTACGCGGCGTGTGCGATCAGCCCGGGGAGCACGCCGAAGCGAGTGAAGGCCCACCCGAGCACGACACCCCATATCGTCAGCTCCAGGCCTCTGATGTAGAACGGCTTATTGGGATAGTCGCAGTGCAGGAAGCCCCAGAGGATGGCGGGGATCAGTACCGCCAGCCACTGCCGCCGCAGCAGCCGCTTGAGCCATGATATGGCCAGCACGCGGAAGATGAACTCCTCCGAAACGGCGGGCGCCACGCCGATGAGGAGAGCGTAGGCCCAGGGGACTGTAGTACTGTGGAGGTCGTCGTACGGCACTTCCGCGGGAAGCCACGCGCCCAGGTATCGCCCCGACACGAAGTAGAAGACGGCCACGTAGGCCAGATGCAGCGCGCCCAACACATAGCCCACGGCGATCCGCCGGAGCCCTGATCGGCTCCCTATCCCCGCGCGAGTGAACCAGTGCGAGACCGGGAGTCTTGCCGGCCAGGCCGAGCGATTGACCCACTCGGCGGCCGCGACGAGGCCGACGACGGCAAGGAAACCGCCGGCCAGGCCGCCGGCGATGTAGAGCAGCTTGTCGAGCAGGAAGCTGAACTCAGTCTGCGATACGTCGAAGTAGGCATACGACAGCGGCAGCGCGTTCAGCTCGTTCGCCAGGCTCACGACCGCCACGGCGGCCGCGATCGGGAGGCTTGCCCGCCAGTGGAGCGTCCGGCGCTTCAGACCCCGGACGATGGCCACGAGACCGACTACACCGAGTACCGCTGCGAGCGCGCCGGCTATCGTGCTGAGCAGATCACCTTTTTCCTGCTCCTTCGCGAACTGGTGGCCGAAGCTCTCGGGAGTCCAGAGGAACCTATCGAAGTAGATGACTTCGTCGCCGGTCACGACGATGCTCAGGCGCTGCTTCGCCTCGCCCAGCTTCAGGTCGGGCCTCTCCCAGGTGTAGCCATACTCGGTGCGATTCGGCAGTGGCATCTCGTAGGAGTCCTGCAGGTCGTAGGTTCCCACGTCGATCCCGGCGACGCGCTGGACGAATTCGCGGGCAACCTGTTCGGGACGAGAAGACTCGGGCGCGGGCTCGTCGTCGGGGAGGTATCGGGAGTAGCTCAACAGGCGGCCGTCGGGGTCCAGCTCGACCGAAAACTCCTCCTGTTCGCCCGGCTTGAACCAGCGAACGGTCCAGCGGTATACCATGCCTTCGGTCTGCAGGACATCGTTGGCCGTCTCCAAGCCAAGCGTCTGCTCCAGATAGGCCTTGTCCCAATAGTAGACGTCGAAGGTCACCGCTCGGCGATAGCCGCCAGGAAGCTCGCCCCGCTCCCCCGACAGGAAGTCGCTCGCGATCTCGGCGGCCTGATGGCGGGTGACGCTCAAGCGCAGGGCGGCGGCGGGCCGCACCCACTGATAGAGACCGACATGGATGGCCGCCGCCGCGCAGACGACCGCAGTTGCAGCCAGCCAGAACAGCCGGTTTCGCAGCACCAACGCTTCCCTCGGTCTCGAGTCGGGCTTCAACAGCAGAGATGCAGCTGAGGAGTCGCCCGCTCATGCTCTTGTGCGCGCAAGCTCTCGGTCCTCCCGCGGCCGTGGAAGCTAGGCATCCCGGCTGCGAACAGGAAACAGCGCCGCCGCGCCGTAAGGAGCATGATGGTGTGGGTCATCAAGCCGGGAGGGCGCGGTGGCAGAGGAAGCTCCCCAATCGGTCGTTAGGCGAGCCGAGGAGCTGCGACGCCAGCTCAACTACCACAACTACCGCTACTACGTCCTCGACTCGCCCGAGATCGGGGACGCGGAGTACGATCGGCTCTTCCGAGAGCTAGAGGAGCTCGAAGCGAAGTATCCTGAGCTCGTCAGGCCGGACTCGCCCACCCAGCGCGTGGGAGCGGAGCCGCTGGAGGAGTTCGGAACCATCCGTCACCGCGCGCCCATGCTCAGCCTCGGCAATGCGTTTGACGAGTCCGATCTGCACGCCTTCGACGAGCGCGTGAAGCGGCATCTAGGCCTTCCCGCCGATGAGCAGATCGACTACCTCATGGACCTGAAGGTCGACGGGCTGGCCGTCTCTCTCACCTATGAGAGTGGCGTCCTAGCCCGAGGCGCCACCCGGGGCGACGGTTACACCGGTGAAGATACGACTCAGAACCTCCGCACTGTCCGCTCCATTCCGCTGCGAATGCTTGGCGAAGACCCTCCCCCGCTCATCGAAGTGCGGGGAGAGGTCTACCTGGATCGACGGGAGTTCGCCCGAATCAACAGGGAACGTGAGGACGAGAGGTTGCCGGTGTTCGCCAATCCGCGCAACGCTGCCGCGGGTTCGGTGCGGCAGCTCGATTCGAGCATCACCGCGCGCCGGCGTCTCGACATCATCATCTACGGCATGGGGGCGAGCGAGGGAGTGAGCTTCGATCGACACAGCGAGATGCTCGACGCCCTGGAGGCACGGGGCTTCCGCGCCAGCCCCCAACGCGCAGTCTGCCACGGCGTGGACGAGACGGCCGCCTACTACCAGCGTTGGCTCCAGAAGCATGGGGAGCTCAGCTACGGTGCCGACGGCGTCGTTGTGAAGGTGGATTCGCTCGCCATGCAAAGCGACCTGGGACAGGTCTCACGGAGCCCGCGCTGGGCCGTCGCCTACAAGTTCCCGCCCGAGGAACAGACCACCGTCGTCAAAGACATCTTCGTCTCCGTCGGGCGCACCGGCGCGCTCACGCCCGTCGCCATGATGGAGCCCGTGGTGATCTCAGGCTCCACCGTCCAGATGGCGACCCTCCACAATGAAGACGAAGTGGCTCGCAAGGACGTGCGGGCCGGTGACACCGTCGTCGTCCGCAAGGCCGGAGACGTGATACCCGAGGTGGTGACCGTCGTGACCGGCAAGCGGACGGGAAACGAGCGGAAGTTCGTCATGCCGGACAAGTGCCCCGTCTGCGGCGCTGATGCGGTCCGAGAGGAGGGCGAGGCCGTCCGCCGGTGCACCGGCATCGCGTGTCCAGCCCAGATCAATGGCCGCATCGGGCACTTCTTCTCTCGCGGCGGCGTCAATGCTGAAGGCCTTGGCCCCAAGATCATCGCCCAGCTCGCATCGAAGAAGATGGTTCGCGACCCGGCCGATTTCTACTTCCTGACGAAGGATGATCTGCTCAAGCTCGAGCGTATGGGAGACAAGCTCGCACAGAACGTCCTCGACGCCATCGCCTCGGCGAAGCACCCTCCTCTTAGGCGAGTCATCTCCGGCCTCGGCATCCGACACGTCGGCGGCCATGTGGCGGAAGTGCTCGCAGAGCAGTTCGGCTCGCTGGCGCGGCTCGCGGGGGCGAGCGAAGAAGAGCTGGCCGACACACCGGAGATCGGGCCCGTGATCGCCCAGGCTGTCGCCGTCTTCTTCCGTCAAGAGCAGACGAAAGAGCTGCTGCGCAAGCTCCGCAAGGCGGGCGTGTCTGCCCAGCCCGCGGTCGCTGCCCCGCGGGCCTCCGGAGGTGCGTTCGCCGGTAAGACCGTGATCTTCACGGGCGCGCTCAGCATCCCGCGGTCCGAGGCGGAGGCGATGGTCAAAGCGCAGGGAGGCCGTGCGACATCGAGCGTGACCAAGAGCACTGACCTCGTGGTCGTGGGCGACTCGCCGGGGTCGAAGGCCGAGAAGGCTCAAGGGCTGGGCATTCCGATAGTGACCGAAGACGAATTCCGGCGCATGCTGGAGCAGTCCGACTGAAGCTAGGATGCACGGGAAAGAGCCATGCCAAACGAGGCGCAACGCAAGACCTTGCTCCGCATCGCTCGCGAGGCGGTGGAGGCCTCGGCCCGCGGCGAGGCCCGTGAGCCGCACGTGGACGACCCCGAGCTGCAGAAGCCCGGAGCCGCGTTCGTCACGCTCAAGAGGAGCGGGGACCTGCGCGGATGCATCGGCACGACCGAGCCGCACGAGCCCACGGCTGTCAACGTCGCCAGAATGGCCAGGGCTGCGGCACGAGAGGACCCACGCTTTCCCCCGGTCACCGCCGATGAAGTGCGCGACCTGACGATCGACATATCGCTTCTCAGCCCCGCACAGAAGGTCGTCGATGTCAACAGCATCGAGGTCGGAATTCACGGGCTTATCATGGAGCAGGGGAATCGCCGTGGGCTCCTGCTTCCTCAGGTGCCCGTCGAGTGGGGCTGGAACCGGGAGCAGTTCCTCGAGCACACATGCCTGAAGGCCGGCCTGCCAAGGGATGCCTGGCGAAGCGGTGCAACGATATACGCCTTCACGGCCGAGGTCTTCGGAGAAGAGGAATAGAGCATCATGGATCGTGACACTGCTCTGAAGCTGCTCAAGACGCATGTCAACAACAAGAACCTCCGCAAACATTGCCTGGCCTGCGAGGCCGTCCTCGCGGCGCTGGCACAGCGCCTTGGGGAAGACGAGCACACGTGGCGGCTCGCCGGCCTGCTGCACGACCTGGACTACGACGAGACGGCCGATTCGCCGGATACTCACGGGCATGTCGCCGCGCGCATGCTCAAGGAGAAGGGCATTGACTCCGGCATTGTGCACGCCGTGCTGGCACACGCCGACAAGGCCCCTCGTGAGTCGCCCCTGGATAAAGCTCTGTGGATCGTCGATCCCCTCACCGGGCTCATCGTTGCGGCCGCGCTGATCCGCCCCGAGAAGAAGCTCTCGGCCATCGACACCCAGTTCGTGCTCAACCGTATGAAGGAGAAGTCCTTCGCCCGCGGGGCTAACCGCGAGCAGATCAGGGCCTGCGAGGATGAGCTGGGCCTCAGCCTGCAAGAGTTCGTCGAGACCGGGGTGAAGGCCATGCAGGGAATCAGCGAAGACCTGGGGCTGTGAAGCCAGAGGACTGTCTGGCCTGGAGCGTCCACCTGGCCCGCCGCCGGCCGAGGCAGGCGGCCGCGGTCGCGGCCTTCGTCA
>JALGXV010000002.1 GCA_029821885.1 Candidatus Hebobacteria bacterium
TCCACGCCGCCACCACGCTCGTCACGTGCTCTTCAGCCAGCTGGCTCAGCTGCAACTGCCCCTCCACCTCTGTCGTTGAGCGATCAGCCCACCCCTTCACCGGCCGGCGCCCCGCGTCCTCTGGCCGAGTCCGGACGGGGAGACCCAACGAGTGATCGCAGGTTGCGGCATCCCTTTGCTTCTTGTATGCTGGCTGCCGGCCGCGGGGCAGCCGCGCAAGGACCTATGTGACGATGAAGACCTATCGCGAACCAGCCCGAGACATACCGATTGGGCGCGAGGCGGACGTACTCGTAGCCGGCGGGGGGCCCGCCGGGCCAACCAGGTCGAGCCCGACTCCACGCAGACCGTCCGCGGAATCGCCGAGGAGATCATCCTTCGCCTAGAGGAATTGGACGGCCTGGGCCGGAGCCCGTACGACCAGAAGGAGTACCCCACCGAGGCGGGCGCGCTCGCGTACAGCTACGCGATCGACACAGAGAAGTTCAAGTACGTCGTCCTCAAGCTGTGCGTCGAGGCCGGCGTCGATCTCCTTTTCCACACGTATGTCTGTGACAGTATCGCCGAGCAGGGCGCGCTGCGGGGCATCGTCGTCGAGAACAAGTCTGGTCGCCAAGCTGTGCTGGCTCAGGCAACGATCGACGCAACCGGTGACGCCGATGTGGCGGCACGCGCGGGAGCCAGCTTCTGGCAGGCGCGCGGGAACGAAGCTCCGCGTCTGACTGATGGGATCATGTACCGCATTCAGTTCGGCCAGAGCCGCCCAAGCGGCGTGTTCGCCTGCGACTTCGGCAGGAATGCCGTCGTCTGGGGGCCGGGACTTCCTGCCATAGACGCAACGAATGCCGACGAGCTCTCACGCGCGGAGACGGAGGCCCGCCTCCGCATCTACGACGACTTCGCGGGGAAGCAGCGCGAGCACCCCGAGCTGACCGACGCAAGAGTCATCGAGACCCCTCCGCTGCTCGGCATACGCCAGACGCGGTTCGTCGAAGGGGAGTACAAGCTGACAGCCCAGGACGCCATCAGCGGCCGCAGATTCGAGGACGTGGTCGCCATAAGCTCCTGCCCGATCATCAGCTACTACGGCTACAGGCGGTATCTGGACCACGAAGGCTACGATATCCCGTACCGCTGCCTCGTGCCGAAGGGCATCGACGACCTTCTCATTGCCGGTCGCTGCATATCCAGCGAGCAGCAGCCATATGAGTCGCATCGCGCCATGGCGCCGATCATGGCCATCGGCCAGGCGGCCGGCGCGGCGGCCGCGCTATCCGTCGAGAGCGGAGCACATCCGCGCGGCATTGACGTGAAGCGCCTTCAGCAGCTGCTGCGATCCCAGGGGGCGGAGCTCCGCCTCGGCACGGGAGACGAGGGATGATCACGCGCTGGGATGTGATTACCATCGGGAACCTGTCGCGCAATCGCTACTGGGGAGAGACGGACGGGCGAGCCCTGCGGGACGCGTGGTGCACCTGCACGGTGATTCGCGGGGACGACTTCTGTCTTCTCGTGGATCCGTCTCTGAAGGACCCGGAGGCGATGGCACGGGAACTCGGCCGGCGCACCGGGCTTACGCCAGAAGCAGTCGACGCAGTGTTCGTGACACATCACCACCCAGATCACCACTGGGGCATTGAGCCGTTCACGAAGGCCGAGTGGTGGGCGGTGGGCGAGGTCGCCGACTTGATCAACGAGGACTTGCCGTACGTGCGCCCACTCGACGCAACTGAAGGCCATCTGTTTGAGGGCGCCGACGCGATCCACACGCCGGGACACACGATGGAGCATCACAGTCTGCTGTTTGAATGCGATGGCCAGAAGGTGGTGATCGCGGGCGATGCGGTGATGACGCGCGACTTCTTCGCTCACCGGAAGGGCTACTTCAACTCAGTGGACTTCGACCTGGCCGCGCAGACGATTGAGCGGATCGCAACCATTGCCCATGTGGTGGTCCCGGGACATGACAACTACTTCAGCGTCAAGCTGACGCCTTTCGCTGAGGCATAAGCAACGACACGCAAGAGGAGTCTCTGATGAGAGCAGGCGAGATCACCCCGAGAATGCTGATGGGGCCTGGACCTTCTGACGTGCACCCGCGAGTCCTCGCGGCGATGTCGCAGCCGACTATCGGCCATCTGGATCCGCAGTTCCTGGCGGTGATCAACGACATCCGAGACATGCTGCAGCAGGTGTTCCAGACCAAGAACGAGCTGACGCTGGCCGTCAGCGGCACCGGCTCGGCCGGGATGGAAACCTGTGTCGTCAACCTGATCGAGCCCGGAGACAAGATGCTCGTCTGCATCAACGGCGTGTTCGGCCAGCGGATGAGAGATGTGGCTGAGCGCGCCGGCGCCGAGGTCACTGCGGTTGAGCGGCCCTGGGGTGAGGTCTTCACGGCCGACGAGATCTCCTCGGCGATCCGCGACAGCGGGCCGTTCAAGGTGGTAGGAATCGTGCAGGCAGAGACGAGCACCGGCGCGGCGCAGCCGATTGCGCCGATCAGCGAGGCGGTCCATCAGAGCGGTGCTCTCCTTCTGGTCGATACCGTCACCAGCCTCGCCGGCATGGAGGTCGACGTCGACGGCTGGCAGATCGACGCTTGCTACAGCGGCACGCAGAAGTGCCTCTCATGTCCGCCGGGCCTTGCGCCGGTCACCTTTAGCCCGGCGGCTGTCAAGGCGATTGATGCCCGGAAGGCCAAAGTGCAGAGCTGGTATCTCGATATGACGATGGTGCGCGCCTACTGGGGCTCGGAGCGCCTCTACCACCACACGGCCCCCATCAACATGAACTACGCCCTTCACGAGGCGCTGCGCATCGTGCTGGAGGAAGGGCTGGAGGCGCGGTGGCAGCGCCACGCTCTCCACCATCGCGCGCTCAAGGCGGGCCTGGAGGCCATCGGCATCCGCTATCTCGCCGACCCTGACCATCAACTGCCCATGCTGAACGCCGTCTCAGCGCCCGAAGGCGTGGACGAGGCCGAGGCGAGAAAGCGTCTGCTCAATGACTTCGGGATCGAGATTGGGGCTGGCCTTGGCCAATTCAAGGGGAAGGCATGGCGCATCGGGCTGATGGGCGAGAGCGCCGCCGAGCGACACGTGACGAGCGTCCTCAAAGCGCTGGAAACCGTTCTGGTGGAAAAGGGTATCTTGGAGGAGACAGGCAAGGCTGTCGCTGCAGCCAAGGAAGTCTATGAGAGCTGACCTCGAATGCACCGGTCCGTGCTCGAGCGGGGAACCGAAATGACCGTTGCTGCGGACACACTTCAGAGAGCTGACACAGACAGGGTGACGGACCTGCGACGCCGCGTGCGGGATGCGATGGGGGTGCCGCCGGCAGCCTGGAAGTGTCCGCCTCGAATCGACGACAGGCGGATGTCTGAGCCGCTCCCGGTCCGCAAGGCGCGCGCCATCGAACTGAAGCTCGCTCACATGCCGACTGACCTGTGGCGCGGGCAGCTCTTCGCGGGCTCGATGACCCTCGAGCAGCCACGAACCCACGCTGAGTGGGGCTTCCCCGACTATACGACAGCTGAGGAGAAGGACGCAGCAGCCGAGCGCGGGCTGAGTACGCACTCGGTATTCGGGCACGTTGTGCCGGACTACCCCAGACTCCTTACCAAGGGCCTTCGCGGAATTCGGGCGGAGGCGGAGGGGGAGCTTCCCTCTTCTGAAGACCTTGAGGAGAGGGCATTCCTCGACTCGGTGATCGTCGCCCTCGATGCAGTCATCGCCTATGCCGCTCGCCTGGCCGGCCAATGCGAGGCAGATGCCGCGGGCGAACCTGATGCGGGGCGAGCCACCGAGCTACGGCAGATGGCCGAGAACCTGCGGCAAGCGCCCGCCGGTCCGGCCCGGTCCTTCTGGCAGGCGCTCCAATCCGTGTGGCTGCTTCACATGGTGTTCCACTCGACCATGAACGGCAATGCAATGGGCCGGCTCGATCAATATGTCTGGCCCCATCTCGAGGCCGACCTCGAGTCAGGCGCGCTCGACATGGACGGTGCAGCCGAGCTAGTCGATTGCTTCTGCCTGAAGTTCAATGAGCGCGCCCAGACGCTCGACGAGCAGAGGCCCGACGAGCGTGAGCCCGAGCCGCTCGATCCAACAACCCGCACGAGGCACTACACGTCTTCCCAGATCGGCACCAATCGGGACAGCGTCGACGCCGCGAATCACTGGCTCCAGAACATCGTCGTCGGCGGGCTGACTCCCGGGGGGCAAGACGGAACGAATCCACTGACCTACGTGCTGCTGGACAGCTACCGCCGCAACCAGATGACCAACCCGCTCCTGACTGTCCGCCTGCATAGGGGCTCACCGGAGGAGCTGGTTCGCTTCGCCGCCGAGGTGCTGAAGCAGGGCGGCGGGATGCCGGCGCTCTTCAACGACCAGGCCCTCGTCCCGGCATTGGCGGGCATCGGCATACCGATGGAGGACGCACGCGATTACACGAACGACGGATGCTGGGAGGTCATCATCCCCGGGCGAACCGACTTCTGCTTCCAGCGCCTGAGCATGATGCTCTGTTTGGAGTGGGCGCTCAACCGCGGCCGCTCACGACTGGACGGTTCACAGCAGGGAATCGACACCGGCGACCCGCGTGGGTTCTCCTCCTACGAGCAGCTCTGGGATGCTTTCGTGAGCCAGATGGACGCGATGGCTGAGCGGGTCGTGCGGAAGGTCGTGAACTCCGTGAACGACCGAAGCACCATTGCCCCGGTCCCTCTGCTGAGTGCTCTCATAGAGGGGTGCATTCCGGCTCGCCGAGACATGACTGCCGGGGGCGCGAAGCATCGCACCTTCGGCATGCTCGCCGAGAGCGCTGCCCACGCAATCGACTCACTGACGGCAATCAAGACTGTCGTGTTCGAGCAGAAGCAGGCGACCATGGTGGACCTGTGTGAGGCACTCGACGGCAACTTCGAGGGGCACGCTTCGCTCCGACGCCGACTGCTGGAAGCACCGAAGTACGGCAATGACGATGAACGCGCAGACGCCGTCGGACGGGCGACGATGGAGGCCTTCGCCGCCTCCGTCGCCAAGCACGCGGCCGCTCACGACACCCGGGTCAAGTTCCCGTGCGGCGTCGCCACCTTCTCCTGGTACATCGGCGTAGGCGAGGGCCTGGGCGCGTCGGCGGACGGTAGGCTGTCGGGCGAGCCGGTGTCCTCGAACTTCTCGCCCGCGCTGGGGCGGGACATGCACGGGATCCCGGGAGCGATACTCTCCTACTCAAAGATGCTGCATGGCCGGCTCCCGGCCGGCGGCCCCCTCGATCTGCGTATCGGGAGAAGACTGGTGGAGGGCCCGGAAGGCACGGCTCGCATGGCGGCCCTCATACGCAGTTTCGTGGATACCGGCGGCTCGATGATGACCTTGACGGTGGCGGACACGGAGGAGCTGCGCGCCGCCCAGCGCGAGCCGGACAAGTACCGCTCCCTGCGTGTGCGAATGGGCGGCTGGTGCGCCTATTTCACGATGCTCAGCCGGGAGCAGCAGGATCACCACATCCGGCGCCAGGACGGACGTTCGTGAAGCAGGAGTCTGACTCGCCCGGGGAGGTCCGGGGCTTCATCTTCGACCTGGACACTTTCGCCATCCACGACGGCCCAGGCATCCGAATGGCCGTCTACCTCAAGGGATGCCAACTCGCCTGCCAGTGGTGTCACAGCCCTGAATCGCGTCACCCCGTACCCGAGCTGGCGCTCGTCCGCGACCGCTGCGTGCTGTGCGGCGCCTGCGTGCAGGCGTGTCCCCGGGGAGTGCACGCGGTCAGCGAGTCAGGACACACGATCGATCGGGAGCGTTGCGAGGCCTGTGGTCGGTGTGTCGAGCAGTGCCTCAGTGGGGCCCTTGTCGTGCGGGGATACTGCGTGTCGGCGGGAGAGATCGTCGAGCGGGCAAGCAGACTACGACCGTTCTTCGAGCATTCCGGCGGGGGAATCACCCTCACGGGGGGAGAGGTGACGTGCCAGGTCGAGTTCGCCGAAGCCGTGTTGGCGGGGTGCCGCAGCCGCGGCATCCATACCGCGATCGAGACAAACGGCGCGTGTGCGTGGGGAAGACTCGAGAAGCTCCTCCCCCACTCCGATCTGGTGCTCTACGACATCAAACTCATCGACGAGGCGGAGCACGAGCGGCGGACGGGAGCATCGAACCGTCTGATTCTGGACAATGCCGCGAGGCTCTCGGGCCGCGCTGTCCAGATGCGGGTCCCGCTGATTCCCGGCATCACGGACAGGGACGAGAACCTGCGCGCGATCTTCGCATTCATGAATCGAGTCGGCCTGAAGTCAATCGCGTTCCTCCGCTACAACGCGGCCGCTGCGGCCAAGTACGAGTGGTTCGACCTGCCCTTCGAGATCGAGGGGGAGCCGCAGGGCCAAGAACGCCTTCAGGCCATCCTGGCGATGGCGAGGGAGGCCGGTCTCGAGGCCTGCATCTCCTGAAGGCCGCACGGTGCGCCGCGGGGCGCAGCCTAGGAGTCCGAATCGCCTCCGAGCTGACCCAGGCCCTCCTCCCCTTCCGCGCCGAGATCCCGGTCGGACCCGATCTGATGCAGGCGGCTTCGGACGTCGTCAACCTGCTCCTGCGTCAGGCTCTTCTCCAGCATGGGAAAGATAAGACTGTCCTCTTTTGCGGCATGCCGCTGCAGGAGCCCGGCCGTGAGGTTGGACAGCGCGAGCAGCTTCCTGGCCGAGCCCTCGTCTGCCCCGCCCGCATCCTCGATCTCACTCGTGAGCTGGACCATCTCTTCCGCCCTGCTGGCCAGAGCGGCATGGGCGCTCATGTCATCTTCGGCCTCTTCGGCGAAGAAGCTGCCGAAGACGTCGGCCCCTTTCGCTCCCTCCGAGACCATGCGCCGCGCCTCCGGGAAGAGGCCTTCCTCCTCTCGCCGGAAGTGCACGCGCAGGCGCCGGCGGAACATCTCGAGCTCATCCCGCACGACACCGGCCCCGCCCAGCGACGACGTCTCGGCGCCGGCGAGACCTCGCACGCTCGAGTGCAGGTCCTGCATCTCCCGGAGCAAGGCCGCATGCTCTTCCCTCAGATCCTCAAACGGCGATTTCACCGACATGCTGTTCCTCCGTGTGCGAAAGCCTTCCAGCCCAGTCTTGTGCTTACCTGTCCTGCATCCTGCCGGCCTTTGCGGGGGCGCTGTACGGTATCTGCGCGACGAAAGGACTCGCCCCTGGCCCCGCCTAATTGAGGCTCCTGACACTCCCCAGGATCAGCTGAACGTGCACGTCAGCGGCTGGGAAACGGGCTTGACATGAGACATCCCATCAAGGCAACCATAGTGATAGGCACGCGACCGGAGGTCACGAAGCTGGCCCCGGTCGCGCTGGAGCTGCGCCGCTACCGGAAGCAGTTCCGCGTCTCGTTGGTGGGGACGGGCCAGCACCGCGACCTGGTGCCCCAGCACCTGCGGCCGTTCCGCCTGCGTCTTGACGCCGACCTCGGCGTGATGAAGAGACGTCAGTCGCTGGCGGAGATCACCGCACGAACGGCTCGTCGAATGGATGCTCTCTTGGCCGAGGACCCTCCAGACGTGGTGCTCGTCGAGGGGGACACGACCGCCGTCCTTGCTGCCGGGCTGGCGGCCTTCTACCGTAAGATCCCCGTCGCCCATGTCGAGGCAGGCCTCCGTTCCGGGGATATCTACGACCCCTTCCCGGAGGAGATGAATCGCCGACTCGTGGGTGGACTTGCAGAGATTCACTTCGCGCCGACGGCGAGCGCGCGGCAGAACTTGCTGTCCGAGAACGTTCCTGCAGACCGGGTATTCGTCACTGGGAACACGGCCGTCGACGCCTTGCTGATCGCGGCCAAGCGCCGGCCGGAGCGGCCGGCCGTGCCCGCAGCGGCGCTGCGCGGACGGCGCGTGCTTCTGGTCACAGCCCACAGGCGCGAGAGCTGGGACCGCGGCATCCGAGAGATTTGCCTCGCCTTGCGGGATCTGCTCCAGCGCTTCCCGGACATCGCCATTGTGTATCCGGTACATCCCAACCCGATCGTGAGGGATCAGGTTGCGGAGGTCCTCGGCCGTCAAGAGAGGGTGCATCTGATCCCGCCGGCCGGATACGTGGAGTTCGTCGATCTCATGAAGCGCAGCTATCTGATACTGACGGACTCCGGCGGCGTTCAGGAAGAGGCGCCATCGCTGGGCAAACCGATCCTCGTCATGCGCGAGAAGACGGAGCGAACCGAGGGAATCGAGGCCGGCTGCTCTCGGTTGGTCGGCCCCGACAGGAAGCGCATTGTGGCGGAGACCTCTCGGATCTTGCGCGACGCGGCCCTCTACGAGGCGATGGTGGCGTCCAGCAACCCGTATGGAGATGGGAAGGCGGCCTCCCGGATACGACGAGGGCTGGCCTACCACTTCGGGCTCACTCGGCGTCGGCCCCGCGACTTCGGCGGGCCGGCCGGCGATCAGGTCGGCTAGCAGGAGCCTTGACCCTCAGGTCTCGGCCGGGTCCTCCTCGCTCCAGTAGCGCTGCTGCGCGACCGCACCCAGCTCGGCGCAGAAGATCATGACGTAGGCGGAGCAGTAGATCCACAGGAGGAAAACCACCGCCCCCGCCAACGGCCCGTAGAGCTGACCGTAGCGGCTGCTCCCCGTGACGAGGAGTGAGAAGAGAGAGCGGGAGGCGATCCAGAGAAGTCCCGCCGGCACTGCGGCCACCAGAGCTGCCCTGGCGGTGACGCGGCCGCCCGGAAGGAGCCGGTAGAGGGCGAAGAAGAGCGAGATCGCGACCACAGTATGAAGCACCCAGCTGATGGCACTGTTCAGCAGATCGAGATAGCCGAAGTAGTCCAGGCGGGAGCCCAGGTTGCTGGCGTAAGCGCTGACAGTCGCCCCGACGCTGACCACGACCGTGCTCGCGAGGAAGATCAGCGCGGCCGCCACCACGGCCATGAAGCTGATCGCCTTGTGCCCGAAGTAGCCCCGCTTCGGCTCGCCGCTCCAGACGGTCGTCAGTATCATCGACAGCGCCGTGAACAGATGCATCCCGGACCAGAGCAGCGCCAGCGTGCCGACGATGTCGACCAGCCAGCGCCCGCTGGAGGTGCGGGTGGTGTCCAGGGCCCGCATCAGCACTGCACTGGACCCCGGGAAGTACTCCGCCACGGCCGCCTCGACGTGTACGTAGGCCTGCTCGGAGCCGATGAGGTGGCCCACTGCGGAGACAAGAAGCAGGCCCAGGGGTATCAGCGACAGGGAGGCGAAGAACGCCACCGACCCGGCCATGAGTCCCCCTGCATCACGAGCAAACTTCTGGTACGCGGTGACGAGCACAGCCCACGTTTCCCGGAGCCAGCGTCGCACTGAATCCCCTCCAAAATCCGGCGTCACTCCTGCGAGCGGGAACTCCCCGTCTGCCTTCCCCTGCTTCTGCTCCTTCCCGCGCTTCTGCTGCTTCCCGCTCGGAGCAGATCGAGGATGCCCCTCCTCGCTCCCGTCGCCGCAGGGCACAGTATAGCCGAAGAGCCGGCAAACGAGAAGGGCTCGGCCAGCTCCGACCCCGTCCTGCGCGAGCAGGCCCCGTGCGCGCGAGGCCCGCGCAGGGATGTGAAGGACACGCCCCGGGCGCCGAGAAGTGAGCACGTGTCCGCAGTGCGGGGCCGCTGACGCGGTGGGGTGAGCAAAGCCCTGGAGGGTGACGCGATGATGCGAGTCGGGCAAGTCATCGGCTTGCCGCCGGAAAACCTCGAGGAGTATCGCCGCCTCCATGCAGACGTGTGGCCCGAGGTGCTCCGCATGATCCACGAGTGCAATATCCGAAACTACTCCATCTTCTATCGCAATGGGATGCTCTACGCCTACTTCGAGTACGTGGGCGATGACTACGAGGCCGACATGAAGAAGATGGCGGCCGACCCCAATACACGGGAATGGTGGGCCGTGTGCGGCCCGCTTCAGCGTCCCCTCGAGAACCGGGCCGAGGAAGAATGGTGGGCGCACATGGAGCAGGTCTTCCATACCGACTGAGTGCCCTGGCCTCCACCGGGCGCGGCACCGTGGCCCGAGTTCCTGCCGGTTAGGCGCATTTCATGGGTAGCACTGTCGACCTAGCAGCGATAGCCGCCAGGGCGCGCCGTCGCTATGCCGAACTCCTCGCCAGCACGAGCGGCGAGATTCCCTGGTGGTCGGCTGTCGTCCTGACTGCAGGCTCGCAGAGGCAGGCCGACCTCTACTCCGCGGAGATCGAGCATCGGCGCGAGCGTGGGGCTCTTCCCGAGACGGCGCTCGTGCTGTCAGTGGCAGACCCAGACGACCAGCGCGTCGGCAGCGGCGGGGCGACCTTCAGCGCGCTGCAGGCGATGGCCAGGGCATCTCTCGTCCCAGACGCGCCCGAGTCCATAGAGCGATGGTGGCAGTCCCAGCGCGTGCTGGTGATTCACTCGGGCGGCGACTCCCGCCGCCTGCCGCAGTACTCCCTCTCGGGGAAGCTGTTCGCGGCGCTGCCGGTGGAGACGCCTTGGGGCGGGGCGAGCACTGTCTTCGATGAGTTCATGGCGCTCTCGACCCTGTGGGTGGCGAGACTGGCCTCGGGCCTCGTGCTTGCATCGGGTGACGTTGTGCTGACGTTCGAGGCGGGCGGGCTTTGCTGGGACCGACCAGGCGTATCCGGTGTCGCCATCCGTCAGTCAGCGGAGGTGGGCAGTCGCCACGGCGTCTACGTCACGGACCCGGAGGGCCGCGTCTACACGTTCCTCCAGAAGCCGACCGCGGCCGAGGTGCGTGCGGCCGGCGGCATGCTTGACGGCGAGCAGGTGGCAGTCGACACCGGCCTGCTCCGCTTCGATGCCCGTGCGTCTGCCAGCTTGACTCAGCTTGCGGGCGTCGAAGCCGTCGACGGCCACTGGTCGGTCGGCGAAGGCGTGCTGGCCGCTGCCGCGGGAGCCAGGCCGGTGATCGACCTCTACCGGCACGTTACCCTCGCCCTCACAGGTCAGTGGACTCCGTCGCCAGATGCCGATCCTCACTGGCAGCGAGTGGCTGACGCGCTGCACGGCCTCCCCTTCCATTGTGACATCGTGGAAGGTGATTTCACTCATGTCGGCACGACGGCTCTCTTCCGCAGCCTGTTGACGGAGGAGAGCGCTCTCGGCTCGCTCTACGAGACCCAGCAGCGGCTGGGAAGAGTCACTCCTCCCAATGTGCGCTCTGCCGGTGTCATCGTCGACAGCATCTTGGAGGAGGGGGGGGAGCTGGGCCCGGCCTCGGTAGTGATCGAGTGCCATCTGGACGTGCCGGTCGTGGCAGCGCGCGGCGCCATCCTCCACGGGCTGGAGAACATCCCCAGCGACGTCCGGATCCCTGAGAACACCGTCGTTCATCAGATCCCGGTCTCGCCACCCCACTCTCGACCCGCCGTGGTGATCAGAGTCTACGGCGTGCAGGATGACCCGAAGGACACTCTGGTGGGTGGCCGCGCCACCTGGTTCGGACGGCCGATACTGGAGGTGCTGGACGCGCTGGGCCTGGACTCAGACGACGTATGGCCTGGAGTTGCGGAGGAGGAACGCACGCTGTGGACCGCGCTGCTTTATCCAGTGGCAAGTGTGGAAGAGGCGTGGGACTGCGCCCGCTGGATGATGGGAACCGCCGACAGCTTCTCTGCCGACAGATGGCGGCGGAGCCAGAGGCTTTCGCTCGCCTCGAGCGCCAGCTGCGTGGATGCGCAGCAGCTGACCGCGGCCCGAGCCCGGCGCGTTCAGGCGAACTGGCAGCTGACAGCAATTGCCATGGCCCAGTCAGGCACTGACGTGCGGCCGCTGGTTGCACAGGCACCCGGCGTCAGCGCGCTGGTGGCGGTTGGGCGCGCCCTCTCGACGCGAGCCAAAGAGATCGAGGAGCGCAAGCCCACAGAGGCGGCGAGCTGGTCGTACAAGGCAAGCCGTTTCCTTTCGCAGGCCGGCCTGGCAGACGAAGCCGAGGCCGCGCGGGCAGCCTCCTTCAGATCCGTTCAGCGCGCAGTTGAGGAGGGGGTCTCGGCCGCGGGCCTGCTCGTCGAAGAGCAGCGATGGCATCACGATGAGATCGAGGTGTCGGCGCCCGTTCGAGTGGACTTCGGGGGCGGGTGGTCAGACACGCCGCCATTCTGCATCGACTGCGGCGGCGCGGTTCTCAACGCGGCCCTCACGCTTGACGGGGAGTACCCCATTCGCACACTTCTGCGCCGCATCGAGGAGCCCGTTATTCGGTGTGTGACGGGCGAGCGGGAAGGCGATCAGTGCGAGTGGCGGAATGCCGAAGCCGTCCTTGCCGAGGCGAAGCCGGGTTCGCGCTTCGCGGTCCCAGCCGTGGCGCTCCAGATGGCTGGGATCCTCCGCGAAGGGCGGAGTCTGGAGACGACCCTGCGGGAGTTCGGCGGCGGCCTCGAGTTCACGACCACGGTCAACGTGCCCATGGGCTCCGGCCTTGGGACCAGCAGCGTGCTCGGCGCGACTGTCCTGCGTGCGTTGGCCGAGATGCTGGGGCTCGCGCTGGCCGAGGCCGAACTCGTCGATCAGGTCTCGACGCTGGAGCAGAGGATGACAACCGGTGGAGGCTGGCAGGACCAGGCTGGCGGCGTGTTCCCCGGGGTCAAGCTCGTCACTTCACGGCCCGGACCGCGTCAGCGGCTGAGGGTCGCGCCGGTGCGCTGGTGCGGCCGACACCAGCAGGAGTTCCTCGACAGATTCGTCCTCCACTACACCGGCCTGGTGCGGGTGGCGAAGGACTTGCTGACCCAGGTCGTCGGCGGGTACCTGGCGCGGGAAGTGGAGAAGGTGCAGGTTCTGCACAGCATCAAGACCCTCGCGGTGGAGATGTCCCACGCGATGAGCGAAGGAGACTGGGACGCTCTCGGCTCGCTGATAGACAGACATTGGGAGATGAACAAGGTGCTCGACCCGAACACAACAAACGCACCGATAAACGCGTGCCTGGAGTCCGTCCGAGGCTACCTCGCGGGCGCGAAGCTGGCGGGGGCCGGCGGGGGCGGGTTTCTCATGCTGCTGGCGAAGAGCCCGGAGGCCGCCGAGGACCTGCGCAGACACTTGTCCTCGCAAGGCACGGGGCAGCTGTTTCGCTATGACATCGCAGTTGAGGGCCTCCGCGTATCGACGAACGCGTAGCTCGTCACCCAGCACGCCGGGGAGGAGACGGAACCATGGGGCACGTGTGCCCGTGGTGGCACGCATTTGCTTTCGACAACCAACTCCGTCGCCTGTTCCTGAAGCCGGAGAGGATCTTCTCGCCCCACGTCGATCCCGGAATGACCGTTCTCGACGCAGGTTGCGGGATGGGCTTTAACGCGATTGCGCTGGCCCGAATGGTTGGCCCGGAGGGGCGCGTGATCGCGGTCGATCTACAGCCGAAGATGCTCGACGTGCTCGGCGCACGGGCCCGCAGGGCTAGAGTCCTGGATCGGATCGACGCGCGCCGCTGTGAGGCGGACTCCTTGGACGTCACCGAGAAAGTCGACTTCGCGGTCGCCTTCTGGGTGGTGCACGAGGCGCCAGACATTCCTCGTTTTCTGGCCGAGATAGGCTTCTGCCTGAAGCCGACAGCGAAGTTCATGATTGCAGAGCCGAAGGCTCACGTCTCTGCTGACGACTTCGGGGACACGCTCGCCGCGGCCGACCGCGTTGGGATGCGCCTGCACTCGCAGCCGCGGATCCGCTTTAGCAGAGCGGCGGTGCTGCAGCGAGGGTAGCCTTGAGCCGGGGGTCAGAAGGCCCTGGGCAGCCGGAGGGCTCGTCTCAGGCGCGCACCCCAGCTGCTGCCTCGCCCAGGCAACGAGCTCAGGTGGACGACGCGAGACCGGAGGCCGGCGCTCTCCAGAAGCGAGAGAACACGGTAAGGAGTGAGCTTCGGCGAAAAGTAGAACGCCGGCTCCACCAAGTCAGCACCCGGCGCGACTGCTCCATCGTCGACCGCAGTTTCCGCGAGTTCAGTTCCCGGGTAGACACGCAACCCAAGACTGGACAGAATGCGGTCGCGCGGCCCCAGAGCCGAGCGCATGAAGCGGATCGTACTGCGCAGAGTCTGCTCGGTCTCGCCCGGGCCGCCGAAGACGAATGACCAGCCGACCCTCAGGTCGGCCTCTCGCGCCCACCTTGCCGTCTCCGCGATCTGATCCGGAGCGAACCCCTTTCCCATCCGCGCCAGCATCGACTCATCCCCGCTGTCGGCCGCGCACACAACCGACGTGAACCCCGCCCGTTTCATCGCCGCCAGCAGCTCCCTCGACGCAGAGGCCGGGTGAAGGCCGCTGGTGCGAAGATCGGCTTTCACGCGGCTCTGGATGATCGCCTCGCAGAGAGCCAGCGCGTGATCCGCAGGGTGATTCAGCGTCGCGTCCACGATCTCGAAGCGGCCCACCTTCCACTGCGACTTCGTCTCCCACATCTCGGCGGCCACTGTGTCGGGGTTGCGTGTGCGATACTCGCTTCCCTCGATCTGGGGATAGGTGCAGTACATGCACTCGAACTGGCAGCCCCGCTTGCTCTGAACAGGTATCCAGGCGCCGCGGCGCAGGTAGTCATTCACACTCACCCACTCTGCCACGCGGGCGAATGGCATCTCATCCAAGTTCTCGACCCTGGTGGGAGAGACGCGGTACTTCGAGTAGGTCTGGCGCGTGCACACGCCGGCCAGCTCAGAAGGCTGGCCACCCGCGTTGAGACAAGAGAGCAGATCGACCATCGCTTGCTCGCCCTCGCCGACGATGGCGTAGTCCGCCTCCAGCCTCCGAACGAGCTTGTGGGGAGCCACGCTGACCGCCGGGCCGCCCACGACCAGGGGCACGTCGGTCAGCGAGCGAATCTCCCGGGCAATTGCGCTGGCCTGGGGAAGATGGGGACGGGGCCGCATGGCGTCGCCGTTGTCGAGAGTGGGCACAGAAAGCCCGACGGCCACCGGCAGCCAGTCCTCAATCGCCCGAGCCAGCTCGCGGCGGGGGTCCTTGACGAGAGCGAGATCGAGGATGCGAGGTGCGAAGACGTTCGCCTTGAGGGCGGACGCGATCTGGCAGAGCCCGAGCGGCGGAACAGGGTGACGCACGCGCCCAAGATTGGGCTGAACCAGTAGGACGTTCATGCCCTCGCCTTCCGCGAAGCGGCGCTAACCACGTTGCCCGATGATCGGATAGAGTCTTCTGCGCCTCCCGCCGGACGTCCTGCGGGCCCCAGGCAGTGCTTGACGATGCGAACGTGAGGGCAGCAAGAAGCCACGATGCCGGCAGGCTTGGCGGGTGGTGGACTGAAGCGCGTCAGACGACGCTCAGTCCCCAGACGTGGAACGCGTCCACGGCCGCCGTGACAAGCAAGGCGGCCCAAATAGCGGGGCGAGCGCGCTTCGCCGGGTATGAGATGGCGATGAGCACAGCGATTGTACCCGTCAACAGCACCTTGCCGGGGACGAAGAGATTGTGCGCGAGAAGCCATCCCATGAATGGATTCGCCTCCGGGACGCCGAGGCTGAAGGCCGCCAGCGAAAGGAACATGTCGGTCAGGCCGAAAGCGACATAGATAAGCGCGACGAGGATGCCCGTGGCATGTCCCAGTCGCCGCAACGCCGTGCCAACGCCTCTCATCACAGCCCCCCTGGTCCTGAGGGCGCCCGGAGAGTCTCAACTGAACCTGTGCGGCTGCTGTGTGGTCTGGCGGCGACTCCGGCTCTTCGCCGACCTATGGGTCCCTAGTTGCTCGGGCTGCTGCTGCGAGACACTGCGACAACTCGTCTGCGACTCCACGGGGACGTTACTGGGACTGCGGCAGACCGCTCCACACGAGCTCCTATCGAGCGCTCTGCCGAGCCCAGGCCGGTCCGCCTGTGCGGTCTGGTCCGGGCGGGTGTCACAAGGTTTTGGATTCTCGACTGTGTTCGTTGCCGGCTCCCGAGCACCTTCCTCTCCTTCCCGATCCGCCATCTTGCTCCCGGATATCTCTCCGGCACGGCCGATCGCGACGCGAAGGGGCACGGGCAGCAGAGATGTTGCGCAGATGCAGTGGGATTCCCGTCGCCACGCGTCGCCCACCCGCGGGGACATCAGGCTAAACTGTGGCTGAACACCAGGTGGAGCAGAAACTCGAGCCGATGCACGAGTAGGCAAGGCAAAGGTTACTGCGTTTCCCTCCGAGTTGAGAGAAGAGAGGATCCCTCGACGTCGTCCTGTATGCTCGGCCCTTGCTCAGTCGGTGCGCCCTGATCCACCACGGCGGACTGCTGGAACGAAAGGGCCTCCTCCAGCTCACCCACTGTGATGAGCCCGTTGAGCACCAGAATCTCCCCGAGCCGCCGCCTGGGGGCGGTCTTCTTCTGCTCCTCCAACGCTTCTCGGAGCTGCCGGTGTGTGATCACCTGGTACTTGTAGACCAGCAGCGCGCCAAGGTGTGGCATCGACGGCTCCCTCGCCTCGGCCGGCTCCTCAGTTACGAGCACATGGGGGAGAACGCCGCGTGGGTGGCTGCGGGCGTAGAAGCCGGAAAGAACCGTGAGAACGCCAACCATGAGTGTCGTGCCGCCGACGGCCCACCAGGGGGTGCTTTCGCTGGTCCACGCGTGGCCCATCGCGGCGCCACCTCCGCCTGCCAGCACGAGCCCGAGAGTCACGCGGACCCAAATGACAGCCGTCCAGGCCCCGGCCTCTCGCGAGGAGGCGGCCTCCCTGGACTCCCTCTGCCCTGATCCTCGATCTGTCATCCTGCTTGGTCTCCTGCCCCGGGCTGCGGATCCGGTCGGCCGTCAGAGGAACCACGTTGGCTGGGTTGCGCCCAGAAGCACAACTCGACCCGTCGCCAGCGCACCTCAGGGCCGCTCACGTCCTGGGGGTTCCGCTCGGAATTGCCACGTCCCGAGCATACGTTCAAGTAGTAGCCGCGCAGTATGTCCCAAGTATGGCGAGTCAGCCCGGGCCAGGAGTGTCGTGCCAGGCGTCCCGGGCCCGCAGCTGCAGGGACAGGATGTTCTCCAGGTCCTCATCGCCGAGGATGCCCAGGCGAGCCAGGACGAGCAGGAGCGACTGCCCGGATCTCTTCTGCTCCAGCCGAGCCTGTGACAGCTGCTCGCCGGTGAGGAGGTGCCAATGCTCGACGAGCAGGTCGCCCAGGCGGCCCTGGCGCTCCTGCGGGGAAGCTCGCACCAGCCGCGTCTGCGGCGGGGAGGGCGACCGCGTCGGCCGTTCCGCCTCCACGGGCTGCGCAGTAGGTCCACGTGACGGGGTTCGGTGATCTCTTGCGGGCGGGGTCTCGGCGACATTGATGGCGAAGATCCCGGAGACAACGAGAATCACGCTCGACAGGTAGGCAACGCCCGCAAGCCACCAGAACACGGGCTCGGCACTCGCGCGCGAGTGGAGCATGACTAAGGTCGTGACACCCGCCAGAGCCATGCCGAGCATGACCCTTCCCGAGCCCACAAGAGCCGGGAAGACATGCACGGGCAGTCGGTCTGCTGGAAACTCCGATTCGCTGCTCCCGCGCCGCAAGTAGGACATATCGCTCCTCCCCTCGGCCCGCAGGTCGCTTAGGGACCCGCGCCTGCAGGCCTGCTCCTTCTAGGGAATTCGCCGCGAAAGCGTCGTTCCTGCTCGGCCTCTCGGTGTCGCCGACGCGCGTGCAGGAGCTGACCACCGAGGGCCCCATACCGAGGCCCCCATCTGGACACGCCCCGCAGTTGTCATACGCAGGAGCGTCGAGCGTCCAGACGGCGACGTGACCGCTGAGCGGAGCCAGGACTTCGTCCTCGAAACGCAGAACCATCGCCGTGGCGCGGCTCCAGACCGCGCCGCAGTACTTCCTAGAGGCAGGAACGCGTAGAGGATGTCCGCCCCCGGCGACGATAGAGGGAGAGAGCGCGAGAGGCGTGCCTACCGGCTTGGGATCGTCAACGGCATCCTCTTCATGATGGGAATGGCCTTCATCGATCCGCTGACGGTACTCCCTGCCCTCGTGTCGCGCCTGACCAGCTCGGAAGTGCTCATCGGCGGCGTTTCCACGTTAGGGATGAGCGGATGGTTTCTGCCCCAGATCTTCGCTGCGAACTACCTCCAGTCGAGGCCTTTCAAGCGGCCGCTGTACGTGTGTGCCGCCGCCTTCCGGACCGTGGGACTGATTTCGGTCGTGCTTGTTCTGATCGGTCTTGCGGAAGCTAGACCGGCCGCCGCGCTCGCCGCCTTCTTCCTCGCCTACACCTGCTACTCGCTGGCCGGGGGATTCAGCGGTCCGGCCTTTCTCGACATTGTCGCGAAGACGATCCCCGGAGCGCGGCTGGGCGCATTCTTCGGGCATCGGCACTTCTGGGGCAGCATGGGGGCAATCGCATGCGGAGCACTTGTGCGCACCATCCTCGCCTCCGACGCGTTCGCCTTCCCGACGGACTATGCCCTCCTCTTCGCCGGTTCGCTTCTCCTCTTTGCCCCGGGCTGGGTCCTCTTCAGCATGATACAGGAGCCGCGCGGACGAGTTGTTCAGGACCCGAGACCCTTGCTTCCCTTCCTCATGGCCGCGCCCCGGACCGTACGGCGCCATAGGGAGTTCCGACTCCTGCTGATGAGCCGGATGCTCAGCGGGGCCATCGGCATAGCTCTACCGTTCTACGTCGTTTACGCGCGCCGTGTGCTATCCGTCCCCGAGTCCACCATCGGGACATACATAGCGATTCAGATGACGGGAAGTGTTGTGCTCGTCCCCCTTTGGGCATACCTGAACGATCGGAGGGGACCGCGAAGCCTGCTCGTGGCGGCCATGGCAGTGTATCTGGGTGCGGCCGGGATCGCCTTCACCGCCTCGCTCTTCTCGCACGCCCCGCCTTTCGGTCGGGCGGCCTTCATGGTGGTGTTCTTCCCTCTGGCCGCCATCGGGTCCGGCAGCTTCATGGGATACACCAACTACCTCTTCGCGATAGCTCCGGAGGAACAGAGGACCCTCTACATAGGGATCCAGAACACGTTGTTTGCAGTCACCGCCTTCCTCCCTCTCCTGGGGGGAGCGCTGGTCGCTGCGACCTCCTTCTCGCTGCTGTTCGGACTCGCGACTGCCCTGGCTGCCGCCGCGCTGGCGGTGACGCTGCATCTGCCCGGGCCGGCATGTGTCGGGCCGCCGCAGCGGGATGTCTGACTTTCGTCACATCCCGGGGAGGAGGCGGAAGGTCGGGCTTCCACCGCAGCCGAACTCGGACGGGTGCGTGGGAGGTGTAACCCGCGCAGAGTTCCGCTGAAAGGTGTAGCAATCCCCAGCTTGCTGCACCTCGACACGGGCGCAGGTTAGGAACCCCCTCTTCCGACCTGCGCCCGACTACCCCACCGCGGTGTCGTCCCCCGCCGGGCCTCGGGCGCGGCTCCCCGGCCGCGTCATGAACCGAAGATGGCCTTCAGGCGGGTGGCAAGGCTGAGGTCCCCGGAGAGCTGAACGCGTCCGCTCATGAACGCTGTCACGGCGTCCAGCCGCCCGGTCAAGATCTCGCGCCAGTCCTCTACGCTTACTTTGATGGTGACATCGGGGTCTGTCGCCAGGCCTGGCGACAGGTGGCACTGCTGATTCGCGATCGACAGGTTCCAGAAGTCGCCGCCGTCTCCCGTGAGATGAAGCTGATAGACTGCGGTCAGGCCTTCAGCTGCTTCCGGGCGAAAACGCTTGACCAGGTCTGCAAGCATTGCTGGGGGGGCTGACATGATGGTCGGTCTCCACTCCAACTCGAGGTTGTTGTCATAAGTTCCACACAAGCGCCTGCGATCCTACATCCACGAGTCGCTTATAGTTAGTATGTGCAGAAGCTTGGGGAGCACGCAGCATCTTTGGGATGGGGGGGGAGCTTCCACGGCATACAGGGGAGGAAAGGGGACCGGTTCATCCGGATGCGGCCCGTGCGCATAGAGCAGTTCCGCTTTGGGGAGATCACCGTCGACGGTCAGAGATACACCGACGACTTGCTGCTCCTGGGTGATCGAGTCAGGCCCCGCTGGTGGCGCAAGGAAGGACACCTTCTTCAGCTCACGGACCTGGAGGAGGCGCTACACGACAAGCCTGAGGTGCTTGTTGTGGGAACCGGCGCGCAACGGCGCATGAAGATCGCGCCGGAGGTTGTAGCGCAGGCCAGAAAGGCGGGCATACAGCTGCTTGAGTTCGACACGCGCACAGCCTGCCAGACCTACAACCACCTGCTTGGGAAGCGAAAGGTCGTCGCCGCCCTGCATTTGACCTGCTAGCGAAGCCAACCGCGTGCGTGTCGCAAGGCCGCGCTCGTGACGCGCCCGGCGAGGCCGCCCGGTCCGCGCTGGGGCTGCGAGCAGGTCGGCGGGAGGCTGCGAAGGGCCCGATGGGGCGCTGACATGCCGGCAGTCTCATCCCGAGGTGCGGCTGCCACTCCGTCGCACCGGAGGACCGGCTCGCCGCGACCTAGCCCGGGGACGAAGGCGCTGGACGAGGAAGGTGGCGCCCCCGCCGAGCAGGAAGGCGGCCAGCCCCACGAGGGCTGCCGGCCACGGCGACGGCTCGGGCTCCTCCCCCACCCCGAGACTGATGAAGGCGGAATTGTTCCCTTCGTTCAGCTCGGCCACGTCGTTCAGGGGATCGACGGTGGCCAACATCACGTGGGAGCCGCGCACGGCGAGCCACTGAACCGACCAGACCACACTGCCTCCCGGGCCGACCGGGTGGGGGATGTGCCACTCCGCATATGGCTCCTCGTCAACGGCCAGCACTACTGGGATCGGTGGGAGGGTGGCGTCGCCATGATTGGAGACTACCACCTCCAATGGGACCGGCTCGCCGCCGCGGTAGTCCCGGCCCTCCACCCTTAACTGCGCGATCGCGGCGTCTGGAAGCGCGATGGCAGAGGAGAAAGGAAGAAGAGCGAGGAGCGCGGTCAACGCCATGGAGATCTGGGCCGTGCGCATGCCAGAGAGTTCATTCCACCGCCTCGGCCGGGTCTCCTCCAAGGACCTGTCAAACCACGGGGATCTGGCGCACCTGAGTGGAAGCGGGAAGCCGTTCTTCTTTACACCGCGAGGGACGCCGTGCTATAATCCCGCCCGGGTCCACTGGAGATGGGCAGACAAGCGGAACAGACCACCGTTGCTCGGCCCCTGTCCAAGGAAGGTATCGGACTGCATTCTGGCGAGAAGTGTAGCGTGTCTGTGCTGCCCGCGGAAGCCGACGCGGGCGTCGTTTTTGTCACAGGCGACGGGGTCGCGATACCGGCAACGCCCGAGTTCGTCGTGGGCACGGAGCGGGGCACCAGATTGGGGCGAGGCGAGGCCGCGGTCGGCAGCGTTGAGCATCTGATGGCTGCCCTCTTGGGGGTCGGGGTCGATAACGTACGGATCGAGGTGGATGGACCCGAGTTGCCTGCCTGCGACGGCAGTGCGGCCGAGTGGGTAGCCCTGCTCGGCGCCGCCGGTCTGACCAAGCTCCCAGCTCGGCGCAACGTCATGAGATTGCGCCGAGATGTCTGGGTGGTAGATGGCGACAGCTGGGCCGTGGCGAGCCCCGATGGTGGAGGGCTGTCGCTCGCAGTCGGCGTCGACTACGAGGGAACTGCGGCGGGGCGACAGACGTTGTGGATCCGCTTGACCCGGCGTCGGTTCGCGCGACAGCTGGCCCCCGCGCGGACGTTCGCGCTCGTCAGAGAGCTGTCGGCCCTGCGCTCGCGGGGCCTGGCTCAAGGCGGCGACAACAGCAACGCCTTCGCAATCGGTGAGGAGACCTACTCCGGGCCGCTCCGATTCGAGGACGAAGTGGTCAGACACAAGGCGCTCGATCTGCTCGGCGATCTGGCGCTGTGCGGTCGCCGCTTCCATGGGCACATATGGGCAGTGAAGCCAAGCCACGCGACGAACGTGCGGCTGGCGCGAGCGCTCCGCAGGGCCTTGAATGGAGAGATGGGCTGAGCCCAAGGGTGAGGAGAGGCTGAGATGATGGACATCAACGATATCCTATCCGTTCTGCAACACAGGTACCCTTTCTTACTGGTGGACCGCGTGCTCGAACTCGAGCCTGGCAGGCGAGCCGTCGGGCTGAAGAACGTCACCGTGAACGAGGCCTTCTTCATGGGGCACTTCCCGGCGAATCCGATCATGCCGGGCGTCTTGATAGCGGAGGCGATGGCTCAGGTCGGGGGCGTGCTGCTGCTCGCAACGACGGGCAACGAAGGCAAGCTCGCGTTCTTCGCCGGCATAGACAAGCTGCGATTCAGGCGGCCGGTCTTGCCGGGGGACCAACTCGTGACCGAGGTCACGCTGCTGAAGTCGAAGGGGGACGTGGGCCGCGTTGGCGTGGTGGGGACGGTGGATGGCCAGGTCGTGGCGGAGGGCCAGTACCTGTTTGCGTTGCGACCGGACGAACAGCCGGTGGTCGCCGCCGGCTCCAAGGCCGGGGAGGCGTGACGTGGCGCGAGTCCACAGCACGGCTATCGTAGAGAGAGACTGCGAGCTGGCCGACGACGTCGAGGTCGGTCCCTACACGATCATCCGCGGCGGGACGATTGTGGGGCCGGGCACGACTGTGGACGCGCACGTGTTGCTCGAGCACACGACCATCGGGGCGGACTGCCGCCTGCATTTCGGCGCGGCCATCGGGGGGCCGCCCCAGGACCAAGGCTATCGCGACGAGCCGACGAGGGTCGTGATCGGGAACCACAACGTTGTCAGGGAGTATGTGACCATCCACCGCGCAACGGGCGAGGGGAACATCACCCGGGTCGGCGACCACAACATGCTGATGGCGTCTACCCACCTCGGCCACAACTGCGACGTGGGCAATCACGTCACGCTCTCCACTCTCTCCGGGATGAGTGGCCACACGATCATTGAAGACGAGGCGATCATCGGCGGGATGGTCGGATCCCACCAGAGAGTACGGGTGGGGCGGCTGGCCATGGTGAGCGGCTTCTCGAAGATGAGCCAGGATGTTCCTCCCTTCAGTCTCGTGGACGGCAAGCCGGCCCGGGTCATTGGGCCGAACCTGGTCGGACTTCGCCGCGCGGGCATGGCCCTCGGTGTGAGACAAGCTCTCCAGCGGGCGTTTCGGCTCATCTACCGCTCCGAGCTGGAACTGCCCAAGGCACTGGACCAAGTCGCGGATGAACTCGGCAGCTTCTCGGACGTGCTGTACCTGGTGGAGTTCCTGCAGCGCATGCGCGACGGCCGGGTGGGAAGGCAGCAAGAAGTCGCGCAGACCAAGGGAATGGGTGGGTCGTAGGTCGGCCCGCTCTTCAGCCGTGGCAGGCAGCCGCGACTACTACCAGTGGAAGCCCCGACGAGGAGCCTGCATGCGTGGTCCGCTGCCGCCATGACGGAGGGAGCCGGCATGGCCGATGCTGGAGGGCAGAGCACCCCGGACCGCTCGCCTGTCATCTGTGTGGTCGCCGGGGAGGCATCCGGCGACTGGGCGGGTGCCCAACTGGTCCGAGCGCTGCGCGAGAAGCGCGCCGGCATCGTGGTCCGTGGGATCGGCGGCAAGAGGATGGCCGCCGCGGGTGTCGAGCTGCTGGCCGATAGCACCGACTGGGGCGTCATCGGCGTGTTCGACGCTCTCCGGCGCGTGCCGCGCATCTACCTCGCCCTTCGCCGACTGCGAGCGCTGCTGGCGCACAGCCCACCCATGGGCGTCGTGCTGATCGACAGCGGCGGAGTGAACATCCCTCTGGCACGCATGATCCGCAAACTCGGCCTCAAGACGCTCTACTACCTGCCTCCCGGCTCGTGGTCGCGGAGGCCGCGGGGCCGGGCCGTGAGGGATCTCTGCGACGTCATTGCCACGCCGTTCCCTTGGTCCAAGGATCTGCTCGCCGGCGGCCGGGCACGAGTTGAGTGGGTCGGTCACCCGGTGCGGGAAGCTGCCAGGCCTGGCATCCCAAAGGAGGCGGCATGGGGCCGGTATGGCCTTGACGCCGGGAGACCCGTGATGGCTCTGGCGCCCGGCAGCCGCGGGCAGGAGATGCGCTATGTCCTGCCGATAATGGCGGAGGCGGCGTCACTGGTGAGCCAGCGATGGGAGGGAGTGCAGTTTCTCGCTCCTGTCAGCGATCCGGTATATGAGAAGCCGGTGCGGGATGCCTTCCGGAAAGCAGGAGTCCAAGTGGTGCTGCTGCGAGGGATGGAGTACGATGCCCTGCAACTGGCAGAGGCGGCCGCCGTCTGCTCTGGAACGGCCACTCTTGAGTTCACGTGCCTGGGTGTGCCGATGGTCGTCGTGTACAAGGGGAGTCCTGGGATGACTCTCGAGTTCCTGCTTCTGCGAGGTGTTCTGGGCAACCAGTGGCACGCAGGGATGCCCAACATCATCGCCAGCAGGGAGGTCGTGCCAGAGCTGCTGTGGCGCTATGCCAAGCCGGAGGCGCTGGCGCGCGAGCTGAGCTCACTGCTGGAAGACGAAGAACGCCGGGATCGGATGAAGGCGGACCTGGAAGACGTGCTACGGACGCTAGGCGAGCCAGGGGCTTCGGGAAAGACAGCGGAACTGGTCCTTGATATGATAAGCGAGCGAGAGGCGGCGAAACCGAAGCATGGACATTGAGGAGTGGGAGCACTGAGAGTGAACCAGCGCCAAGCTGACGGCAACAGGGCCCGCTCTCCCCAGGCGGTACACGTCTTGCGTCGCCTGATGGCAGATGCGCGGGGCGGCCTCTGGTCGGCACGAGCAGCGCTGGGCGCCATGATCGGCGAAACGGTGCTCGACACGGCCATCGTCCCCATCCTGGTGGCATTGATCTTCCTGGCGATTGCCCCGTCCCCCGAGGCCCTTCAAGGGTATGCGCCGAAGGACACGGTGGACTGGATACAGCGACTCGGCTGGGTATCTGGGGGGGCAAAGTCTGAGCGACTCCGAGGCCTGCTGATCTTCGTCTGTCTCGCGCTGGCGGCCTGGTTCCTCAAGTGCGTATGCGGATTCGGGCGAGCATACTTCTCCCAGCTGTTCGCGCACGGCGTCATGCGCGACTTCCGGCGGCGGCTCTACAGTCATCTCATGCGGCAGTCGCTTGCCTTCCACAACTCCCGCGAAACCGGCGATCTACTCTCGCGGGTCAGCAATGACGTCATTCTGCTGCAACGGGTGCTGGCGACGGATCTCATCGAGGCAGCGCGCGCACCGGTAGTGTTTCTCATCGCACTCGGAGTCATGCTGTCGTTCGAGCCGCGCCTGACGCTCCTTGCGCTAGTGTGCATGCCAGGGATCACCCTGATCATCGCCCGCTCCGGAGATCGTTTGCGCCGTCTGGCGCGGGAAATGCAGGCTCGGCTGGGGACCCTGAACTCATTCGTACAAGAACGGCTGAACGGTATCCAAACAGTACAGATCTTCGGCATGGAGAACACGGAGGTCGAGCGTTTCGGGGAGATCAACGAAAGCAACTTCAGAGCGAACATGCGAGTTGCCAAGGTGATGTCCGTGCTCAGTCCATCGGTGGAATTCATCAGCGCCGTCGGATTGCTTGTGCTGATCTACGTGGCCGGCTATCTGACGATCAATGGTTTCCTGAGCGTCGGCACCCTGATTGCCTTTGGGATGGTGAGCCAGCGGCTGGGAAGCCGACTCGGGCTGCTGGGCAAGATTTGGCTCTCCGGGCAGCAGGCGGCAGCAGCAGGTGACCGCGTGTTCGAGATACTCGACCAAAGCGAAGAAGTGCCGGAGGCGCCCGATGCGAGCGACCTGCAGCGCGTGCGCGGCAGGATCTCCTTCCGCCACGTCCAGTTCCGGTATGCAGACGGGGAGACGGTGCTCCAGGACATTGAGGTAGACATCAGTCCCGGGAGCGTCGTGGCACTCGTGGGGACGAGTGGAGCTGGCAAGACGAGTATGGCGAACCTGATCCCGCGCTTCTACGACCCGACGGGCGGCCACATCGAGATCGACGGGGCGAACATCGCCGCCGTGACCGTGGCCTCTCTGCGTTCCCAGATCGGAATTGTGCCCCAGGAGCCGATTCTTTTCAGCGGGTCGATACAGGACAACATCGCGTACGCTCGGCCGGACGCCACTGGGGAGGAGATCGAGGCCGCCGCGCGTGCTGCCAACGCAGATGACTTCATCAGGGAGCTGCCGAAGGGCTATGACACCTCCGTTGGGGAGCGGGCAACGAAGCTGTCCGGGGGACAACGGCAACGCATAGCGATTGCCAGAGCACTGCTTCGTGACCCGCGAGTCCTGATCTTGGACGAGGCAACCAGCGCCTTGGACGCGGAATCGGAGGCGCTGGTTCAGGACGCTCTGGAGCACCTCATGCAAGGGCGCACCACTCTGATCATCGCACACCGCCTCTCCACGATCCAGCGCGCCGACCGCATTCTCGTCCTCGCCGACGGCCGGATTGCCGAGGACGGCACGCACGAAGAGCTATACCGACACGCGGGCACCTACCGGCGGCTCTACGAAGCACAGCTCCAGCCCTTCGGGGAGGAGGCCGCCGCTCGGCCATGAAGCCCAGTCTCCTGTCCACGCTTTCGCTGGCGGCCCAGCTGCTGGTGTACGACCTCGTTCTCTTGGCGCTCGTCCCGCTCGCCGTGCTCTGGCTCGGGTGGCGCGGAGCCGTCAAACGCAAGCCGGTTGGCAATATCCTCGAACGCCTCGGCCTGGTGCCGCGCCTGCCCGCGGGCAGGTGTCCGCGCATCTGGATTCACGCCGTATCAGCGGGAGAAATGGCCGCTGCTCGCCCCGTCATCGCCGAACTGCGGCGGCGCTTCCCAGGCGCCGGCATAGCCGTCTCCACACATACGGACACCGGTATGGCGCTCGCCCGGAACATCTGTGACGAGGTCGACGTCTTATTCTACTTGCCCTTCGATTGGCCTGACACCATGGTGCTGGCTCTGTGGCGACTTCGTCCCCAGCTCATCCTCGTCGTGGAGAAGGAGCTCTGGCCGAACATGCTCGCGCTTGGGAGGCTGTTCGGGGCGCGGGTGCTTGCAGTGAACGGCCGAGTGTCGGACCGCATGATGAGCCGGGCGCGCTGGCTGCCGGGCTTCGTCCGATGGCTCTACCGTTTGACGGACCGACTCTGCGTCCAATCGGCGACCGATGCGGAGAGGCTGCGGCGGATCGCTCCCGGCAGTCGCGTGCGGGTGGTGGTCGCGGGGAACACGAAGGCCGATACGCTGGCCGCGCGCGACCGACGGGCGGAGGAGCGCGTGGCGCAGGACATCGGGGCGCTGGACTCCCACCTTTGGCTGGTGGCCGGCAGCACACATCCGGGAGAGGAAGAGCAGATCGTCGACGCGTTCGTCAAGATCAGAGAGAAGGAACCGCGGGCGCGCCTGCTGTTGGCCCCGCGCCACGTCGACCGCGTGGCCCAGGTATCGGCCATGCTGGCCCAGCGCGGTCTGCACGTTGTGCGCCGCAGTGAGGGTCGGGAGGACCACGCCGAAGCGGTCGTCATCCTCGATACCATGGGGGAGCTGCGGGCGGCCTATGCGCTTGGCGCCGCCGGGTTTGTCGGCGGGACCCTGGTCGCTGTGGGAGGCCACAACCTGCTCGAACCCACGGCCGTGGGTGTCGCCTCTCTCTTCGGCCCGCACACGGAGAACTGCTCGGACACGGCCGATCTGCTCTCAGCAGAGGGGGTCGGCTTCGCCGTCGGGGGTCCCGAGGAGCTCGCCCGGGAATTCCTCCGCCTCGCCGGAGATGATGCGCGTCGACGAGAGATCGCGCGCCGCGCAGGTGGACTGATAGCGCGCCAGCGAGGCGCATCCTTCCGCTGCGCCGAGGTGGCTGCGGAACTGCTGGAGGCGGAGAGCAGCAAGTGACCGGCCGCCGGGGAACGAGGTGGGAGCGTCTCGCACGCGGCAACGGCGATCGGCCGACCGACCGTATTGCTGCGGCCGGGCTGTGGGCGCTGTCCCTCCTGTATGGCGCCGCCCTCGGGCTCCACCACGCAGGATATCGGCTGGGCCTGGCGCGCAGAACACGATTGGCCGCTCACGTCGTGAGCATTGGCAATCTGACCGTTGGCGGGACGGGCAAGACGACTGCGGCGATGGCGGTCGCCAAGTGGGTGGCGCAGCAGGGAAAGCGCGTGGCCATCCTCAGCAGGGGCTACCGTGGCGCGGGCGAGTCGAAGTCGGTGCTGGTTTCAGAGGGAGCCGGGCCCCTCGTGGATCCTGAGCAGGCGGGCGACGAAGCGTACCTGATGGCAGAGTCGTTGAGAGGTGTGGGCGTTCTCGTGGGCAAGGATCGGCGGCGAACCGGACGGCTTGCCGTCGAGCAGCTGGGGGCCGAAGTGCTCGTGCTCGACGATGGGTTCCAATACCAGCGCCTGGAGAAGGACCTGGAGATCGTTCTGGTGGACGCGCTGGCCCCGTTCGGGTATGATTTCCTGGTGCCGCGAGGGATGCTGAGGGAGCCGCCGACGCATCTGGCGCGGGCGGATTCGGTCTGGCTGACACATTCGGATCTGCTCCGCGCAGCCGACCTGGCGGCGATCAGGGCGCGGATCGAGGAACTCGCGCCCGACGCGCGGATCTGGGAGGCGAGACATGCCCCCACGCGCCTTCGGCCTCTCGGAGGCAAAGCGGAGGAGCAATGCCCCGAGGCGCTTCGCGGGAGGACCGTCGTGGCGGTGTCGAGCATCGGGAATCCGACGGCCTTCGAGCGCACCCTGGAGCAAGCCGGAGCCGTGGTTCTGGGAAGAGCCAGGTTCCCGGACCATCACCGGTACCGCGCGGAGGACCTGCGTGGCGTCGCCTTCGGTGAAGCCGCCTCGGCCGAATGGATTGTGACGACGCCGAAGGATGCCGTCCGGCTGCCGGGGGAGTGCTTCGACCGGCCTGCTTGGGTGCTGGAGGTCGATCTCGCACCGCGGGCAGGGCGCCGGTCGCTGGCGGAGGAGTTGGAGTGGCTACTGCGAGCCAGAGTCGAGGTATGAGGGGGATCTACGGAACGGAGAGCCGGTCCGCGCTCTACCAGTGGCAGCGGCGTCTCCAGACGCGCCTGGGGAACGCCTTGGTACTGTGGATGGCGCGACGCTGGCAGCGTCTTCCCTCCGGGCTCGCCGAACGACTTGGTGTCGGCATCGGGATGCTCATGCGAGCCGCCTCCCCCCGACATGCCCGCATCGTGATGACGAACCTGCGTCTGGCCTTTGGCCGCGAGAAGGGAGAAGCAGAGCTGGCCGCGATCGCCAAGGCATGCTACCGGCATCTCGGCCTCTGCCTCACCGAACTCATCCGTCTCCCGGCGATGAGCCAATATGACATCCGGCAAACGGTGGAACTTCGGGGAAAGGAGCACATAGACGCGGCGCTGGCGGCCGGGCATGGTGTCATCCTGTTGACCGGACACCTGGGAAACTGGGAGCTGTATGGTTCTCGCCTCGCGGCAGAGGGATATCCTCTCAATGTGATCGCGAGAGCGCAGCGAGACGATCAGATCACTAACTACATCCGGCGCACGAGAGAAGGCACGGGTATGAAGGTATTGCACCGCGGGGTGGCGGTGCGAAACTCTCTGCGAGCGCTGAAGAACAACGAGCTTCTGGCGATCCTGCTCGACCAGAATGCAGGCGACGATGGTGTCTTCGTGGATTTCTTCGGCCACCTCGCGTCCACGGCTCCGGGAGCCGCAGCCTTCGCCCTGAAGACCGGGGCGGCAGTCATTCCCGGGTTCGGCTGGCGGAATCCCGACAACACGCATGTTGCGGTGGCCAGCCCCCCAGTGCCGCTCGTGGCGAGCGGTGACAGGGACCGCGACGTCCTCGTTAACACAGCACGCTACACCAAGGCGATTGAGGAGCACATCCGGGCCCACCCGGCGCAGTGGTTCTGGCTTCACAAGCGATGGAAGGCGCGTCCGCCCGAGGAACGGGCGCAAGAGGCGCCATGACTGACCAAGCACAGAGCATCCTGGTGGTGAAGCTCAGCTCCATCGGAGATGTCGTGCAGGCGCTGCCTGTGGCGCGAGCGCTGCGTCGCAGGTTCCCCGACGCTCACATCGGGTGGGCCGTGGGCCCGGCCGCCGCCGACGTCGTCACGGGCAATCCCCAGCTCGACGAGGTGCTTGTTGTCGGCGGCACCAAGAACGGCGGGGCGAAGGTCCGAATGCTCCCACCGCTCGGAGCACCTCTTCGTCTCAAGAGGGCGCTGCGTCTCAAGAGCTACGACGTGGCACTGGACCTCCAGGGACTGCTCAAGAGCGCTGCCATCGCCTACTTGAGTGGCGCAAAGCAGAGAATCGGCTATCGGACTCTGCGCGAGGGCGTATGCCTCTTCTACAACCGGCGCATCGTCCCGGAGCGAAGAGATGTGCATGCCGTTGACTCCTACCTGGACTTCGCAGAAGCGCTCGGAGCTGAGCGTGAGCCAGTCGGATTCGATATCGCCATCTCGCAGGACGATCGGCGGGTCGTAGAGGAGCTGCTGGAGGGAGGAGACAGCCTTGCCGCGCTGATTCCAGGGGCCCGCTGGGAGTCGAAGCTCTGGCCCGGCGAGCGCTTCGCGGCCGTGGCCGACGCGCTGGCAGATGAGTTCGGCCTGACGGCTGTCGTGCTTGGGACGGAGAACGATAGGAAGCTGGCCACCACCATAGCCCAGACGGCGCGGACTCGCGTCATCGATCTGACCGGCAAGACAACGCTGAAGCAGGCGGCGGAGGCCCTGCGCCGATGCAGAGTCACCGTGGGGAACGACACCGGGCCTCTCTACGTGTCGGCCGCCGTGGGCACGCCGACGGTCGGAATCTTCGGGCCCAGTGATGCGCGACGCCTCGGCCCCTATGGGGCGGGGCATGCGAAGGTTGTTACCGACGCCGAATGCGCACCGTGTCGGAACCGCAGGTGTCATCCCCGCACCTGCATGGAGGCCATCGAGGCTGACCAAGTGGCAGGGGCAGTGCGCGCCCTTCTCACGCGCTCGGGAGAGGGCTGAGTTGGCTGGAAGCCTGCGCAACTCGCGACTGACCATACTGCAGGTGCTCTCGTGGCTCAACTACGGGGGAGTCGAGACCTATACCATCCGACTCGCCCGCGGGCTGAAGGCGAAGGGGCACCGCGTACTCGTTGCGTCACATGGAGGCCAGCTGGTGCCCGAGTTGGAGGCCTCCGGGATCGAGCACTTCCATGTCAACTTCGCCGGGGGGAGAATGGCCCCAGGCGTGCTGGCAATCAGGCGTCTCCTCGAGCGCGAGCACGTCGACATAGTGAACGCACACAACTGGCGCTCGGGCGTCGTGTCGTACCTCGCCTGCAAGCGCGCCGGCGTCCCCTACGTCCTGACGATCCACGGCACTCGAAGCCCTGTGAACCGCTACACAGTCTTCTACTGGAGTCGCCGCGTGGCCGTGGTGAGCGACGCAAGCTGCCGCAACCTCGTAGACGGCTTCGGGCTGCCTCCGGAGAGGGTCGTGAAGACCATCATCGGAGTGGACACGAACCGCTTCCGGCCTTCGGACCCGGACCCGGAGCTGGAACGGGAGGTCGGCCTGCAGCCCGGCGCGCCGCGGGTCGTGCATGTAAGCCGGTTCAGCCACAGCAAGGCGCCGGTGGCGCAGGCCGCTATCCAGGCGATTGAGGAGCTGGAGAAGGCCGTGGCCAATGTCGAGCTCGTGCTCGTGGGCCAGGGACCCGAGGAACAGGCCGTGGCGCGGGCCGCTGACAAGATGAACCAGCGCCTAGGGCGGAAGGCCGTCTTCGCGCTCGGAGGGCGCAGCGACATTCCTCGCATCTTGTCGCTCGGCTCCGTTGCCATCGGGACGGCATCGGTCACCTTGGAGGCGATGGCCTGCGGGCTCCCCGTGGTCGCTGCCGGCAAGGGCGGATACTTCGGCATCGTGCATCCCGAGAACTTGGCCAGCGCCGAAGCATCTTGCTTCGCCGACCACGAGACCGTCGGCCGGGTGGATCCCCAACGACTCAAGGAAGACATGGAAGCGCTTCTCACCGATCGGCGCGAGGCCGAGCGGCTGGGTGAGTTCGGGAGGGCGACGGCGGCGTCGAGATACGGAGTGTCGAGAGTGACGAGGGAGGTCGAGGCCCTCTACCGCGAGGAGCTGTGCGACTGCGCGAGCGTCAAACGGGTCCTCGTATTCCACCTGAATCAGATCGGCGATCTGATGTTCACGCTGCCGGCCCTCAAGGCGCTCCGGGAGGCCTATCCTGAGGCCCACATAACGAGCGTGCTCAGGCCGTACTTGGCCGGCCTGCTGGCCGAGAGCGGCTTCGTGGATGAGATCCTGCACCGGCCGTCGCCCGTCCTGCAGGCTGCAGTGGGCCTCGGTCTGAAGCTCCGGGAGGGCAGGCCGGACATGGCGGTGGCCTTCTCACAGTCGGCGACCATGGCCCTCTGCGCGCGGCTATCCGGAGCGCGTCATCGCGTGGGCTACGTCGACTCGGATCTCGCGGGGTTCCTCACGCACCGGATCCAGGTCCGCGGGATCCCCTGCCCGGAGAAGGTGATGCGGCTCCTCCGCGGCCTTGGCATAGAGCCCGCCAAGACGGACTACGTTGGTCTGGCGAGGCTGTCGCAGGAGGACTGGGAGTACGGAGGCAGACTACTGGCCGAATGCGAGATGCAGGGAGACGGACCGCTTATCGCACTTGCGCCGGGCGAGTCGAGCAACAAGCCGTACAAGTCGTGGACCGCTGAGGGCTTCATGGCGGTGGCCGTACGGCTTGCCCACGACGACGGCGCTCGACTGGTGGTCGTTGGGGCTGAGGCCGATCGGGAGCTTGGATACGAGATCATCGGGCCAATCGGTCCGCGCCAATCGTGCAACCTCGCCGGGCGAACCACGCCTGGCCAGCTCGCAGCAGTCCTGGCACGCTGCGACCTGCTCATCGGCATCGACTCCGGGCCAATGCACGTGGCGGCCGCCATGGCGAGGCCTGTGGTGGCGCTCTTCGGTCCCACGGACCCCCGGCGGACGGGCCCGCAGGGAGAGGGTCACGAGGTGATCTTTCATGAGCAGCCGTGCTGGGGGCCCTGTGTTCATCCAGTGACACCCAACTGCGGCCACAGGAGCTGCATGATGTCGATCACACCTCATGAGGTGTTGGCAGCGGCGCTTCGGATCTTGTCGCGCGAGGGGCGACTCGAGGCGCAGGCGGCGGAGTGAGGCGGAGCGGGCGAGCCCGATGACCGACGTGAGCATCTGTATCCCCATCTACAACAGCGCTTCTGTGGTCGCGAACTGCCTGTGCGCGCTGCCAGAGGCGTGCGGGGGGTTGAGGTGGGAGGCGATTCTGGTGGACAATGCCTCGACGGATGGGGGCGGGAGGCTCGTGGCGGCGGAGTTCCCCCAGGTAAGGCTGATCGTCAACGACGAGAACAAAGGATTCGCGGCGGCGAGCAACCAGGCTGCGGCGGCCGGACACGGTCGGTACCTGCTCCTGCTCAATGCTGACACGGTGCCAGCACCGGGATCGCTGGCGCGGCTCGCCGAGTTCCTGGAGAAGAACCCGCGGGCGGCGGCGGTGGGGCCGCGGCTGCGCCGCCCCGATGGGCGAACGCAGACGTCGATCCACCCGATCCCGACGCTTCGTAATCAGCTTCTGCGCCTGGCCGGCCTCAATACGACGAGCCTCGCGCGACTGCGGATGCGAGGGCATACGCCCCGGCCGGTGGCAGCGCTGCTGGGCGCGTGTATGATGATTCCGCGCGAGGCGTGGGAGGAGATCGGTCCGCTGGACGAGAGGTTCTTCTTCTACCTGGAGGACACGGACTGGTGTCTGCGGGCGCGGAAGCGCGGCCGGCAAGTGTACTATTGGCCGCAGCCGGAGGTGGTGCACGTGGGGGGCGCTTCGGCGCTCGGCCTGGGGGCTGAGCGAAAGGCGCTGTATTACGAGAGCCTGGTGACGTTCTTCGAGGTGCACTATGGAGAGCGCGCCGCCGGGCGACTGAGGGCGGCGCTACGGGTGCGGGGGTATCGTCCTCCAACGACATCCGAGGGAGTGGTGAGCAGAGCGGAAGAGTCGGATTGTGGCTCGGGCGCGGCTGTCTCGGCGGTGGTGTTGGCGCGGGACGAGGAGGAGGACCTGCCCGAGTGTCTGGAGAGCCTGGGGTGGGCGCACGAGATCGTGGTGGTGGTGTCGGCAGAGAGCGTGGATAAGAGCGCGGAGGTGGCAAGGCGGTACACAGAGCGGGTGCTGGTGCGGCCGTGGGAGGGGTTCGCGCGGGTGCGGAACTGGGCCATCGAGCAGGCCGCAGGGCCGTGGGTGCTCATGGTCGACGCGGACGAGCGGGTGACGCCGAGACTGATGGATGAGATTCGGGAGGCGGTGGCAGGGCCGGGGCCGGCGGCTTATGGGATCCCCCGGGCGTTCTTCTTCTGCGGACACCAGCTGCGACATGGAGGGTGCTGGCCGGATGAGGTGCTGCGGCTCTTTCGGCGGGACGCGGGGCGGTACGGAGAGCGGCACGTACACGAGCGGTTCCACGCGACCGGGCGGGTGGGGAGATTGAGGGAGCCGCTGTTGCACTACGCGTACCGGGATATGGAGGAGTATTTCGAGAAGTTCTCTCGCTATGCAGAGTTGGCGGCCCAGGACCTGTGGGAGAGGGGCCGGCGGGCGCGGCTGCGGGAATGGGTGTCGCCGGGGTTCACGTTCTTCAACCGGTATGTGCTCAAGGGCGGCTTTCTGGACGGCGCGCCGGGGCTGGTATACAGTGCGCTGGGAGCGGCGTTTGTGCTGGCGCGGACGGCGCGGCTGTGGGAGATGGAAGGGGGACGGCCCGAACAAGGGAGGCACGAATGAGCGGCGCGTCGGGACCGAGGAAGGCGGGTGAGAAGATCGTATCGCGAGAAGAGGCGAAGCCACGAGTTGAGAGGTGGCGCCAAGAGGGCAAGCGCGTCGCCTACGCCAACGGGTGCTTCGATCTCCTTCACATCGGCCACGTGCGGACGCTGGAGGCCGCGCGCCAACATGGAGACGTTCTCGTTGTCGGGCTGAACTCAGACGCATCGGCGCGACGGCTCAAGGGGGAAGGGCGACCGCTCTATAGCGAACGCGAGAGGGCCGAGATGATTGCGGCTCTGGCCTGCGTCGATCTGGTGGTGATCTTCCCAGAGGTCAGCTCGCTCCCCCTCATAATGGCCCTGAAGCCAGACGTGTGGGTGAAGGGCGGGGACTATGTACTCGAGACCGTGAACCAGGAGGAGCGCGCCTTCGTGGAGAGCTACGGGGGGCAGGTGGCTCTGGCGGAGCACGTCGAGGGGGTGTCCGCGAGCGACTTGATCGCGCGCGTGAAGTCCCTCCCCGAGAGCTGACCGCGCCGGGGCGCCACAGCCGCCGGCCGCGCGCGCGGCTCACCAATTGCCCAAGTTCTGGAGCGCCTGGACGACTCGGTGGTAGCTGCGGAACTGGACAATCTCATGGCCCATGAAGCTGTTGAGCACCGTGGCGGCGAAGGCCGTGTCCGCGTAGGCCGTCAGCATCACCCGGAAGAAGAAGTGGGCCGCGATTATCCCCGACGCGACCCCGAGGATACCTCCCACAACGGGATCGAGCACATCTAGGGACATCAGAGTCGTCTCATAGATCAACTTCGTCGCGATGACGATGAGCACGACGAGGACGACGAAGATCATCGTCATCCAGAAGGCCTCGGCGCTCGCTTCGGACGACATGAGTGGCGCCGTCTGCGCGAGCCATCCGGAGGCGACAATGGAGATCTTGAGGGCAATGATGCCGCCAACGAAGTCGAATATCGCTCGGCCAAATCCGCGCAGGCTTTCCAGCCAGGCAATAGCAACGATCAGCAGGATAGCGACGACATCGAACCAGGTCATCGGGCACCACCTCCATCACGTCGGATCGCGAGGGAGGCGTAGCCTACGACACTGCGGCGATCGCCGAGGACGTCCCCCGATGTGTAGTAGCGCAGCATCTCCGCGCGTCGGGCACCACGAGCGCGGCCATACGAGATGGCCGTGGCCACCGGCACGGGACCGCACATTGAGATACCCCGCGTGTAGACCGTCCTCAGCAGGCCGGTCGCGTCCAAGGCCTCGATGGCGTCCAGCGCGCGTCTGTCCTCCCGCTCGGCCACATCGTGGGGCACCTGATGGGAGAAGTCCGTGCTGGCGACGACAACCGCCCGCGCGTCGCCGACGGCCTCCGCAATCACCTGCCCCAGCTCCGCCGCATCCGCGACCGCTGACTCTACGTCCGCCGAAGGATGCGACCGGATGCAAATGGGTGCGATCTTCGGCACTGTATCTGCGTAGACGAACTGGAGAAAGGGCACCTGGACCTCAAGCGAATGCTCGTTCCGATGGGCCTGCTCGTCGTGCTCAAGGAGAGGGCTCGAATCCAGCAGCCGCCGGCCGAGCTCCGTATCGATGGGAACATCTCCCAGGGGAGTGCGCCAGGCATCGACCAGCGAGATGGCCGCCTGTTTTGAGGCGAGGTAGTGACTCGGGCCGAGGATGACCACGACCTCTGGGAGACCGTCAGCGGCGAGCGCGGAGAAGCCCTGAGCGGCTGCGGGCCCGGAGAACATGTAGCCGGCGTGGGGGCTGACGACAGCCTCGATTTCGGCCGGCCCTTGTGCGTTCACCTGGGGCAAGGAGCCAGGGCCGAGCGGATGAAGGAAGCACTCGCGCAGAGAGGCGAGCAGAGCCTGTTCGCTGCCCTCGTAGAACTGCCCGGCGACTGCAGGTCGCCGCACCTCAGGCATCTCTCCTCCCTCCCGTGCCTCGTCCCGCCGCCGTTGACGTGGGCCTCAACTCCGTGCTATCCTACCGCCGTCGGCCCCGGTACGGCCGCGCTGCGCAGCCTGGCGGCAGACACGCACATGCGAATTGCCCTTTTCACCGAGTGCTATCGGCCCATCGTCAATGGGGTCGTGGTTTCGGTGTCCACCTTCGCCGGGGAGCTCAGGAAGCTAGGGCATGAGGTCCACATCGTCGCGCCGGAGTTCCCCGACTACGAAGAGACCGATCCCTCTGTGCACCGGCTGCCCTCACTCTGCCCGCCCACGAGCCCCCGCTACCCAATCGCACTCCCGTACAGCGGATACCGGCTCCGTGCCCTCTTCAAGGACCGCCCACCCGATGTCATACACGCGCAGCATCCGTTCACCTGCTGCCGAGAAGGCAGACGGTGGGCACGCCGATTGCCGTGTCCTCTGGTATTTACATACCACACTCTCATACGCTCGTATGCGCACTACGTGCCCTTGCCACGCCCTCTGGTCCGGGCGGCCGCGGTATGGGTGAGCCGGAGCTTCTCGAACTCAGCCAAGCACGTCGTTGTTCCCACGCGGGGGGTCAGCGATCTGCTTCGCAGCTACGGCGTGCACCGCCCTATCGCGGTCATCCCCACGGGAATCGACCTGGACCTGATCCGATCATCCCAGCGACAGCCGGTGCGGGCCCGGTTGGGCATCCCGGACGGTGTCCCCTTGATCGCCTACTCGGGCAGGATTGCTCTGGAGAAGAACTTGGGCCTTCTGCTGCGAGCACTGTCAATACTGCGGCGAGACGGCGGAGACGCCCATGTGGTGCTGATTGGCGGCGGGCCGTGGGAGGACGAGGCCGCCCGAATTGCCTGCGCCGCGAGCGTGACCGACCAAGTGCACATCACTGGATACGTGGACCGCGGCGAGGTCTTCAACTGGCTTTCCGAAGCGGACGTCTTCGCCTTCCCATCTCTCACCGATACCCAGGGCGTGGCGGTGCTGGAAGCGATGGCGCTGGGCGTGCCCGCGGTCGCAGTTCGATCCGGGGCCGTGGAGGACGTGATCCGGGACCGCGTCGATGGCCTCATCGTTGACCCGACGGCGGAGGCCCTGGCCGAAGGTCTCGGGAAGGTGCTGGCGGATGGGGCTCTACGGGCGCGGCTGGCAGGTCAGACGATACCGCGCGCCGAAGAGTTCTCTGCCGGCCGGATGGCGGAGAAGCTGGTCCGCGTCTACGAGAGAAGCCTCGCCGGCTGTGCCCCCGAGTTGGGGGATACTTAGGTTACCCTAGGAGTTGGAGGCAGCAGTAAGCAATGTGCGGCATCATGGCATATCTCGGCGGCCGCGACACCGTCGAGGTGCTGCTCGAAGGTCTGCGGAGGCTGGAGTACCGAGGCTACGACTCCGCAGGGGTCGCTGTATCTGTAGACGGTAAGATCGAGCTGATCAAGTCCAAGGGCAAGATCTCGGTCTTGGCCGGTCTGCTCCAGAACAACAAGCCGGAGGGGCGCGCCGGCATTGCACATACACGGTGGGCGACGCACGGCCCGCCTTCAACCGCGAATGCTCACCCGCACCCGGATTGTGAGGGCCACATCGCCGTCGTTCACAACGGGATCATCGAGAATTACCTCGAGCTGCGAGAGCAACTCGAGAAGGAAGGCCACACGTTCCGCTCCGAGACCGACACAGAGACGCTCGCGCACCTCTTCGAGAAGTACTACGAGGGAGATCTCGAGGCGGCGGTGCGGCGCGGGCTCAAGCAGGTCAAGGGCTCCTACGCAGTCGTCGCAATGTCAGATAAGGAGCCAGGTCTCCTCGTGGCGGCGCGGCAGTATAGCCCACTTATCGTCGGTCTCGGCGAGAAGCCAGGGGAGAACTTCGCCGCCTCCGATCCATCCGCCATCATCCCGTTCACGCGGAAGGCCTACCTGGTCGACAACGGCGAGATGGTGCTGCTGACGGCTGACAAGGTGCAGGTGAAGACGCTGGCGGGCAAGGCCGTGAAGAAGCCCGTGTTCCACATCGAGTGGGACGCGGAGATGGCCGAGAAGGGCGGCTACAAGCACTTCATGATAAAGGAGATCTTCGAGCAGCCCCACGCGCTCCGGGAGACGATCGGCGACCGGATCGTCGGGCGACGCATGGGGCTGAACCTGGAAGGGCTCGGCCTCTCGGACGGCTACCTGCGCCGCCTGAAGAAGATAGCCGTCATCGCCTGCGGCACCGCCTCCTATGCCGGGATGGCCGGGCAGTACGCCATCGAGAAGCTATGCGGCGTGCCCGTAATCGTCGACGTCGCCTCGGAGCTCCAGCACAGAGAGAGTGTCTTCGACAAGAGCACGCTCGGCATCGCCATCAGCCAGTCTGGCGAGACAGCCGATACCCTGCAGGCCATGCGGACGGCCCACCGGCAAGGTGCCAAGCTTCTCGCGATAACGAACGTCATTGGCAGTTCGGTGGCGCGAGAGGCCGATGGCTTGCTGTATATCCATGCCGGGCCGGAGATCGGTGTTGCCTCCACCAAGGCTTATACGAGCCAGATCCTGGCAATGCTCCTCTTCGCTGTCCACCTCGGTCAGGTGCGGGAGGCCATGACGCCGCGCGTGGCGCGCCGTCTGCTCCGCGGCATCAAGGCACTCCCCGAGTTGGCGGAGGAGACCCTCGAGGAAGCGGGCCATATCAAGAGCCTTGCAGCCAAGTACAAAGACATCAAGCGCTATCTGTATCTCGGCCGCGGCGCTCACTACTGCTCTGCGATGGAGGGTGCCCTCAAGCTCAAAGAGATAGCATATCTGGACGCCGAGGGCTACGCCGCCGGCGAGATGAAGCACGGCCCGCTCGCGCTCGTCACGGAGGAGTGTGCAGTGCTCTCGGCGGTTGTAGCAGGCCCACACTACGAGAAGTCCATCGGCAACCTGCAGGAGATACGGGCCCGGGCAGGCAGAGTCATCGCCGTCGCGAACAAGAGCGACAAGGAGATCGCGAAGTACGCGGACGATGTCATCCGTATCCCGGAGACGGAGGAGGTGCTGTCGCCGGTGCTGGCCGGCATTCCCATGCAGCTTTATGCCTATTACGTGGCCGACATCTGGGATCGTGAGATAGATCAGCCGAGGAACCTCGCGAAGAGCGTAACAGTGGAATAGCCGCCAGCGACCTTCCTGCCCACAAGGTCGCTGAGAGGGCGTGCGGTTGTGCCCATGTCTCACACCTGAGTTGCTCGCCTCGGCAGAGCACATCTGCCCCGGTGAGCGGAGGGGGTCCCTGCTGTGGATTCACGCTGGCGTGCCGAGGGAGAGGGGCGGGCTATTCGGGGACGTCTGGCGGGAGCCGCGTTGGTCTGGCTCGTTTTCTCCTGCGGGGTGGCCGTCATGGGTCTGGAGATGTCGGCCTCGCGGCTCATCGCGCCTTACTTCGGCAGCACACTGTCCGTGTGGACGAGCCTCATCGGCCTGGTGCTCATCTTCCTCACCGCTGGCTACTACCTTGGCGGGGCCGTTGCCGACCGTCACCCGTCGCGCAGCTTGCTGGGAATGCTCGTGATGCTGGCCGGCGCTGTCACCATCGTCGTGCCGCTGGCGAGCAAATGGGTGCTCGAGGCGGCCTGGAGCCTGACGCCCCGGGTCGGGCTGCTTGCGTCCTCGCTGGTCGGGACGTTTGCGCTCTTCTGCATTCCCATGCTGCTGCTTGGCTGCGTATGCCCGTTTACCATGAAGCTCAGTATACACGACCTGGGGCGGACCGGCCGCTCCTCGGCCCGCATCTACGCCATCTCCGCGCTGGGGAGTGTCGTCGGCACGTTCCTGCCGGCCCTCGTGATGATCGACCGATGGGGCGTGCGCCGCTCCATTATGGCTTTCGGCCTGCTGTTGCTGGCCGCCGGGCTGCTCTTCGCGGCCCGGCCCCGGCTGCTCCCCCTGATCTCTGTGGGCCTTCTGATTCTGGTTCCGCTGCCGCCGATGCTGTCGGCCGAAGGAGTGATCGCGCAGCAGGAGTCGTCATACAACTACCTGCAGGTTGTCGAGAAGGAAGACGCCCGATTGCTGATCGTCGACTGGGGGGCCTTCTCCTACTACTCGCCCGGCAGCTTCCGCACGCACCAGTACTTCGACTACCTGCTGTTGGCCCCGCTCCTGCGCTCCCAGCCCCCAGGCCAGTGGCTGAGGGATGTGCTTATCGTTGGGCTCGGCTCGGGTACCGTTGCCAAGCAGATCAGCCAGGCCTACGGGCCGCTGCCAATCGACGGTGTCGAGATCGACCCGGCCATCGTGGGGCTCGGGCGCCGCTACTTCGACATGACAGAACCTAACCTGCGCGTGCACGTCACCGATGGTCGCGCCTTCTTGGGCAGCTGCGGCCAGCAGTATGACTGGGTGGTCATCGATGCCTATCAGGGGTCCGACATTCCCTTCCACCTTATCACGCGCGAGTTCTTCCAGCAGGTGCGTGAGAGCATGCGCCCGGACGGCGTAGTCGCCGTCAACATCGCCTGGTGGGACCCCGACGCACCAGAGCTGCTGGCCCGCGTCGCTGCGACGGTGAGAGCGGTGTTCCCGTCCGTCTACACGATCACAGGCATCTCCAGGCGATCGGGCGCCGTGCTGCTGGCCGGCTCCGAAGATACATCGTGCGATCACCTTCTGGCAAATGCGAATGCCCTTGCGCACCACGGCCTGGTCGAGATTGCGCAGGAGGTCCGTCAGGCGGGGCCTCCGGACATCCGCCCGGCCCAGGCACAAGGTCGTCCGTTCACAGACGATAGAGCCCCCATCGAGAGGATCGCAGACCGATACTACCGGCAGCTCCGCCAGAGAAGGCACACGGCCGAATGGGAGGCCGTGAGTCTTGCGGAGTGAGTGGCGCTGTTGGGCACGCGCAGCGGGATTAGAAGGCCAGCCCCGCGCGAGGTAACTTAGGGCGACAAGCTGGCGCCCGATTCAGCGGCGCCGGCGCGAGATCCTGTTTCGAGGCACTGGAGATGGCCGGGGGTAGAGATCTCTTGCCGCGATCCCCGCGGTGGCTGAACGCACTGATATGGTCTTCAGGCTTGGGCGCGGCCCTCTTCTTCCTCTGGCGCGCGCTCTTCTCGGACGCCGAGCCGAGCTGTGTGCCATTGGGGTTTGCGACCGTGTTGGCCCGCCTGCTGGCCTGTATCATGCTGCCGGCAGTGCTTGCTGTGACGCTGCTCGCACGGGCCGTCCGATGGGTCTCGGAGTAGGCTCCCGTAGTCTGGCGGAGTCGGCCTGCGACTAAGCCGAGAGCCTATACGGCAGCTGCATCTTCCTCAGCAAGCAGGCTCTCCATGTCGGCCGCGTTCTTGGCCGCCTGCGCCTGGAAGCAGTTGTTCATGAACACGTAGACCACGTCTGTCTGCTCGTCGAGCTTGC
>JALGXV010000336.1 GCA_029821885.1 Candidatus Hebobacteria bacterium
GCTCTACGGTCCCAAGGGGGTGGGTGCCCTCTTCATGCGCGAGGGCGTTGCCATCACCTCCTACGTCCATGGCGGAGGCCAGGAGAGCGGCCGGCGCGCCAGCACCGAGAACGTCGCCGGCATCGTCGGGCTCGGCGAGGCCGCCCGTCTCGCGGGCGAGGAGATGGAGCAGGAAGCAGCGCATACCAGCGGACTACGCGACCAGATCATCGGCGGCATCCTCGGTGGCATCCCCGACGTGCTGCTGACAGGGCATCCCACGCAGAGGCTCCCCAATAGCGCCAGCTTGTGCGTGGCCGGGATTGAAGGAGAGGCCCTGCTCCTCGACCTCGATCAGGAAGGCTTTGCCGTCTCAACCGGCTCTGCCTGCACCTCCGGCCTGTCCGAGCCCTCTCACGTTCTCCTCGCCCTCGACCTGCCCCCGGACATCGCCCGCAGTTCCATTCGGATCACCGTGGGGCGGGCCAACACGGTTGAAGAGGTAGAGCGGCTTCTCGAGGTATTCCCACGCATCGTCAAGCGACTCCGGGATATGTCGGCACACCGCCCTGCGCTAGCAGAGAGGGTCCCTCATGACTGAGAGAGCGCCCGAGTGTCGTCTCGATCTGCGGGGCACTCCCTGTCCCCTCAACTGGGTCAAGACCAAGCTCCGTCTCGAAGAGATGGAGCCTGGCCGCAGGATCGAGGTGACCGTGGATCAGGGGAACCCGGCGCGCAACGTTCCCAGGAGCGCCAAGATGGAGGGACACAGGATCGTCCATGCCATCTCCCGCAACGGCGCTGTCCGCATCTGCATCGAGCGCGCTGAGGAGAGCGCTCCATGAGCGACTTCTCCGAGGCCCAGATTGAGCGATACAGCCGTCACATCATCCTCCGCGAGGTTGGCGGGAAGGGGCAGAGCAAGCTGCTCGACAGCCGCGTGCTCATCATCGGCGCAGGCGGCCTCGGCTCCCCTGTGGGCCTCTACCTTGCCGCCGCCGGTGTCGGCACGATCGGCATCGTCGACTCGGATGCTGTCGACCTGAGCAACCTCCAGCGCCAGATCCTGCACGCCACCACCGACCTGGGACGGCCGAAGTGTCTTTCCGCTCGCGAGACTATGGAGGACATCAACCCCGATGTTTGCGTCGTCCCGCATCAGTTCCACCTCGACTCCTCCAACGTTCTCGACGTGGTAGCCGACTACGATATCGTCGTGGACGGCGCCGACAACTTCCCCACCCGATACCTGGTCAACGATGCCTGTGTCATGCAGGGCAAGCCCCTCTCTCATGCCGGCATCCTGCGCTTCGAGGGCCACGTCACGACGATCGTGCCAGGCCGCGGGCCCTGCTACCGATGCCTCTACCCCGAGCCCCCGCCCCCGGGCCTCGTCCCGAGCTGCCAGGAGGCAGGAATTCTCGGCGCCGTCGCCGGAATCGTCGGCAGCATCCAGGCGGCCGAAGTCCTCAAGCTCATCCTGCGTATCGGCGACGCCCTTGTCGGCCGCTTGCTCGTCTTCGATGGACTCGAGATGGCATTCCGCTCCATCGAGATACCGCGAGACTCCGGCTGTTCCGTCTGCGGCGACCGGCCGACGATCACGGCCCCCATCGACTACGAGGAGTTCTGCCGCCTTCGCGGCGGCACAGAGAGCAAACCGGAGGTTCAATCGTGAGCACCAATGGTGATCTTGTGGAGCTGCGTCTGTTCGGCCCGCTGCGGGAAGTAGTGGGGAAGAAACTCGTCTCCGTGCCCTACGCGGGATTGACGGTGGCAGAGGCGTTGGTTCGGTTTGCCGACGAGCAGGGAGAGTCGGTCCGTCCCATGCTCTTCGACTCTCGGGGCAACCGCCTCCGCAGCCTCATCCTTCTCCTGAACAACCAGACGGTTGACCAACTCGAAACCAGCCGACTCCGTTCCGGCGACGTGATTACCGTCCTTCTTCCTCTGGCCGGGGGATAGTCGCTCAGTTCAGTGCGTCGGGGTGGCAGCGCGCGGGGGCCCTCTTGCCGCCTGCGGAGTAGTGGTCGAGCATGAATGTCCACCTCATTCTCATATTCGCGCTCTTCGGTCTGACCTACGGGGTGATCCTCAACCGCTCCGGCTTCTGCTTCTCGATGGCCGCTTTCGAGCTCTTCCTTCTGCGCTCCCGCGAGGCGGTCAGCGGGATCATGGCTGGGCTCCTGCTGGCCACCCTAGGCTTCGGCGCGGTCATGGCCACCCGGCACCACCTCGGGCTCCCGGTGGGATCCCATCTGCTCCTGCCCTCCGCAGGCATTGGCACGCTCTTCGGCGGCGTGCTCTTCGGGCTCGGCATGACGGTCGCCGGAATGTGCGCCGCGGGGACTTTGCAGCGCCTGGGGGAAGGCTACTGCGTCGCCTGGGCCGTCTTCGTCGGCATCCTGGCCGGCGCCGCCACGTTCCCCTTTGAGCCGCTGTTCTCCCGCTGGGTTCCGCTGGCGGCGCCGGCCCTGTCGGTCGCCGAGTGGGTCGGTCCTTTCCTCGGCGTCTGCCTCACTGCCCTTGCTCTCGGCGCCTTGTGGCTGGTCCTGCTGCGGACCGGCCCGCGGCCCGGCGGCGCTGACGGCACACGCCCGCTTCGACTGTCCTTCTTGGCCGCGCCCGCGGTGTTGGGCGGCGCCGCCCTTGGGCTCCTGAACACAGCCCAGATGGCGATTGCTTCCCCCTGGACCGTCGGCTATCCCCTCGCCATGATACCCTCCGTCGTGCGGTCGGCCCCGGGGGTCTCCCTCGCCGCCGTCGCCCCCCCCCTCGCGCTCAACGCGGGCCTTGTCCTGGGCGCGGCGCTGTCGAGCCTCCTGCAGAAGGAGTTCCGCCTCACCTGGCCATCGAGACGCGGCGACCTCCTGGTCGCTCTCCTCGGGGGCATTTTGATGGGGTGGGGAATCCGGGCCGCTCATGGCTGCAACATCGGCGGGATGTTCAGCGCGCTCCCCTCCCTCGCCGTCAGCGGGTGGCTGTACCTGGTGGGGCTCGTCCCCGGTGCCTGGCTCGGCACGAAGGTTGTTGCGCGGCTCCGCTGAACGCGGAAAGGCAGTCGAGATCTCCGGCCGCCGTCGGCGACTGACGCGACCATCTCGAAGCGCCGAGCAGTGGGACGTCCGCCTATGACTGGCCGTCGAAGACCTTCGGTTCCGTGTCCGGCCCGCGCCG
>JALGXV010000337.1 GCA_029821885.1 Candidatus Hebobacteria bacterium
TCCAGGCCGGAGACGAAGCGGCCATGTCCCGAGCCATCGAGCTGTGCATTCCCCTGCTCCGCGCTGTCATCTGTGGCCGCTTTGGCCTGTCAGCTGAGGAGTGTGAGGACATCCTCCAGGAGGTGCGCATTGCCTTCCTGGGGGCCGGCCCGCGGTTCCGCGCTGACTGCTCACTGCAGACCTACCTTGTGCGGATCACATGTCGGCTGTGCGCGGACCACCTGCGAGCGCGCAGACGACATGATCCTCAGCCTCAACCCCTCAAGGAGGCGCGCGGTATCGCTGTGGACCACCAAGCTCTCGCCGCCGTACTGGACAGGCTCACGGTGGACGGCGCACTGGATCATCTCTCAGAGCGAGCGCGCCTCCTGCTCGACCTGTTCTACATGCAAGGCAAGAGCTACAAGGAGATCGCCGCTGAGATGGGCATCGCGATTGGCACTGTCGCTCGCATGAAGTCGGACGCTCTGGCGAAGCTGCGCAAGGCAGTGTGAGCCGTACGGTCCCAGACGCGCCGCGCACCGGTCTGGTGCACGGACGCGGAGGTAAACAATGAACCAAGAACGTCACAGCAACGATGGCGAGTGCCTCTCACCAGAGACGGTGATGGCATTCCTGGATCAGGAAATCGAACAGAACGAGGCGGCCGCAGTTCAGGCCCACCTCGAGGCCTGCGCGCGCTGCCGCCGGATAGCAGAAGAGCTGGTCACAGCATCGAAGGCCGTCGCGATTCATCTGACCTGCCTCGACGATGAGAGCATGGCCGCCTACGTTGACCACCAGATGGGCCGGATGCGCGGTCCTGTCAGCGAGGCCGAGATCCAGCGGACCCGCGACCACCTCGATCGCTGCGAGCGATGCCGCGAAGAGGTCGAGATCCTGGCGCAGGCCTGCGAGACGCGCGTCGGCGCCCTCGATCGGCTCCAGCGCCTTCTCGGAGGGGGTGGCTGGACTGAGCGGCCCGCTGCCCGCCCGGCCCTCCGCTGGGCGGCACTGGCTGCCATCGTCGTCGCGGGCGTGCTCGCGTTCCTCGGCCTCCGCGGTCGAGGCCCCGTCCCGCCAACTGGCAGTCGGGTGGTCGAGGCCCCTATCGCACCCAGCTCCGAGCCCGGCGCCACGACGGACATAGCAGAACGTCCCGTCCCGGGGTCCGGCGTCGGTGAGGAAGCTCCTTCGGAAGTGCGACTGCCTGACGCGGAACCGGTCGTTGAGCCCCCGAGCGCCGCGGGACCGCCATCACCGCAACCAGAACTCCCGACGGAGACCGCCCTGATGGCCGAACTAGCGGATGCCAAGGGCGAGCTAGCGGCGGCGCTGTCGGCGCTCGCGGAGGCGACGAAGAGCGGGGATGCCGCTGCGGAGGCAGGGGCGGCCTTCGAGGTCGCTGGCATCTATCACGGGGGCCGCGATTACGATTCGGCCTCTCGCTACTATCGTGGCGCGATTGCTGCGGCCGAGAGAGCCGATGAAGTCGAGTTGCGCATCGACTCCATGATCCTGCTGGGAGCGGCTTTGGCTGAGATGGGAGAGACCGAGGAAGCGCGACAGCACTTCGACCTGGCGCTCGAGATGGCCAGGGAGGTCGGATATGACAGAGGCGAGACCAACGCGCTGGTGCAGCTGCGAGTGCTGGAAGGGAAGAGCACGCAAGGGCAGCACTAGCGCCCAGGGGGCAGTGTGACCCACACCTCGTGTATGGGGAAGTGCCGATGGGCGAGAGACGAGGAGCCGCACATCCTGCAATAGTCGCAGCTCTTCTCGTTGCCACGCTGGTGCTGGCCGGCACGTATGCCTGCGCCCTCACCCATGACGAGATGTACTCCCTCTGGGCAGGGGCGGCAGAGCGATTCGAGGCGGACCGAACCATCCTGCCGCCGGACTGCGAGGAGAGCCGCTGGGTCCAGCGCGTCGGCGGCCGCATCGTGGGGAGCTGGCCAGACCGGCGGTGGGTGACACACGAGTTCCTGGTCGTGGATGACCCGGGTGTGGACGCCTGGTCGTTCCCACTATCGGCCGTGCGCCACAGAGTCTACGTCACTACTGGATTGCTGAAGTTGATCCGGCAGCGCGGCGGGGCACAGTGCGACGACCAGCTCGCAGGCGTGCTCGGCCACGAGCTGGCGCATCTCATGCGGAACCATCATCTCTTGCGCCACCGCCGAACGGAGATGCTGGGCCTGGAGATACCCGAAGATCTGGCTGACTGGCCGGCGAGGGTGCTGGGGACGTGGCAGCAGGAGGACGAGTTCGAGGCCGACAAGTATGGGGCCTTCTACGTGCTCCACGCGGGCTACCGCTTCGAAGGAATCACCGATTTCCTGGCTCAGTGCGTGAGGCGGCACGGTGATAGCCCGAGCCTGGACCCTCCTGGCGAGGCGAAAAGCCGAGTGCATCCTCCGCTTACCCATCGCATCGCCGCGCTGGAGGGTGACAGGAAGACCGTCGAGCAGGCCAGGCAGCTCTTCGAAGTGGGGCTTGACCTGCTGCGGGTGGGAGCGTGGGACACGGCGCGGGCCTGCTTCGCCCAAGTGCGCAACACGTTCCTGCTCAGCCCAGTCGTCGTTCATAATGTCGCGTATGCAGAGCTCAAGCAGTACGAGGCGAGCACAGCCGCCGGTCCGTCCCTTGAGCAGTGTGTCTCGACCTCCTATGCCATCGAACCCCTGCGCTTCCGCGAGCCGTCGACCGGCATTGAGAACAGATTGCTGCTCGAGGCGCAGGCGGATTTCCTGAAAGCCTGTGAGCTCGATGCCAAGGGAGGCTTCCTCCCCCCTCGCCTCGGGCTGGCGTGCGTCTACCTGTACGAGGGAGACGATCTGAGGGCGCAGGCGTGGCTCCAGGAGACGAAAGCCGGGATGGATGATCCTGGCTACCTGAACCTGACGGGCGTCGTGGCCGAACGCAGCGGCGACTCCGCGGCCGGGCAGCGGGCCTACCTGAAGGCGCTTGGCCTCTCGGCACAGGCCGAGCTGCCAGCCGCGCTGACCACGCTCCGGCAGAACGCGAGGCCCTATCTCCCCGCGCTCTACAACCTGGCCCATCTGCTCCATTCCCAGACACGGCGCGCGGAGGCGGCTGAGCTCTACCGTCTATACCTGACCTTCGAGGGTACCCGCAGCGGTCTCGGGGCGCGCGCCCGTGAGGGGGTCCTGCGCT
>JALGXV010000338.1 GCA_029821885.1 Candidatus Hebobacteria bacterium
GGTCAACGCCGCAGGCTCAGCCGAAAGGCTGAGGCGGCTGTTCGAGATCCTCCGACAGCACAATCCCGTCAACGTCGGAGACATGATCACGGGAAACGCGTTCAACGCTGGAGAGGAACGGATCGCCGACTGCATCCGCGACACATCCATCATTCATGCAGTGTTTACCGACCCCAATGCCGTGCGGAACGTCCTCTTGGATCTCGGTCGTGCGGAGTTGGGACCGTCAGTGGTGGTCACCGGGATCGTCGAGGTGGTCGGCCGGCTCTGCCGCCAGGCGGGATTGCGGATGCACTCGGCGGAGGTTTCCGGAGGTGTCCTTGGCAGGCGGGAGTTGCTGCCTGAATACGAGATGCTCCAGATCACCACCATGTGCGGTCACGGCATGGTCCCACGGAATCTGGTGCTATGTCTCCTGAATCGTATCGGCGACGGCGAGACCACGATCGAGCAGGCAGCGGAGGACCTGGCCCGGCCCTGCCAGTGTGGCATCTTCAATCCTCGCCGCGCGGCGATTCTAATGCAGCGCCTGGCCCGACAAGATCAGAACTAGCCATTGGTGCTGTCTGAGCTTTCGGAATAGGCAGGTTCAGATTACCGGGACTCGCCCTCGCGCGTCAGCTCGAGGAGATAGGCACCCAGGGCATCATAGAATCCCCTTATCCGTTCGCGAAGGCGGCGCTGCAGCGGCATCACCCCGAGTGTCCACTTCGGCAGATAGAAATAGGGGTTTGCCTCCCAGATGATGATGCTCTGGTCGGCGAAGGTGGAGTAGTCGATCGCCATTATGTCCAGCCCGAGGGCTCGCGCCGCGTGCCGCATGAGGTCCGGTTGCTCAGGCTCTCCTTGCCAGAATGCGTTGTCGGTCGCCACGCAGGCGCGATCCCACCGCCGCAGCCAGGCCAGAGCGGCATACCAGTGCCCCCGTGTAGCATAACGCGCGTAGGTTGACTCCGACAGAGCCACGATGGGACCGTTTGAGAAGAAGACGTGATTTGGCTTGACGATGTGGCCGAAGATCATCGCTCGCTTCTTGTGATAGAACCGCGCCCACAGAGTGCCCGGCATCGATTCCTCATAGCTGCTGCGGGTGTCGACGAACGGCACGACAATGCCCGGACACACGACGTCTTCCACGCGTAGGGCACGGACCTCGACGGCATCGCGCAGGTAATGCATGCCGACGTGCGCGTGGATGTGATCGGGTCGCACTATGCACGGCGGCTCGGATTCAGCGAGAATGGCCCGCAGCTCATCGTGATCTTGAAACGTTCGACAGGGCGGGGTCGGTATTCCGGTCTTCAGCCACAATCGCGATTGCACACTCTTGATGCTGTTGGAAAGCGACTCAGGCGGATTGACCAGGCGCAGACCGCGACCTCGCGCGGAGGCTGCGATCTCCGTCGCCTCGGCGTAGCAACCGGGATAGAGTTCCTTTAGGGGATCGGCCAGCCAGAACACGACCGCCGCTACGTCGTGGAGGCGCGGCGGAGCACTTCCGGTCTCGTGGATCCTGACCTTGGCTTCGAGGCCCGGAACCTCGTGGTTCAGGTAATCGGTGATCGGCTGGGTGTATCCCGGATGCCGGCCGCGTCCCGGGCCGTGACAGACGAAGAGAATGGACCTGTTGTTGTCGATGCTCATTAGCACCTGCCGCAGTTCTGCGAAGTGGCCGGCGAGCTATATCCCGCGGCGCCGTTCCGCGCCAACGTCGGCCGCCAGGAACTCGCCCTCGACGCCAGACCTGCGCAGTCCGTCGGCGGGACGATCGACAATGGCTCGCTTGCTCTCCTGACTTGACCTGCCACGCTTCCAGCGATGGCTTGCAGTACTTGAGCTTACCGGATTCCTCAGTGGAGCGCCCGCTGCAGCCTCCACGGCGGTTAGACCCCGATCTTAGCTGGGATGCCCGCGCCTTGCGGACTCGCTCAAAGATTGGATGGACTTGACGTTCGCTTACCGTCGGCCTCACTCCGGCTGCCACGGCGGCCGACATCCGGGGCCCGGCGGCCCCGCCCGCCCGGCGGGCGGCCTGAGCGCCCGGGGGCGTCGGCGATGGTCCAGCCCTTCGACAGTGCAGGCAGCCCGCGAGAAGCATCGGGACGTCATCCGGTCTCCCCTGCAATTCACTCGCGCAGTGCCTTGTTCGGGCAGTATGACATCCAGATTCCCGACCAGTTGGGGACTGGGAAAGGGGCGCGGGAAATCGGTGGACCAGTATTGGGACAGTAGCAGCGGTAGACGAGCCGGCCGATATACGCTTCACGGACCAACGAGAGCAACGGGGACGAATTCGATTTCCGTCGGCTCGTTCAGCCCCCGTACAAAGGTCTCCGCCTGCCCGGTGGAGATATCGATCTTGTAGATTCTCCCCTCCATACGGGCCGCCGCGTAGGCATATCTTTTGACGACAGCGATACTCAGGATGCGACCTCCTGCCAGGTGGAAGAACTCGGTGGGATCTTCCTCCTCGGCGAACCTGTAGACCCCCTCCCACTGCGTCAAGTAGTAGATCCCGTTCTCATAGTCAATGTCACCGAGCCAGCCGGAGAGCTCATACAGACCTCTGAACACCGTTGCCTCGTACGTGGAGAGATCCAGCTTGACGAGCTTGCCGGTGCCCGTCTCTCTGCGAGCTTTGACCCCATCCGCCCTTTCTAGGATACTCGGACTCGGGATAGGAAGGTTCTTTTCCAGTAGCGCAGAAGGATATTCGACGTTCTTTTAATATGGGGTATAGGCCATGAAGGTCGCCATTGAGGCCAGTACTGTTTGTCAGGAGCACCATACCGGCTGTGCGCGGTATGCCGTCAACCTCATGGACGCCCTTCTAGAGCTGCAATCAAAGGGCATCGGGGCCGCCGCTTATCAAGCCTACTACCGGCTCTCCCGCAGGAAAGAACGGAGATTCTGTCACCGTCCGCAAGAACTGGGCCGGCACTGGTATCAGGAGCCCGTATGGCCCCTGTTTCCCGGTGTGGATCTGGTACATGGGACGGACATCCTGGTTCCCCACTGGCGCAGAATCGCCAGGGTGGCAACCCTTCATGATGTTTTCAACTTCATCTCCGAGACATGGTCGCGACAGAGCTTCCGGGAAAAAAAGATCAAGAGTTACCGGCGAACGGCCCGGATCTGTCACAGGATCATACCTGCTTTTTGTGGGCAGCATTGATGTTCGCAAGAATGTGCTCAACCTGCTGCGGGCCTATGCCCAATCAGGCGCACGCTCTGATTTTGCCCTTGTCATTGTCGGCGCACCGGGGCATGGAGGAGAGAAGATCTTGGAACAGGTAGGGCACTTGGGCATTGAGGACCGCCTGCATTGCCTCGGCTATCTGCCCAACACGGATCTGCCGGGCCTTTACGCCGGTGCCTCGGCCTTCCTTTTCCCCACCCATTACGAAGGCTTTGGCCTACCCATCCTGGAAGCCATGGCCTGTGGCACACCGGTCTTGACCGGTACCAAGGGGGCGGCCCCGGAAATCGCCGGCGGGCACGCTGTTCTTGTAGAACCGGAGGATCCCGCGGGCATCGCCCACGGTATCGATAAGGTACTGACAACAACCGAAGAGGCTTGTCACCAGGCCAGGGCTTACGCAGCGAAATTCACCTGGGAATCCTGCGCCCTTTCCGTCCTGGAAGTCTATAAGGAAGCCTTGCAACAGTCCGAGCAGGAAAGATAAGCGAAGGAATCGGCAAGTACCCTGGTCTGTAGTGGTCCAGAGACTCTCAGCGCGCTGGTGTGGAGCCCCAGCTGCTGTCCCAACGTCGCTTCGCGTTGGACTGTGAGCCGATCCTGGCACCAGCTCTACGTGAACAGCATCGCGTCAACACAATCTCGTTGATGTCGATCGATGTCCTCAGG
>JALGXV010000339.1 GCA_029821885.1 Candidatus Hebobacteria bacterium
CGCGTCTCGGACCGGCGCGCCTCGGACCGGTACGGCGCCGAGTTGCCCGGCACCGACCTGCCCGTCCCGGAGCAGGGCGGCCCGGAGGTGGGCGGCCCGGAGCAGGAGGCAGAGCCCGGGCAAGTCCCGAACGGCGGCGCGCCGCCTCTCGGGGAGATGCTCGTCAACTACGGTCTGATATCACAGGCCAACCTGCAGAAGGCACTGGCGCGGCAGAAGAAGAGAAAGAAGCGTCTGGGCCAGATCCTGGTGGAGATGCGGCTCGTCACGCTCGACCAGGTGCTGTCGGTGCTCGAGGAGCAGACCTCGCGCAGGAGCCATGGCGGCGTGCACGTGGCGACAGAGGCCGACTGAGGCGACAGAGGCCGACTGAGAAGAGCTGCCGTCCCAGCGGCTCCTCCCCGCCACAGGACGTGGGGCGTGTGGGCTCGCGGACTGGCACGGGGGCCGGCGCCGAGGGGGGTGGCCATCGAATGGTGTCATATTTGTACATGCAGTCATTGTAGCGCGCGGCCAAGTTATGGCAATCTAGTATCGACTCAATCAGCGTGAAGCCCGAGTTTCGCGCAGAGCAGGACCTCGCCTTCAGGCCAGGCCGCGGAGAGACAATCATCCTCTCCGCGGTCGCTTCTTTGCGCCCGCACGGCACACCAGCCGCCTTCGCCTCCCGCCCGTGATGCCCCAAGCCGGCCTCCTGGCTCCCGTGCTCGGGCGGCCCGTCCGGCGCTGCGCCAGCAGGCGCACCTCGGCACTCACCTGCCGCCCTTCAGGCTCCCTCCACGCCCGCTCCGCCCTCACCTCTCCCGCCTCCTTGCCAATCTTGCCGGCCGGGTGTAGAATCTTGCCGAGTGTGAACAGCGGCTCACGTCGTTTACACCTCCCCCGGTGTGGCGCTGACACCACAGGCCGGCGCCCCGGGAGCAGTCACCGGCTCTGATGGCGGAGGGGCCGGTCGCGATTGGCGTGCGTGCAAATCGGCGGCGCCGCACGAGGCCAGTTAGGGCGGCGACCTCGGCGCTCCGAGTGCACAGAAAGGGGGTGGTCGGCCGACCTGCACAGCGTGGACGCAGTGACCCTGGCTAGGGTCATCCTAGCGTCATCTCTTGAACCATCAACCAAGGGAGGGATGTGTGTCCATGAAGCGTCGAAGAGGGTTCACTCTGATTGAGCTGCTGGTGGTCATCGCCATCATCGGCATACTGGCAGCGATGGTCTTTCCTGTGTTTGCGAGAGCGCGTGAGTCGGCGCGCAAGGCGGTGTGTCTGTCCAATGTGAAGAACATCGCCCTCGCCATTCAGATGTACCTGGCGGACAACAACGACACCCTGGTGCCGTCGGAGCATCGCCTGGAGGCCGTGGACTACTTTGCGTCATCGCCTGGCGTTGGCGGGGACGGCTGGATGGCTGACGAGGATACGGGACTGTGTCACCACAACGACATCCAGGGCAACCCCTACCTGCGATGGCCGGTGGTGCTCGACGAATACGTGAAGAACCGTGAGGTGTGGATGTGCCCGAGCGCGAAGATGTACGCCGCGCCGCGGTTCATCAACGCCTGCGTGCCCGACTTCCTCACGTACCTGCGCCTATGGGAAGGCAGTTGGGGCAGGGACATGGACTTCTGCATCAAGGACAATTGCTTCCCACCCGGTTGGGGCGGCGATGTCACGGACACCATGCTGCAGCAGCGGACGCCCGGGCACTGGCTGGACACGGCATGGGGAGGCGATACCCAGGCCCATAAGGCATTCACACAGGCCATCGGCTTCACAGATGCCTACGATTTGAAGCTCGTCGAGGTGCAGGACCCGGTCAACTACGCCATCTGTGGCGACATCGGGTCGTGGCCCGACTGGAACGGCATTGGCAACATGGCCTATCCGGACCTGTGCAATGCCAGTTGCGGCAACGAGTGCTGCTCTGACTCCTGGATCGAGGACTGCATCGACAGCATCGAAGGCGGATGCCCGGCGACGGCCGACTGCTTCTACGAGTTTCACACCAGGTCCGAGATGCTGTGGGACAAGACGCTCCTCAACAAAGGCACGCGGCATCTCGGCGGCGTGAACCTCGGCTTCCTGGACGGCCACGCATCCTGGTGGCAGTCTGAGCGCCTGCTCGACACCTGGGCAGAAGAGGCGCGGCCGGGTACGAGCGCCATGGGCATGGATTCGTGGGGCCCCGTGTCGTGGTGCGGCAGCGAAGTGGAGCCGACGCTTCGGTAAGACTGGTTCGCATCTCGCCTCGAGCGAGATAGGTTGTAGCTGTCACGGGCGGAGCGCCCACTCCGGGCGCTCCGTCTTCGCCTCGGGTGGGCGATGCCGCAAGCCGGCCTGCTGGCTCCCGTGTTCGCCCGGCCGGTGCTGCGCCTGAAGGCGCACCTCGCCACTTACCTGCCGCCCTTCAACCCCCCTCCACGCCCGCTCCGCCCTCACCTATCCCACCTTCTTGCAGGTGCTGCCGGCCGGGTGTAGAACACTCCTGCTGAGTGTGAACGGCGGCTCACTTGGTTCACACCTCCTTTGGCGTGGCGCTGGCACCAGATGCCGGCGCCACCCGAGCGGTCACCGGCCCTGATGGCGGAGGGGCCGGCTGCGGTTGGCGTGGCTGCAAATCGGCGGGGCCGCACGAGGTCAGTCGGCGCGGCGACCTCGGCGCTCCGAGTGCACAGAAGGGAGGTGGTCGGTCGACCTGCACAGCGTGGATGCAGTGGCCCCGGCCGGGGTCATCGTGTGCCGAATCAACCAACGAAGGGATGTGCGTCCATGAAGCGTCGAAGAGGGTTCACTCTGATTGAGTTGCTGGTGGTTATCGCGATCATCGGGATTCTCGCCTCGATGGTTTTCCCCGTGTTCGCACGGGCGCGCGAATCCGCGCGCAAGGCGGTGTGTCTGAGCAATGTGAAGAACATCGCCCTCGCCATTCAGATGTATCTGGCGGACAACAACGACACCTTCTGGCCCGACGAGCACCGCCGGGAGGTGATAGACTTCTTCAACACCATACCTGGCTCGAAAGCCCAATGGGCGGACGACGTGGCCGAGGGCGACGACTGCCCAATGCCGTACCGGGCCAACCCCTACCTGCGTCCCGTCTTGATCCTCGACGAGTACATCAAGAACCGGGACGTGTGGCGTT
>JALGXV010000340.1 GCA_029821885.1 Candidatus Hebobacteria bacterium
GCTGGCGCGTATCGGGCAGCAACACACTGGAGGTGAATGGGCAATGCCTCGAGTTCGCATGTGCCTGCGGATCGCTGGGATCCTGTGCTGTGCTCTGCTACCGGTGTGCGTGAGCGACGCACAGATGACGCACCACGGGCACGCTGAGCATGGGATGGAGGCCACGCCCGCGGGCGATGAGGCGATGGCCGAACATGGGGAGATGGGACACGGAGATATGGGGCATGGGGATATGCCGATGCCCACCGCGACGGGCTGGCGAGATCCCGAGATGCCGCTGTCACCCCTTCCCCACACCTTGGGGAGCCGGATGGGTCAGGTCGACACCATCGGGATTCCTCCCCTGGGCTACGAACTCGACGGCGACACCAAGGTCTTCACCATCATCGCCCAGCCCATAGAGCAACACCTCGCTACCGGCGACCCCCCCGATGACAGCATCATCCCCGAGCTCAATCGCTTTGTCGGCGCGGCCCACGCCCACTACTTCGCCAAGAAGGTGCGCATCTGGGGGTTCAACGGAAGCTCCGCTCCCCCGGGCCCACCATCGAATGCTATGAGGGTGATCGCATCCGGGTGATTCTCAAGAACGAGCTCCCGGAGCCGACCTCCATACACTGGCACGGCCTCGAGATTCCCAAGGAGCAGGACGGGGCCGCGGGCCACACGCAGCCGGCCGTGATGCCGGGGGAGAGCTTCGTCTACGAGTTCACGCTTTACCAGACGGGGACGTTCCTCTACCACTCCGGCTTCAACATGATGAAGCAGGACCACATGGGCCTGGTGGGCTTCGTCGTCGTGCATCCGAAGGAATATGCCCAACCCATCGACAGGGACTTCGCCATCATGCTTCAGGAGTGGGCCTTCCTGCCGGGGAACCCGTACCTCGACCTGGTGACCATGGAGTTCAACTGGTTCACCTTCAACGGCAAGAGCGCCCCCGACATCCCCGTCCTCACGGTCAACCAGGGAGAGCGCGTGCGGATCAGGTTCGGGAACATGAGCATGGACTCCCACCCGATCCACGTCCACGGCTACGCCTGGCAGGTGGTCGGCACCGAGGGAGGCCCCATCCCGGAGAGCGCACAGTGGCCTGGCGCGACTGTCAATGTCCCACCGGGCACCACCCGGGACGTGGAGTTCGTGGCCTGGAACCCCGGTCTGTGGCGACTCCATTGCCACAAGCTTCACCACATCATCAACGCGCACGCCGACGTCCCGATGGGCATCATGGGTCACGGGGGGATGTTCACTCTGGTGCACGTGATCCCCGGCGATCCCGACGCGCCTTGGACTCATCCCAGGCAGAAGGAGAAGCGGTCATGAAGGTCTGGTCTCAGTTCACACTGGCGCTGATCGTCTGGGTCACGGCCATGGGAGGCGCCGCCTTGGCCGAGGACGCCTGGGAGGATGTAGTAAGTGAGTCGGAGGCCCGCGTGGGCACGACACCCGCCCGCGCAGAGGACCCGGCCGCCCAGCAGGCCATGATCGGCGACCTGCTGGAAGGCGGGCTAGCACGTGAAGAGGCCGTGGAGCTCGCGCTGCGCAACAACGACGGACTTCAGGCCGCCTTCGCAGAGTTGGGAATCGCCGCGGCCGACCTCGAGCAGGCCGGGCTGCATACGAACCCCAGCCTCGACTTCCTGGCCCGCTTCCCTGGCGGCGAGAGCGGGTCGGAGTTGGAGGTCGAGCTCCTCTTCTCCCTGGCCGACATATGGCTGCTCGGCCCGCGCCAAGAGGTCGAGCAGGCACGGCTCCGGCAAGTGGCCGCGCAGGTCGTCAACGACGTCCTGAACACCGCGGCCGATACGCGGATGGCCTATGACCATTGCCTCGTACTGCAGTTGCTCGTCGCGCAGACGGCCGAGACCGCCGCCACGATTGAGAAATGGCGCGACCAGGTCTACGCTCGCTATGAGCATGGGTATAGCTCTGAGCTCGAGCTCAGCATGGCCGATGCGGAGGTCGTGGCGAGCGAAGTAGGCCTCGCGGAGATGGAGGCGGAACAGCAGGTCGCGCGGGCGCGGTTGCGCCGGCTCCTCGGGCTGACCGATGAGCACAAGGTGTCCTTGGTCGGGTCTCTGGCCGAAGCGCCCCCAGCGCCTCCCGACCTGCACGACGTCACTCGTCGCGCGCTGGCCGGCCGTCCGGACCTTCAGGCGGCCCGCGCCGGCCTATGGGCCTCTGATCGGGCGCTGTTGCTGCAACGCAAGAGCCGATGGGAGCACGTCTCCCTCGGGCCGGCCTATGCGCACGAACCAGATGGCGAGGATCTCTGGGGGGTTGTCCTTGAGGTGGATCTCCCTCTCTTCGACTCCAACCGGGCCCAGGAGCGGCGCGCGGCGGCCGAACTCGGGCAGGCTGAGCGCCAGGTGGGGGCGGCCGAGGCCATGGTGCGGGAGCAGGTCGTCACGGCCTGGGAGGAGTTGGCGTTGGCCCACCGCCGAGAGTCGGCCCTACGGGAGGAGCTCCTGCCGGCGCGGGAGCGCGCCTTCGAGCATGCCGAGAAGTACTGGCGCGAGATGCAGCTCAACATGCTCTACCTCCTGGAGGCCCAGCGGGAGCTGTCCGACGCACGAAGGCAGCACCTGGAGGCCGTCTACGACCTCCGACGAGCCTGGGTGGAGCTGGAGTTCGCGGTCGGTGGGCGCTTGACCGACGATCGGCCTCTGGGGGAGGCAGGTGACTAACCTGTCGGACAGGGGAACACAGGACGAAGCCCGATCACAGGGGCTTCGCGGCGGCCTCTTTCAGCGTGGGCGGTGGGTCGGCGTCTCGCTCGTGGTCGCCTATGCCGCGCTGCTGTGCTCCCCCCTGGTCGTGGCCGGCCTCGCCGTTCCGAAGACGCGAGCGAACTTCCTGTGGGAGTTGGGCAAGAGCTTCGCGCTCGTGGGGGCGGTCATCCTCGTGCTGCAGTTCGTGCTGGCGGCGCGGCTGAGACGACTCACACAGCCATTCGGCCTCGACGCAGTGCTGCGATTCCACCGGGGCATGGCCATCCTCGCCTTCGTGCTCATCGTCCTGCACCCGGTGCTCTTGGCCCTCGGAGGGGGAGGGTGGTCGCTCCTGACGTCAGCGCAGCTGCCCTGGTACATATGGCTGGGCAAGATCGCGCTGCTGCTGTTGCTGGTCCAGGTCCTTGTCTCTCTGCTCCGACGCACTCTCAGCCTCCGCTTCGAGACGTGGCGGGCACTGCACAACCAGGCCGTGGCGATCCTCGGGCTGGTGCTGCTCCACAGTTGGATCGCGGGCAGCGACCTTCGCCATCGACCGATGCAGATGCTGTGGCTGGGTCTCTTCGCAGCGGCCATGGCTTCCTACGCCTACCACAAGGTCTACGTTCCCTGGCAAGGCAGACGCCGGGCCTATCGCGTGGCCGCTGTGCGTCGCGAGACTCACAACACTTGGGGCCTCGTGCTGGAGCCGCCCGACGGAGGTCACCGATTCTCGTTCCTGCCCGGGCAGTTCCACTTCATCAGCCTCTTCCGAGGGGACAGGTACCACGGGGAGGAGCATCCGTTCACGATCTCGTCGAGCCCATCGGCTGAA
>JALGXV010000341.1 GCA_029821885.1 Candidatus Hebobacteria bacterium
CCTCAACGCCATCATGGATGGGCTGGTGGAGGTGGGAATCGACGGGCTGAACCCGGTCGAGATCTCGGCCGGCATGGATCTCGCCGGTCTCCACCGCCGATACCCCCATCTCGTCTTCGCCGGCGGCATCGACGTCAGCCACCTGCTCCCTTTCGGCAACCCGCAGCAGGTGCGGGACACCGTCGTGGAGGCGATCGAGGTCACCGAGGGACAGATACTGGTCGGCTCGAGCACAGAGGTCTTCAACATCGTCCCCCTGGAGAACTTCCTGGCCATGCGGGAGGCGGCCATGGGCTACCGGTTCTGACGGCGCTCGTCGGCCGATGGCGGCCGGGCCGCGTTGACTCAGCCCAAGCTTTCCGTTAACATCTTCGCTGCGGCCGGTTTCTGCCGGCCCTGCTGTAGGCCCCAGGAGGCGGACAACCGCATGGATTTCACCTTCACCGAAGATCAGACCGCGATCCTTGAAGCAGTCAAGGAGTTCTGCGACGAGGACCTGGCTCCCAAGGCGCAGGAAACCGATGAGGCTGGGATATGGCCCGCCGAGAACGTGAAGAAGCTGGCCGAGCTCGACCTCATGGGCATCCCCGTTCCGGAGGAGTACGGCGGCCTGGGCATGGACTTCCTCACCTGGAGCGCTGTCGGCGAGGAGCTGTCCCGCTCCTGCACCACAACCGGCGCCGTGTACGGCGCGCACGTGCTGGCCGTCGTGCCGATCATGATGTTCGGCAGTGACGAGCAGAAGCAGAAGTACCTGAAGCCGCTGGCCACCGGAGAGAAGATCGGTGCCTTCGGGCTCACCGAGCCCGGCGCCGGCTCCGACGCCGCTGCCGTCGCCACCAAGGCCGAGCTCGACGGCGACCACTACGTGCTCAACGGCAGCAAGATATTCATCTCCAACGGCGGCGAGGCCGAGGTTTACGTCATCATCGCAACCACCGATCCCTCCCGCGGCGCCCGAGGGATGACCGCCTTCATCGTCGAGAAGGGCACTCCCGGCTTCGAGTTCGGCAAGGATGAGAAGAAGATGGCCTTCCCCTCCCTGCCGAACCGCGAGCTGGTCTTCACCGACTGCCGCGTGCCCAAGGAGAACCTGCTCGGCCGCGAGCGCGGCGGGTTCCTCGTCGCCATGCGCACCCTGGGCGTCGGCCGCATCGGCATGGCCACCGGCGCGGTGGGCGTGGCCCGCGCCGCCCTCGAGGCCGCCGTGCCGTACACCCACCAGCGACAGCAGTTCGGCCAGCCGATATCCAACTTCCAGGCCATTCAGTTCATGGTCGCGGACATGGCGACTGAGGTGGACTGCGCCCGCCTCCTCACTTGGCGGGCGGCCTGGCTCAAGGACCAGAACAAGCCCTTCGAGAAGGAAGCCGCGATGGCGAAGGTGTACGCCTCCGAGGTGGCGATGCGCACTACCACCAAGGCCGTGCAGATCTTCGGCGGCTACGGCTACACGAGGGAGTTCCCCGTCGAGCGCTACATGCGAGAGGCCAAGCTCTTCGAGATTGTCGAAGGCACCTCCGAGGTACAGCGCATGGTCATCGCGAACCATGTGCTCCGAGAGCTGAACAAGTGAGCGTCGCTCCAGCACACGTCCCACGAGAGTTGAACCAATGAACATCGTCGTCTGCATCAAGCAAGTTCCCGAGACCACCGAAGTCCGCGTCGATCCCGAGACGAATGCCCTCATTCGCGAAGGCGTCGCCAGCATCATCAACCCCGTGGACGAAAACGCCATCGAGGCCGCGCTGCAGCTTCGTGAGGCGCACGGCGGCACGGTCACCGTCATCACGATGGGCCCGCCGCAGGCCGAGGAGGCCCTCCGCCAGGCACTGGCGATGGGCGCAGATGAGGCGATCCTGCTGAGCGACCCCGCATCCCGCGGCAGCGACACCCTCGCCACCTCCTACGGCCTCGCGCAGATGGTCCGGAAGATCGGCGAGGTCGATCTCATCCTCTGTGGGAAGCAGGCCATCGATGGCGACACCGGCCAGGTGGGGCCGGGGCTGGCCGAGCGGCTGGGTATTCCGCAAGTCACTTTCGCCATCGAGCTGTCTGTGGAAGACGGCAAGCTCCGCGCCAAGCGCGTGCTGGATGACTTCTTCGAGGTGCTGGAGGTCAAGCTCCCGGCCGTCGTCACCGTGGTGAAACAGGCCAACGATCCCCGCCACCCGAGCATGCGCAATGTGCTCAAGGCCAAGCGGGCCGAGATCGCGACCTGGACGCTGGCCGACCTCGAGGCCGACCCGAGGCAGTCCGGCTTCGACGGCTCACCCACCCAGGTCATCAGAGTCTGGCCGCCGGAGAAGCGCAGCGGCGGCAAGAAGATCGAGGGCACGAGCGAAGAGGTCGCCGAGGAACTGGCACAAGCGATCAAAGAAATGGACATCGCGGCCGGTTGAGCTCGGTCCGGCCGCGCTGGGGACTACACGACATGGCCGTTCGTCTTGTCACCGACAACTGCACCGGCTGCAAGCTCTGCTTACGCGCCTGCCCCTATGGCGCCATCGACATCATCGACGAGAGAGCGCAGTTCAACGACAACTGCAACCAGTGCGGGGCCTGCGCCTCCTCCTGCAAGTTCGACGCCATTCTCCTGGAGACGTCCTACACCCCGGATGTCGATGTTGACCAGTATCGCGGCCTGTGGGTCGTCGCCGAGCACCTGCACGAGCAGTTCCGCCGCGGCACCTTCGAGCTGCTCGGCGAGGGCCGCCGCCTCGCGGACAAGCTCGGCGTCGAGCTGGCCGCCGTCTTGCTCGGCGGGGGCGTCGCCGACATGGCGAAGAACCTCTTCGCCTACAGAGCAGACAAGGTCTACCTCGCGCAGGACCCCGTGCTCGCGCACTATCGCACCGGCCCTTACACTGACGTCCTCTCAGGCATGATAAACCAGCACAAGCCGGAGATCGTGCTCGTCTCCGCCACCCCGCAGGGCCGCGACCTCGCGCCCCGCGTCTCCGCCCGCCTCTCGGCCGGCCTCACCGCCGACTGCACCGGCCTCGACATCGACGATGAGGAACGACTCCTCGTTCAGACCCGCCCGGCCTTCGGCGGCACCCTCATGGCGACCCTCCTCTCCCGCCACGCCCCGCCGCAGATGGCCACAGTGCGTCCCGGAG
>JALGXV010000342.1 GCA_029821885.1 Candidatus Hebobacteria bacterium
CGGACGTGCTCGCCATCCGCGAGATCATCGCCACTGGTGAGATCGGTGACGTCCGCGTCATTGCCCACGACCATTTCCAGAATCGGACGCGAACCGAGGGCTGGCGCAAAGACGAGGAGCGGCTGGAGATCAGCATCTTCAGCATTCACGTGCTCGACCGCATCCGCTGGCTATGCGGCAAGCTGCCGGAGGCAGTCGTGGCCACCACCCGCCATTGGGATGGGAACGTCCGCGGAGAGACGTTCACCGCCCTGGCCATCCAGTTCCAGGGCGGGGCGGCGGGCACGATGGTCTCGAGCTGGCACGCCCCTGGGATTCCGGAGTGCCGGCTCCGCGTCGATGGCACGGCGGGGTCGGTTCTCTCCCAGAAGGAGGCCGTCCTTTCCGACGAGGCGACGCTGACCGTACAGCGACTCGGCAAGGAGGCGGAACGTCGTGAGATTATGCTGGAGAACGCTGGCACGATGAACATGGGTGAGAGCATGGCGCGTCTATTGTCTGCGATTGAGGGTAGCGAGCAGCCCCACCACAGTGGGCGCGATAACTTGCAGACCATGGCCATCGTCGACGCAGCCTACCTATCGGCCAGTCGAGGCGGAACGCGCGTTGAGATCGAGGAGGTGTGGCAGGACCGGCCGGCGTCATAGCCTCCCAATCACGCGGCGCCGAGTCGGATTGTCGCCATCACGTCGCGTCTGGAGTGACAGATCATGATTGGACTCGCCTGTGCGACCCTCTCCGCGGAGGGCTTCGATTACCGAGACTTCGCCGCCACCTTCGAGATGCTGCCTGCCGCCGGATTCAGGTACGTCGAGTTCAATCTGTGGGACGCGGTCACGATGCTCCCATCCAGTGGGCGCGACCTCCGCGAACGGTGCGAACAGTCCTCCCTCACTCCGGCCGCCGTCTATGGGCACGGGTTCGGGGCGGAGAGCGAGTTCGACATCGCCAGAGACGTCGCCCACAAAGTCCGGCTGATGGAGATAGCGCGCGAGCTTGGCTGTTCGCGCGTGGTGGCGACGGGCTGCACGCGAGGCGAAGGCGGCGGCCTCGAGCGCACGATACGCACCCTCGAGAAACTCCTACCCGCCGCCGAAGATCTCGACATGCTCATCTGTCTGGAGAACCACGCGGGCAGCAACCTCGAGAGCGTTGAGGACTACGCCCGCATCTGTGAGGCCATCCCCTCTGTGCGCGTCGGGATCTGCATTGACACCGGCCACTTCGACGCCTCCGATGTAGATATGGACCAGCTCATCGATACGCTCGGGGAGAGGGTGCTCCACCTCCATGTGAAGGAGAATCGCGGCCGCGGCAGCGTTGACTTCAGGCGCTTTGGGGAAGGCACTACTGACAACCACCACATCCTCGAGCGAATGGTGCGGCTGGAATACAGCGGGTACATCACGGTCGAGCTATCGCCCCAGAGGGACCGCCCCACGAGCGTCGATGACCTCCGCAAGGCCCACGAGATGTTCGTCAACTTCCAGCGGGAAACGTGACGGTTCCCTCCATACTCCCCTAGAACTGCCTCCGGGCCCGGTCACGGTCCCCGAGGCCCAGACATAGCCTGCGTTCCTCATTCCTCGGCACCCGCGAGACGCTGCCTTCAAGCGGCCCTCGCGCAGGATAGAAGCCCAGCGGAGTTGAAGCAGAGTCCTCTGGCATCTCCGGGTTGACACGGCGGGACTATAGGGGAGCAACTACAGCGATGCGGAGATTCGAGCACAAGACTGTGCTGGTGACCGGAGCAGCAATGGGGATCGGCGCTGCCACCGCCAGACGACTGGCCAGCGAGGGCGCCTCAGCTATCGTTGCCGACTGCAACGAGGAGGCCGCGCAGCAGAAGGTATCGGAGATTCAGGGCTCGGGCGGGGAAGCATGGTTCCAGCATGTGGACCTCGCCAATCCCTCCTCGATCGAGGAGATGGGCCGGCAGGTCCGTGAGCGTGTTCCGTGTCTGCACGGCCTGGTCAATAACGCGGGAATCCTCCGGACCGCCTCCATCGCGGAGACGGGGGACAGTGACTGGGAGCCCCAGATCACCGTTAACCTGCGTGCCCCCGCCCTCTGCACGAAGGTGCTTCTACCTTTGCTGAGGAAGGGCCCGGGCCACATCGTCAACCTGTCTTCGGAAGGGGCCTTCATAGCCCACGAGAACCGATGGGTCTACACTGCGAGCAAGGCAGGAGTACTCGCGCTGACCAGAAACATGGCGCGGGAGGTCGTTGGGTACGGGATGCGCGCGAACACCGTCGCGCCCGGTTGGACCGTGACGGAAATGCACTTTCTCCACAGCGACGACCCTGCAGCCAAGAAGGCGGAGCTGGAGAGGGTTCAACGAACCGAGAGCGTCATCCCGCGCCTCGCGCGCCCGGAGGAGATCGCCGCGGTCATCGCCTTCCTTCTGAGCGATGACGCCTCCTATATGACGGCCTCGATCGTGCATGTTGACGGAGGTCGAGTCACGTCCTGAGCGCCGCCCAAAGAGGTCCTGCGCGCGGCCGGCGATCACGAGGCATCGTGCCCCGCGCGCTATGTGCGGATGATAGCGGCTCTCAACCTCGTACTCTGATCCAGCTGGTCGGGTGTCGAGAACTCGTGGAATCGCAATTGGACCCGAAACGCTCCTTCCGTTCCCAGACAGACCCGCGTCACCGGCCCCTGGGAGGGACAGGATGCCGCAGAGGCGGCGAGAAGTAGACGCGTGGCCAAGACACCCAGATAACAGGGAGATCCCTGGACATTTCCAGGCCCGGATTAGTCATGGCACACTACGACACCGGAGGCGTAGCTCGTTTCCGGCCCCCCTTTAGCCCCGCTTTCGCTGACTATCTACATCTAGGAAAGGAACCTTGTGAGGACAGTGACTATGGATGACATCCCCGCTGAGTTCGAAACGCCGTCCATGCCGACGAGCCCGCCGAAAACCTGGCTGACCTATCACCTTGCCCACCCCGGGCCCGGCGGTGCGATCCCGGGTGATCCCAATCCCGCGTTCTACTACAGAGATCGGTACCATCTGCACTACATCTACAACCACAAGGAAGGCTTCGCCTTTGCCCATGTCTCCAGCAAGGACATGGTGCACTGGAAGTGGCACCCGAC
>JALGXV010000343.1 GCA_029821885.1 Candidatus Hebobacteria bacterium
ACCGAACAAGGATCTGGTACCAGCAGCAATTCCGCGGCTATGGGCCCATCCCAGTCGCATGGATGTTCGGTCCGGCATTTGTCCGGTACGTGCAGGCGGAGCTGAGGCGCGATGTCCCCCTGGCCGAACGAGGTGGACAGGCCTTGCTGACTCGTGTCGATATCGCTGGCATGCGGGACATCACCGATCAATACCCGGACAGCGTGTGGGCGGACAACGCTCTCTTCGAGATCGCGGCCCACACCGGTCATCGCCAGCTGGACGAGGCGTGGACCGTCACCTCCTACCGCAACGGCTCACAGACGCCAATCACGGCCGTCATAGCGGAGGACGTCGAGGGGGCGGCTCGCGAGTACGAGGCGCTTGCCGCCCGATACCCGAACAGCCCGCTCGCGCCCGTTGCCTTGGAGGAGCGAGCCGCAATCTGTCTCCGCCTGCTCGACTTCGATGGCGCCCTTGCCGCCTACCAACGACTCGTCGCCGACCACCCGGATGCGCCCCAGAGCTGTGAGGCCGGCCAGCAGCTCGCCGCGCTGTACCTGCGCGGCGGCCACGCCCGCGAGGCGCTCCACGCAGCCGACGTCGCCGCCGGCGTCGCCCCCTGGGACCGACGGGCCGAGGCCCTCATCCTGGCCGCGCGAGCCGCGAAGCAGGCCGGCGACGACGAGGTCGCTCGAGATCGGTACCGGCGCGCGCTCGACGCCGCGCGGAACGCCATCGAACGGGCCACCCGCGGCGAGAAGACCCCGAGCCGCATCGCGAAGGCCGTCCTCTTTCCAACCCACAACGCCATTCTCTCGGAAGCTGAATCCGGACTGGCCGGCAGCACGAGGCCGCCGGCCGCCCCGCCGCGAGAGACTCGGGTCACCGGTCGGCTGGTACTCGAAGGCAACATCGGGCGCCCGGCGCGGGTGGCTATCGGCGCCGCCCCGAGTCCGGCGGGTCTCGCATCGCCCTTCCGGGAAGGTCCCGCCGCGTGCGCAGTAGTGGACGCAACGGGTCGGTTCGAGCTGTCGGCCGTCCCATCGGGGCGGTATACCGTGCTCGCGTGCGCGCTGCGGGTGTCGGACAGAGGTGTCGACTGGCAGCTCTCCGGCCCGCTGCTTCCCATCGACATCGAGCAGCCGGAGGCCGAGCTTCTCACAGTCAGGCTGTCGCCGACGCGAGAGGTGGAGGCGATGCCTGCCCCCCGAATAGACTCCGCACCAACTCGGTCTCGCATGGGCACGCGAGGATCTCTCAGAGGTCGGACTCCCCGACGCGGCCGGCGTTAGACGCCGGCTCGCGCGCGGGCTCGCCTGCGCGTGCCGGACCACTGACCGGGTCGCCGACGCGTGGTTGGGCGAGCGGCGTACGAGTCGTCCGACGAGGGCGAAGGAGGGCGGCTCGGTTGCTCTTCTGCTGCCGACGCTCCAGCCCGACCGAACCAGGCTGAACGTCCGTCGGGCGACACCTTGCAGGACTCGCCACCCGAGCGGACCAATGGTTCACGCAGGCGAGGTCCAAGGCCCTGCCACACCGCGCTCCCGCGCAGCCATGCGAAGGGCGGGGCTCCGGGGCCGTTCCTACGCCTCGCCCTTCGGCCGCAGGAGTCGACGCGGATGCTCACGCTGCGCTCAGTAGTGATCGGCCTGATCGCCATCGCGGCCATCTGCTTCATCGTCTCGTGGGCGGAACTCGTCACAGGGCGCATCATGATCGGGTTCCTCCAACTCCCGCCCGTGGCGCTGGCGGGCCTCTTCCTTCTCGTGCTCGCCAATCGCGTCGTAAGTCGCCTCTTCCCCGCCGCCCGGCTGCGGCCCCCAGAGATGGGGGCGATCTACATAATGATGGTTCTCGCGGCCCTCATCTCGTCGCGCGGTCTGATGGAGGACCTCATCCCGACGCTCGTTGGGGTGAACTACTACGCCAACCCGGGCAACCAGTGGGCTGATACGTTCTTCCCCCATATCCCCATGCATCTCGTGCCGTGGGACCCCGGCGCGGGGCCGCTCCAGCCTTCAGCCGTTTCCTTCTATGAAGGTCTGCGGCAAGGTCAGGCGCTTCCGTGGGCCGCGTGGATCTCACCTCTTGCCCATTGGCTCGTCCCCGCGGTGGCGATGATCTCCGCCTTTCTCTGCCTGGCTGCGATCCTCCGCCGCCAGTGGAGCGACAACGAACGCCTCAGCTTTCCGCTCGTGCAGCTCCCCGTGGAGATGATGCGCGAGCAGCCCGGCCGCTCCTTCTTCAGCAACCCTCTCACCTGGATCGGCTTCGCGGCCCCCACCATCATCTTCGCGGTCAATGGGCTCCACAACATCTACCCGGCGCTGCCCTCGTTCACTGTGGACATCAACATCAACGGCTACTTCCACGAGCGGCCGTGGGCCGATATGAGCTTCTTCCACGCGTACGTGTCGCTCGGCTCCGTCGGCTTCTTCTATCTCTTGCCCACGGAGCTGCTGCTGAGCTTCTGGTTCTTCCACCTGCTCGCCAAGGCACAGGATGTAATCGTCTCGGCACTGGCTTTCCCCGAGATCACGAGCCCTCACGGCAGCGGCAATGGCTATGTCGACTACCAGACCGCGGGCGCGTTCTTCGTGCTGGTCGGGTCGCTCGCGCTCACCGCCATGCCACACCTCAAGGCCGTCTTCCGCCGCGCGGTCGGCCGGTTTGGACCGCGAGGAGAAGACGAGATATTGCCCTACGCCGCGGCGGTGTGGGGCCTGCTGATCTCGCTGGCAATCGTCGTCGTGTGGTTCGCCAGGGCCGGAATGGCGCCGGGCTTCGCCGCCTTCGCGGTGGCCGTCTATGTCTTCGTCCAGGCGATCATCATGTCTCGGGGCACGGCCGAGGCCGGGCTGCCGATGGCGGAGGGCTCGTTCACACCGCTCGATGTCAGCGCGCTCGTGTTCCGGCCCCATTTGCTCGGCGCCCGCACGCTCACCGCGAATGCCTTCTTCGACGCGCTCTTCTCCCGCGATCTCCGCGGGATCACGCTCACAGCCTTTCTCGACGGCCAGAAGCTGGCCGACGATATCGGCCTGCAGCGCCGCCGCCTGCTCCTCGTGTTGATCATCGCCATCGCCGCGGCGATCCCCATCGCGGCCGTCATCCATCTCTGGA
>JALGXV010000344.1 GCA_029821885.1 Candidatus Hebobacteria bacterium
CGGCGGCTGTTCCTCTTGCGGCTGAGACGCTACCCACAGGAGATAGCTTCGCTGAAGCTCGAAGGAACAGCAAACGGCCTCGCGAAGAGCCGGCGACAGCTCACCATAGAGACGCTCAACGTCACCGGCCTGTACAAGCTCGGAGAGGTACTCCTCAGGTAGCGAAGCGTATGCCTCCATGAGCTGGCGTGATAGGGGATGTCGGGCCGCCCGAGCGAGGAACAGGTCGGTTTCTTCCAGCTCCGCCAGCTCCGCCGGCGACATCGCCAGCGCGCGGCGAGCGTCGTCGATGGAGTCGCGCCGTGGCTGCCGCAGACGCTCCTCGTATTCTGCCCTTCGATCCTGCTCCTCCAGTTCTGTCGATGCCTCCACCCCCGAATTCCGATGCAGCAGGTAGACCACGTCGTCGCCGCTGGGGTCGATGTCCCAATGGGCCTCCTGGAGTGCCTCGGGAAGCTGAACCATGATGGCTTTGAGGGACAGCCCATTGGCGATGAGGGTGAGCTTCCGCTCCCCGACAGTATCCACATCCTCGGGCGCAACCCCGAGCGAGACCCCGGTCTGCTCTGACAGCATCTCCAACGCCGGCACCACGGCTCGACCCAGGATCTCGATCACGACTGCTTGGTCTAACCGCGCGTCCGCAGGCATGACCTGCGGCTGCCATTGCTCGCGTTCACCGAGGTGCTGCGCGAAGGCTGGCGCACACGCGAGAGCCAGCACGGCGAATGCAGCTACACCACGCATCACATCCCCCTTGGCAACGAGGTATCCCATTTGACGCGTTCCAGACCGACGAAGTTCGCACTCACGTACGCGCGGAGTAGGACTCGTTCGTCGCGAAGTCGTTCTCAGGTCCGGTGAGGGGCCAGGAGTGTCCCCTCTCCATCTAACGACCGCACGGAGTACCGGGAGACAGAGCTAGTGCCGATCGCCCGCTTCTGGGGCTTGCAGGTCGAGCACCAGTTCATAGAGCACGGCTGCCTCGTCGTCTGGGATGTCAGCGAAGCCGCTCCACTGTTGCCTGACCTTCTCGCCATGACGGCCAAGCCGCTGCGAGATGATGCCTTGTCGTAGGTCTGAGTTGACCTCTCCGCTTACGACGGCGAAGCCGCGCTTCTGCAGCGCTCTGAGGCTGGCCTGCCCCGTCCAGTTGAGCAGCGGCGGGATGTGGCGAATGGCGCTCGAACTCAGTGCCTCCCATCCTGTTGCGCGCGCCCAGTCGATCACCGTCTCGAGCATGTGCTTCGCGATCCCCTGGCCGCGGTATCCATCGGCCACCTGATAGCAGTCCAATCGAAGCAGTTGCTTTTCGAGGTGCTTTCGGGCGGGCAATGCTGCCAGGTCGAGGTCGGCGATGCCTCGGGCATGCTCGCCCTGTTGCAGGCAGATCCCGGATAGCATCCGTTCCACCTGGGTCGGTGCGAAGCGGAGTTTCCCGACTACCACATCATTGTGGATTGCCAACACTGCGCAAGAGCCGTAGTGCCGGCACAACGCCTGCAGGAAGCGCGCTAGCGTGCCAGCGCTTATCCCCTCCTGCTTCTCAATGTCTGTCGTCGCTCCGTCTCGTAGGGATGCCAGAGGGATCGGTCCGCCGTGCAAGCAGGCTGGCAGTAGACAGGTTTCGTCCATCATCCGGTAGGCAATCATCTTGCCTCCCCACGGTGAGACGCAACAGAATGCCAGGCCAGTGTCCCCCCAAGAACACCATCCGCCAATCGGGTACGCCATTCTAGCACATCATTGGCGTTCGGTGGCACGACTGGCCCGCTCTGCTCGGCCGGACTGGCGCAGTTGCTGTAGGCCAGGAGCCGCGGAGAGACCCTGGCGGCTGCACTCGCGACGGGCCTGCGTTGTCAGCGCCGACAGGCCCTGCCTCAGCAGAGGCCACGTGAACGTACCGGATCCCAGCAGGAGGGCTATTGACGCGCCGCCTCATACGGACCGCCGCAGGCGGGGTCCTCGGGGGGAACATCAGCCCATGATGCGGGGTCTAATGTGATAGGTGCGGTGTCACGCCGCCTGGGGCCACGACGGAATGGCGGAGATCCCCCCACAGGAGCCCCTGGGGGCGGCCGCAACTAAGGCTCACGGGAACGTAGGCGGCTAGAAGGGGAACTGGATAGGTCGATGTCAGTGTGTCACTCGTTGAGGATGAATGCCCTCACCATCATGGTTCTCGCGGCCATCCTGGTGTGGCCGACTGCTGGGGCTTCGTGGGATCAGTCACTGAGTGCCGGCATCCAGTCCAAGGGCGACGTGGCAGAGGTCCGATCAAGCCCTCGCCGCTACAAGCCGAGGTCAGACGGCCCCCGCGTAACCTACTACGATACAGGCGAGAAGTGGTCTCAGGGATACTACAAGAACGGCAAGCTCGAGGGCCTCTTCACGAACTGGTTCAAGAATGGGCACATGATGAACCAGTGCGTCTACGTGAACGGGGAGCGACACGGCCTCTTCCTTTCCTGGCACGCGAACGGTGCGAGGCGAGAGCAAGGGCAGTATGCACACGGGGCCAAGACCGGTAGCTGGACGAAGTGGGATGACCGGGGGCGCAAGAAGAGCACGATGGAATGGCGGAACGGCAGACCGAATGGTGACGCCACCCTCTGGCATGACAACGGAACCGTATTCAAGACAGGACGATTCCGGGATGGGGAAGAGACGGGGTCGTGGATCACCTGGGATACGGACGGGGCGAAGCTGTCAGAGGCGGCATGGCGGGACGGGTATCTCTGCGGCTTGGCGATGAACTGGTGGAAGAGCGGCAGGAAGAGAAGCGAGGGATCGTACAGAGACGGGGAGAGGGACGGAACCTGGCTTGAGTGGGACGATAGCGGCATCCTGAGAGTAGTGCAGGACTACCGAGACGGTACTCTCCATGGGCGCCGGACCGTGTGGAACAGCGACGGGAGAAGATGGCGGGAGTTCTCATACACCAACGGTCAGCTCAATGGGGAATGCCTCGAATGGCACGAGAACGGCGAGCTCAAGGGCGTCGGGCTGTACAAGGACGGTCATAGACACGGTCGATGGCTGGTGTGGGACGACGAGGGCAGACTCATCAGGGAAGATTCCTACGAAGAGGGCGACCGTGTGT
>JALGXV010000345.1 GCA_029821885.1 Candidatus Hebobacteria bacterium
GAATCCGCTAAATGCATTGAGCAGCGCGTAGCTCGCCAGCGAGCGGGCGTAGTTGCTGCCGCACTCGAACTCGTTCCACGGGTTGCGCCGATCGCCGCCATAGCGCTCGCGGATCGCAGTCACGACCTCCATGCCTTGGCGCACCATCCCGCGGCGGATCATGTGAATGGCAGCGGCGTACTCGAAGCCGTTCATGGTCTCACTGGCATAGGGCACCGGCGTCCAGGGCTTGCGGGCGCTCTCGGGCCAGTCGCAGATGAGCAGCCCGGCCTCGTCGTCGAGGCTGTAGATGCGGCATGGGTTGGTGACATCGCGCATGGAGCGCTTGAAGTTGTGTCGGTAGATGGCCCGCAGCGCGCTCTTCGTGCGCTTTCGGTCGAAGATCTCGCCCAGGCCGTAGAGGTCGGCGTGCCACTGAGCCAGGATCTGGTCGACGCCACATCCATCGCCGATCTGGTGGCGGATCTCCCGGTGCTCCCCATCCCAGTAGTCGCCGGCCGCGCCGAAGGCATCCACCACCGACTTGTCGTCGAGGTCGACAGGTTGATAGTAGTAGTCGCCGTTGAACAGGTGCTCGTCGGCCCAGGCCCGGCCGCGCTCGAAGAGCTGGCGGTACTCGACCGCGCTGTCGGCCTCGCCCAGGGCCTCCGCCATCTCGGCCCCCGCCTTCAGCGCGCCGAGGTAGAACCCGGTGAGCCAGGAGTTCGGGCCGAACAGCTCCATGTCGAGGGTGTGGTGCTGGCGGCCGTGCAGCACGCCCGTCTTGTCGGGGTCCCAGCGATCCTCGTTCTTCGGCGACCAGGCGAACTCGATCGACTTCTTCACCGCCGGCCACAGCTTCCTCAGCCACTCCGTGTCTCCGCACACCTTCCACTCGCGGTAGACCTTCATGACCCCGCCGAGCTGGCCGTCGGCGCAGGGCCGAAAGGCCGAGCGGCCTGACCCGAGGGGGAGCTGCATGCGGAAGGCCATCCCGCCGGCCCCGTCCTGGTTGTGGGTGTAGTCGTCCTCGCGGATGGAGCGCTCCAGCTTGGGGAAGAGAAACGGCAGGGCCTGCGCGTAGTTCCAGACATGGGTGCAGGTGCCCTCACAACATCCGGCGCTCGGGTGGCAGCCCTCCCACCCGTAGAAGGTGCCGTCCTCCAGGCGCAGCGCGGTGGGGCTCTTCAGGATGGACAGGTTCGCCGACACCGCCTCGAGCGCGGCCGGCGGGAGATCGGACCCGAAGAGAGTCTCCTTGAAGAGATGCGTCTCCCGGGAGAGCCGGTCCCAGTGCTTCAACGCATAGGCCGCGGTCGCTGCCGAGTCTTCGAAGACCGTGGCGTAGTAGTTTCGCCACGTCGCCGGGACGCCGGCCTTCCGCACGCGCTCGGCGGCGTTCCGGTCCCAGTAGTTCTCGCAGTTCGGGAAGTTCCAGGCGATCACGAAGCGGATGCTCGCCGTTTCGCCCGGCGCGACCTCGCAGCGCGCGGCGACGGTTCCGTGGGTGTCGCGGCCCGCGGTGGCAGGCGAGTAGCGCCGGTTGCCGAGCGGCCCCGGTGAGGTGAGGTCGCGCCAGTACACCTCGAGATCGCTGAACCACAGCGCGGGGCTGACGTACCAGTACTCCTGGTGGCTGACGCCCGTGGCGTCGGTGGCCAGCGTCAGGTCGCCGTAGGTTACGGCATCTGGATCAATGCCCTCGCCGCTGAAGTGCAGGGCGGTCATCCCGGCGCTTCGGCGGAGGCGGTTGTGGTTATCGGCCGGCAGTGGGTTGCGCAGCGTGGCGAAGACCGTGTACGTGAGGCGTCGCTTGGCCTTGTTCGTGACTTCGATCTCGAAGAAGGCCGCGGGCAGGCCCGAGTCGTCTTCGTTCAGCGGGATGAACGGGTTGAAGGCGGTCATCGTGACACGGCCGGGGAACTCTCGCTCCTTGAATGCGAGCGCTGCCACCGGATACTCGCCGCGGAACTCCAGCTCGCGGAAGTGCGGCATGCCCGCCAGGTTCGTCCGCGCGGGCCCGAAGCCGAAGGTGCCGTAGGTGTCTCCCTTGAGCGACCCCGAGTAGGGCGGCCGCAGGTCGGCGTGGAGCACGCGGGCGTCGAGCACCTCGCCGCCGGCTTCGGCCTTGATGGCGAAGTGCGAGTAGCCATTCGTGCCGCCCTTGTTCGGCCGGTTGAATATCTCCCAGTCGATCAGCCGGCCGTCGCCGGCCAGCCCGATGCACCCGGTGCCGATCCCTCCGAGCGGAAACGAGATCTCCTTGGTCTTCTCGCCGGTGTAGGTGAACCGCGCCATCACCTGCTCCTTCCCTCGCGCTACCTGTTGTCGCGTTCCATCACCGGCGCCCGCGTCCCTGCTCTATCTCGAGAGCGGCAGTGTGCGCGGCAAGGCGACAGCGTTTCGGTGCAGTAGTCCTATGACGATAGTCAGTGCAGTGGAGGGAGGCTGATGCCGAGCACCGTCCGGAGACGTTTGCTGCCGATCCCGTTGAAGCGGGTGCGCATCGAGGGAGGCCTGTGGGCCGAGCGGATGCGGGTGAACCGCGAGGTCACCATTCCGCACGTCTACCGCAAGTGCCGCGAGACAGGACGCACTGAAGTCTGGAAGCTGCTGGCCGGGCCGGGCCGAGCGGGGGGCCGGTCGCACCAGTTCTGGGATTCCGACGTCGCCAAATGGATGGAGGCGGCGGCCTACAGCCTGGCCGCGTTTCCAGACGCGAGGCTCGAGCGGCGGATGGACGAGCTGGTGGATTTCATGGCGGCCGCGCAGATGGAGGACGGCTACCTCAACAGTCACTTCCAGCTCACCGCGCCCGCCGATCGCTGGACGAATCTGCGCGACGATCACGAGCTCTACTGCGCGGGGCACCTGATGGAGGCGGCCGTCGCCCACTACGAGGCCACGGGCAAGAGGAAGTTTCTCGATGTGATGGGCCGCTACGCGGATCACATCGACCGCACCTTTGGCCCGGACAAGGGGAAGAAGCGCGGCTATCCCGGGCATGAGGAGATCGAGCTCGCCCTGATCAAGCTCCACCGGGCGACCGGCGACCGGCGCTACCTCGACCTGGCGCGCTTCTTCATCGACGAGCGCGGCCGGGAGCCGAA
>JALGXV010000078.1 GCA_029821885.1 Candidatus Hebobacteria bacterium
GCGATGGGACGGCCTGGGCTATCCCCAGGGTCTGCGCCAGAAACAGATCCCCCTGGGAGCCAGAGTGCTGGCGCTGGCCAACGCCTACGCGGGCATGACCCACTCCGCCCAAACCCCACTCACCCCACCCCAAGCCATCTCCCGCCTCCAACAAGCCGCCGGCTCCCGCTTCGACCCAGAGCTGGTGGCGGCGCTGCACCGACTCCTGCGCAGATCAGGAGAGGTCTCAGCGAGCCAGGCCGGGGTCCCCGAGTTCGTACCTCACTGATCGGCCAACCCCGACGGGCCTACTGCCACGGAGGCGCTTGCAGCGAAGGTGGCCCCCGGCCTCCGGCGAATAGGTCCCGCTGTCGGCCCCGCACCAGCGGGCGCCAGCCGTCCTTTCCTTGCAGACCAAGCCCTGCTGGAGGCAGACCCCGTGCCCAGCGTTCTAGTAGTCGGCAGCATAAACATGGACCTCATTGTGCGGTGTGAACGGCTCCCTCGAGAAGGGGAGACTGCACACGGGGAGGACCTCCTCATGGCTCCGGGCGGGAAGGGAGCCAATCAAGCGGTAGCGTCGAGCCGCCTCGGAGCGCGCACAAGCATGGTCGGCAGGCTAGGGGAGGACGAGTTCGGGGCTCGGCTGCGTGCCGGACTGCAGGAGGACGGTGTCGACACGTCGGCCGTTCTCGCCGATCCCGATGCGTCAACCGGTGTCGCTCTTATCGTGCTTGAGCCGAGCGGCCAGAACCGCATCGTGATCATGAGCGGCGCGAACGCGCGTGTCGGCGCGAAGGACGTGGCGAAAGCTCAGGCGCTGCTGTCCGGGACCGACGTCGTGCTGCTCCAGCTCGAGATACCGATCTCCACAGTGGCTCAAGTCGCTGCCTTGGCGCGTGAGGCACAGGTTCCTTCGGTTCTGGACGCGGGGGCGGCAACTCGCGAGGCCGTCGACGCGGGCCTCCCCGGCCTGGTGGACGTCATCTCTCCCAACGAAACCGAGGCCCAGACACTCACCGGCGTCAAGGTAAGCGACCTGAAGAGCGCGGCAGAAGCCGTTCGGCGGCTCCGTGCGATGGGGGCCAGCGAGGTTGTGCTCAAGCTGGGCTCGGACGGCGCCTACTGGGCTGGGGACGGGGGAGAAGAGCACGTTCCGGCCTTCCAGGTCGATCCCGTCGATACGACGGCGGCCGGCGACGCCTTCACGGCTTGCCTCGCTGTGGATCTGGCCTCCGGGAGGGACATGCTGACTGCGCTGCGCCGGGCCAATGCAGCCGGGGCACTGGCCTGCCTCAAGCTGGGTGCACAGCCGTCCATGCCGGCCCACGACGAGCTAGAGGCCTTCCTCGCCGGTCACACCTAGCCTGTGCCGACTGCGCGCTCACTGATGGGTGCCTCGACACGAACAGAGGGAGCGAAACCGCACGCGCGGCCCTGGGCCCTGTACGTCCCCGCTTCCTGGCTGTCCGATCGTCCCTGCCGTCTTACAGAACGGGCAGATAACGGCCCAACTCGAACTCCGTGACCTGTGCCCGGTAGTCGCTCCACTCGATTTTCTTGTTCTCGATGAACTTCTCGAACACGTGGTCGCCAAGGGTCTTCCTGAGCAGCTCGCTCTTCTCGGCCTCCTCCGTGGCCTCCGACAGATCGCCCGGAAGGGCCCCGATGCCGAGTTCGTCTCGCTCCTCCGCTGCCATCTCATAGACGTTGCGCTCCACGGGTGGCGGGCACTCGTAGCCCTTCTCGATCCCTTCCAGACCCGCGGCCAGCATCACAGCGAAGGCCAGGTAGGGATTGCAGGCGGGGTCTGGAGCGCGGTACTCGATCCTCGTTGCGTTCTCTCTGCCAGGCTTGTACACCGGCACTCGGATCAAGTCCGAACGGTTCCGCCGGGCCCACGACAGGTAGATCGGCGCCTCGTACCCCGGCACCAGTCTCTTGTAGCTGTTGACCCACTGATTCGTGACGGCCGTGATCTCGCGGCCGTGCGCGAGTAGACCTGCTACGTACTGCCGCGCGAGGCCCGACAGGTGATCATCCGTGTCAGGAGAGAAGAAGGCGTTCTTGTCTCCTCTGAAAAGGGACTGGTGGGTGTGCATGCCGCTGCCGTTCTCTCCGAAGAGGGGCTTCGGCATGAAGGTGGCGTGATTGCCGTGCTTGAGAGCGATCTCCTTCACGACGAGGCGGTAGGTCATCGCGTTATCGGCCATAGTGAGGGCGTCGGTGTAGCGGAGGTCGATCTCGTGCTGGCTGGGAGCGACTTCATGATGGCTATACTCGACTCCGATCCCCATCTCCTCCAGCGTCAGCACGGTCTCTCGCCGCAGGTCGCTGGCGATATCAAGTGGCGTCAGATCGAAGTAGCCGCCGTGATCCAGCACCTGCGGAACGCCGCTGGACTCTTTGAAGTAGAAGTACTCGAGCTCAGGGCCCACATAGTACGTGAATCCCATATCTGCCGCCCGCTGCAAGGCGCGCTTGAGCACGTGTCGGGGATCGCCTTCGTGGGGACTGCCATCCGGCTCCAGGATGTCACAGAACATCCGCGCTACGGACCCTCCCTCCGTCGGTCGCCAGGGCAGAACGGCGAATGTACTCGCGTCCGGCATGGCGATCATATCGCTCTCGTCGATCCGGGCGAAGCCCTGGATCGAGGATCCGTCGAAGCCTTGCCCTTCGACGAGAGAAAGCTCCAGCTCCTCGACCGTGACCGCGAAGCTCTTCAGGAAGCCAAGAATATCCGTGAACCAGAGTCGGATGAACTTGACGTCATACTCCTTCGCTTTGTTCAGCACGTATTGCACTTGCTCAGACTTGTTCTCCATTGTGTCGCCCTCCTTAGGGGTCGGCGATGGCGTCCGAAGAGATGGTACCGCACTAGTGTTTCGGGCGTGTTTCGGGGAGGGGAAAAGTCAGTCTTCTTCGGCTGGTGGGGGGACGAGGCGGTACCCCACGCCCCGCACGGTCTCGATCAAATCGCCGGCGGACTCGGTTTTGGCGCGCAGTCGCCGAATGTGAACGTCAATTGTCCGTGTGCCACCGAAGTAGTCGGCGCCCCAAACGTGGTTCAGGAGATCGGCGCGGCTGAAAACGCGGCCTGGGTTCCGCATGAGGAAGAGCAGAAGCTGGTATTCCTTGAGTGTGAGCTCCACTGGCACGCGCTGGACGAAGGCCTCGTACGTGGCCTGATTGAGCGTCAGCGGTCCCACTCGGATGACGTCCGGGTCGGCCGCCGATTCCACTCGCCAGCGCGCAAGCCTGAGACGAGCGGCCACCTCGCTGAGACGGTACGGAGCCAGGACGACGTCGTCGAATCCCAGGGACAGATCGAGGCGCGGCGCCTCCTGTTCGAAGACAAGCGCGATCACTGGCGTCCACCGCAGGATCGGGTGTTGCCGCGCGGCACGACATGCCTGCTCCGCATGTACCCCCAGTGCTCGGAAATCCACAACTGCTGCGACTGGCCGCTCCCGGCCGACCTCCAGCCTCGACGCCGGCCACGGAACCAGCTTCGCCGTGTAGTCCAGGCGGGCCACATCCGAGACGAAGGCCGCGGTCGGATGGCCTTCGATGCCGATGACGATGACTAGTGGCTTGCCACGCGCCTGGCGCATGTCGCACCTGCTGTACCTCTGGCCACCGGTCGGCAGCGCAGCCGATGCCAACTAGGCTGCCAGCGCCAGCGCCAGTTCGTAGAGCCGTTGATCGAACGGCTTCTTCTTCCCCCAGCTATCGGGGAGTGGCGTCAGACGGATCTCGGCATTCACCCGACCGACCATCTTGCCTCGCTCTCCGTCCAGCAGCGCTCTCACCGCGGCCGCGCCGAGCTCGCTTGCCAGAATGCGGTCGCGCGCGGTCGGCCGTCCGCCTCGCTGCGTATGGCCGAGGATAGTGGCCCGGCATTCCACACCACCAAGCTCACGGACCTTGTGCGCAATCTCCAACGCGCCCCCCTCTTCGTCCCCCTCCGCAACGACGATGATGCTGCTCGTCTTCCCCTGGCCAATGCCGGCCAGAATGGTGTCGTGCATGTCGCGTACGCTGAGACCATGCTCGGGAACCAGGATCATCTCTGCGCCGCCTGCTGCGCCGACGCTGAGCGCGATGAAGCCCGCGTCGCGCCCCATCACCTCTACGAAGAACAACCGCTCGTGACTCGTCGCCGTGTCCCTGATATTGTCGATGGCGTCCAGAGCCGTGTTCACCGCCGTATCATAGCCGATCGTCTCGTCCGTGCCATAGATGTCGTTGTCGATAGTCGCGGGCACGCCGATGATTGGGATCGAGTGCTCCTCCCACAGGCGCTGCGCTCCCCGGAACGTGCCGTCGCCGCCAATCGCGATGAGCCCCTCGATCCCGGCCTCCTTGACGAGGCTCGCGGCCTGGGCTCTCTGCTCGGCTCGGCGGAACTCCTCGCTCCTTGCCGTCTTGATGATGGTGCCGCCCAGCTGGATGATGTTGGACACGGAGGCGCGGCTCATCTCCTCGAACTCGCCGCAGAGCATCCCTGCATATCCGCGCCGAATACCTACCACTCCCAGACCCGCGCCCAGAGCCGTCCTGACAACTGCCCGAAGGCAAGCGTTCATGCCGGGAGCGTCGCCGCCGCTGGTGAAGACTCCGATAGTGTCCATTGCACAATCGCCTCAGTGTATTGCGAGAAGGTATATTGCCAAGCCGAAGGGCCCAAGACAGAGTACGAAGAGCGCCCAGAAGACGCCCGCCTGCATCCGGGTTTCCGCGTCGTTGTAGCACCATCCTGCACAGACGAGGCTTACGCCAAGCCAGGCGTAGCCGCTCCAGGCTCCCCGCAGCACGGCCACCACCGCCAGGAAAAGCGCAGCCAGGCCCACGGCCGCCAGCCCGAGGAAGAGTTGCCTCGAGCGGTACCAGACCGCCCCGGCCCAGAGCAGTGCTTCGAAGGGATTGTCCGCCCGACCCGGTGGACCTCTGAGCGCCCGGATGACTCGATCCTCTACTCGCGCCCTCTCCTCACGAGCGCGCTCCACGGCCCCCGGGGGCGCGTGTCTGTCGCGGGCGGCCTCACTCGCGCGCTGGGCCGCGGCCACTGATCCGACGAGATCTCCCCGGCCGTGAAGCAGAGCTGCGAGCATGCTCAACGCGGGGACCGCGTCGGGGTCTTCGTCGAGCACCGATCTCACCAGGCGCTCCGCCTCCGCCAGCTGGCCGCGCTGCTGGGCCAGGTATGCTCGCCGCAGAACGAGTGCACCTTCGGGTTCCACCTCCGGACCCGGAGGTGGGGGACCGGGCCCTTCAGGGACTTCCGGCTCCGCCTGCGCGATCTCCCCACCGCAGGACCAGCAGAACCGATCCTCGCCTTTGACGAAGACCCGACACGCGCCACAGCGGCGTACGGCACTCATGCCAGTCGGAGGCTGCGGTGGCGGGTACCGACCGGCCCTGTTCCCTGCTGTGCTGCTCTCAATCCCTCTGGGTACATCCCGCTCCGCCTACCGTCAGAGAAGCAGGCCTTCAGGGGTCCGGCTCTGCCTGCTGATGTCTTATGCGCTTTACGCAGGCTTTCCTTCCTTCGGACATTCTCCGGGGCAAAGGAGCTGGTCTGCACCGCGCCGAAGAGCAGAGCCCATGGCACATGGACGCGCGCAGCACGAACAGACGCCCCCTCAAGGGCGATCCGGTTCGTCCCGCTGGCGCGGCCAGGCCTGGCTTGCCCCAGCGCTTTTCACATGCCTCTGCCTGTTCGCTCCGGCGAGGCAGGCTCGCGCCGCGGTCCTCGACCCAAGGGCAATACGATCAGAGACGCTCGGCAACGGCCTCCGACTTGTGGTCGCCTCCGATCCGGCTGCCGCGGTCGCGGCGATAGAGGTCGTGGTCAAGGTAGGGGCGGCCGATGACCCACCGGAGCAGAGCGGGACAGCGCACCTTCTCGAGCACGTTCTGTGGGCGCGCCGAAGCGGCGAGGACGACGATCCCCGTTTGCTGATCGAGCGCGTCGGAGGCGTTGTCGACGCGGGAACGCTGCGAGACTACACCCGGTTCTACGTCACCGTGCCGGCGGACTCCGCCGCGCTTGGCGTAGAGGTCCTGGCGGACATGGTGTTGGCGCGGGAGTTCGAAGAGGCCCTCGTCGAACGCGAGCGCCGGGTCGTAGGCGAGGAATCGGCTGCTCGGAGAGAGGACCTGCGGGCGGTGCTCAACGACCTAGCATTCGCGGAGCTGTATGGGCCGGAGCACCCCTACGCACGACCGATCAGCGGCACCCGGGACGACCTGGCCGCCATCGATTCCGCACGATTGGCGCTGTTCCATGACTCGTGGTACCTCCCCAACAACATGGCCGTGATTCTGTGTGGAGATGTGTCGTTCGATGCGGCGCGCGAGGCGGTGGTGAGCGCCTTCGGGCATCTGCTTCCTGCCGCGGTCCCGACCCGTCGATGGCCGCTCCCGCGGAGGCCGGCGCGGCCGCGGGAGAGAGTAGTCGAAATGCCTGTTGAGAGGGCCTATGTGATGGCGGCTTTCGCCGGGCCCGATGTTTCGGAGCACTCGCAGGTGTCTGGCAGCGATCTGTTGGCCACCCTGCTCACCCATGGTCCACTGAGTCGTCTTGCACACCGGCTCAAGGAAACCAGCGATATCGCCCTGGAAGTGGGAGTCGATTTCCTGACCCAGAGAGATCGCGCCCTGTTCGGGGCGTGGGTCGTCTGCGCGCCTGAGCGGATTCAGGAGGTCAAGCGCACGATCGCCGCCGAGATGCGCCGCCTCGCGGAGGAGCCGATCCCACCCGCCGAGTTCGCCTCGGCGAAACGGCTTCTCGCCGCAGGTTACATCTTCGCCAACGAGACACCTTCCGACCGGGCCACCACGCTCGGCTTCTACGAGGCCATCGACACCTACAGAATCGCCTCCTACTACCTGTCATGGGTCAACTACGCCAGAATCGACGCGGTGATGGATGTCGCTCGCTGGTACTCGGAGGAGCCGGTGTGGATCATCCTGCGTCCGGAGCAGTCGAGGTGAGGACCTGGGCGATAGCAGCACTGCTTCTGCTCGCCTCCCTGCCAAGCGCGGCCTCTCCAATCGCGCCCAAACGACACACGCTGCCGAACGGACTTCGGGTGATCGTCAAATCGAACTGGTCCACCGAGGTGGTGGCGATCGAGATGCTGCTCGACGTCTCGGCCCAGGACGAGCCGGCCGGGCAGGAGGGAGTGCGGTACCTCGTCCAGCGACTCTTGCTGCGTGGGACGACATCGGAGACCGGTGCGGCCATGGGGCGCCGACTGGCGGCGGTCGGGGGGGTTGTCAATACGACGGTGGGCCTGGACTATGTCGAGATCTACGCACTCGTGCCGGCGGACGGATTCGAGGTCGCCCTGGAGCTCATAGCAGATGCTGTCCGCCACCCCGCCTTCTCCCCCGAGGAAGTGGAGAAGCAGAAGTCGGCCGCCCTCGAGGTGGCCGCGGCGGCGCGGGGGAAGCCTTTCCAGGAGACCTACCTCGCCCTCCGCGAGCGCCTGTACCGCGATCACCCCTACGGCAATCTCACCTTTGGCGCGCCAGAGTCGCTGGCGGACGTCTCCCGGGCGGACATCCTGAGCTGCCACCGCACGCACTATGGCCCGAACCGAGCAGCCCTGGCGATCTGCGGCGGCGTTGGAGAAGTGCGCGCGATGCGTGCCGCCCGTCACGCTTTCGAGGACTGGCACTCCGTTCCCCCGCGCCGGCGCGCCTTTCCGCCACCGCCTAAGTTGAGGGTGTCGGAGGTGACGGCCCGGGAGGGATACTTCACCCGCGCCCATGCCATCATGGGCTTTCCTGCTCCTGCCGTAGACGGCCCAGGCTACTATGTCATGCAGGTGATCGATACGATCCTCGGAGGGGGCGCGACCGCGAGGCTGCCGAGGATGCTACGGGAAGAGCTGGGCCTTGTCTACACCGTCTCTTCTTTCTACCCGACGCTGGCCCATGACAGCCACTTCGGCGTCTATGTAGTGACGGGGCCCGCACGTCTCCGCGACGTGAAGTCTGCGGTCCTCAATGTGCTCCACGATCTGACCCGGGAGCCGATCTCCGAAGAGGAGTTGACGCGGGCGAAGACCTACCTGCTGGGAAGCTACGACCTGAGCCATCAGCGGATGAAGGAGCAAGCGTATTCGCTTGCTTGGTATGAGATCCTCGGCGTGGGAGTTGAGTTCGAGGAGACATATCGTGATGAGATTAGGGCTGTGACCGCTGGAGAGGTACTGGAGACGGCCCGCGCCTTGTTCGGTCGCTTTGTGCTGGCCGTGACCCTGCCGCGAGAGTGATGTCGGCCGGCTGAGATACAGGCCCCTCGGGGGGAGGTTATCTTGGCTTGTTGGAGAACTGGAGGATAGTGGCTGCGGAGCGTCCCCATCAGCACACTGCGGCGCCGCCTCGTGGTCCGAGAAAGGAGCAGCTTCCTTGCGTTCGCCCAACGGCCGTAGTCAGTTCACACCGGATGAATCGTTTGACCCCATAGGGCGCTTCAGCGCCCGGAAGATGACCCGCAAAGAGAAGGTCATGAAGAGGGAGATTGATACCTACCACGTCAGCGAGGTGGACGATACTGCCGTTATCCACTTCGGCGAGACGGCGTTGCCGATTCTGACGAGCTTGGAGCTGCCTGACGCCGAGTGCGATGGCCTGATGTTCAAGCAGCGCGTGGTGCGGACGCAGAAGGGAGAGTGTCTCCTGTTGGCACGGTGGAAGCCCGATCGCTACATGCGCCGCAGCGCCCCCCCATCGTCGCAGAAGTGGTTCGTGGAGAAGAGGCTGTTCCCGCCCGACACGGACAGGTTCTTCCACCGGCTCGAGAAGACCATGGCGGCGAAGAAGAGCGAGGAGGACCTGACCTAAGGCGTCCCGCCTAACGTCGCATTGGGGCCAGCCCAGGGGGACGTGAGAAGCCTAAGGGGAAACTCCTAGGGCCAGTCGGCAGGGCCAGCCGGCTGGCTCGACGCGACTTGGCGGCTCAGCATGGCTTGACAAGCGCCTGCGTGCGTGTATGATCTAGAACTGCGGCGCAAGTACGATATTGAAGATAGACCTAGCCGACATCGCAGGGACACCAGGCACGCGCGGCCGCTACTCCATCTCGGAAGAGGTGGCCCCAACCGAGGACCTCTCCTGCCTCGGGCCGGTTGTCGGGGTGCTGGAGGTGGAGAACTCCGGATCGCTCCTGCTCGTCCGAGGGAAGCTGCGCGCGATGGTCAGGCTCGCGTGTGTTCGCTGTCTTGGCCCGCTAGAGTGCCCGCTCGATGTCACAATCGAGGAGGAGTTCGCAACCGGGGAGACAGAGGTGGGTGTGGATACCATGGACCGCGACGAGCCCGAGGCCTCGGCCATGGCCGAGTTCGTGCTGGACGTTTCGGACCTCGTCCGCCAGCAGCTTCTGCTGAATGCACCGATGGCACCCGTGTGTGGGGAACAATGTCGCGGCATCTGCCCTCGCTGCGGGCAGAATCTGAACGATGGAACCTGCAAGTGTGAGGGCCAGTTGACCGAGGGCCGCTGGGCGGCGCTGGCCGATCTCCTATCGCAGAATTCGAGCGAGGAAAAGCAAGAGTAGTGGGCCCGAGGGCCCTCTGAATCGGAGGCGTTGACGTGGCACTGCCAAAAAGACGACACTCTCACAGCCGCAAGAATAAGCGGCGCGCCAACTGGCGGGTCAGGCCACCGAACTTGGTACGGTGTGCCGACTGCCGCGCGCTGCGGCTGCCCCACCGTGCTTGTCCTGCCTGCGGCAACTACGCGGGCGTGAATGTGGTCACCGTCAAGGCGCGGGTGCACCGCGGCCGGAGCCAATGATTCGCTCCGGGGCGCCAGCAAGGGATCATCTGTCTTGAAGCCTGTTGCATTGGATGCCATGGGGGGCGACCATGCGCCTGCGGCAACGGTCGCCGGAGCGGTTGCTGCAGTAGCGCGCCTCGGCTTGCCGGTTGTGTTGGTCGGCGACAAGGCCCGGATCGAGGCCGAGCTGGACACCCACTCCCAGTTGCCGGAAGGTCTGACAGTCGTACACGCCGGCAGCACGATCGATATGGAGGAGTCCCCCGGGCCGGCTCTGCTTCGGAAGCGCGATTCGTCCATCATCGTTGCGACCAATCTGGTGAGGGAAGGCCGGGCTTGTGCTGTGGTGTCGGCGGGAAACTCCGGAGCGGCCATGGGCGCGGCCAAGCTGAGGCTTGGACTCCTGCCCGGAGTCGAGCGTCCGGCCATTGCGACGATGATGCCGAACCGGCGCGGGAGCGTCATCCTGCTCGATGCCGGGGCGACGGTCGATGCGCAACCCGAGCACCTGCGCGACTTCGCGCTGGTGGGTTCGGTGTACGCACATTGCCTTCTCAAGCTCGACCGGCCTCGCGTTGGTTTGCTCAACATCGGCACAGAGGATTCAAAGGGCAACGCCCTCACCAAGGCAGCCTATGACCTCCTCCGGCAGGCTCCCATTACCTTCGTTGGGCACGTGGAGGGGCAGCAGATCGCTCTCGGTGACGTCGATGTGGTCGTTTGCGATGGCTTCGTGGGCAATGCCATTCTCAAGGCAACTGAGGGCTATGCTGAGCTCTTCTGGTGGATGTTCAGGGAAGCCCTGAACCGACCTATTCACACCCGCATTGCGGCTTGGTTCATCGGGCGCTCTCTTCGCGGTGTGGCGGACGAGCTCGACTACGCGAGCCACGGCGGCGCTATGCTCGTGGGCGTGAACGGCATCTGTGTCATCGGCCACGGCCGTTCATCTGCCGATGCCGTCGCCAGCGCGATCCGGGTCGCTGGAGACCTCGCGGCCCAGGGCGTGGTCGACCAACTTGTCCGCGCCCGCCGTGAGAACAGCACTGCGGAGCTGACGGCGGCCGTCGCCGGGGAGGGCGACAGCCTTGGGAGCTGACGTTGAAACCTGACCTGCGGCCGGCGGGGATACTGGCGACAGGATCGTACACGCCAGCCCGAGTATTGACGAACTTCGACCTGGAGAAGATGGTCGACACGTCGGACGAGTGGATCCGCACACGCACCGGCATCGTGGAGCGGCGCATCGCCGACCCCGATGTCGCCACCTCGGACCTCGCCTACCACGCGGCGGAGGCAGCTCTCGATCAGGCGGGAATGGATGCCGCCGATCTGGACCTCATCATCGTCTCCACCGTCACACCGGACACACTCTTCCCGTGCACGGCAGCCGTGCTCCAGCAGCGTCTCGGGGCTAAGGCGGCGGCCTTTGACATATTGGTCGGCTGTACGGGCTTTGTGTCCGCGCTGGCCGTGGCCGGAGAGATGGTCGCCTCCTCTGCCTACGAGCGAATCATGGTGCTCGGCGCGGAGACCCTCTCGAAGATCACGGACTGGGATGACAGGAGCACCTGCGTGCTGTTTGGCGATGCGGCCGGAGCGGCGCTTGTCGGGCCGGTTGAGGAAGGACATGGCATCCTCGGCTACTCGCTGGGGAATGACGGTACCAACGCGGACGCACTGAAGATCCCTGCAGGTGGCTCGCGCATACCTACCTCTCAGGAGAGCGTAGCCAATCGTCTTCACTACCTGACGATGAACGGACCGGAGGTGTTCAAGTTCGCCGTTCGCGCAATGGCTGATTCCTCAGAAGAGGTCGTCCGGCGGGCCGGGCTGGAGATGAAAGACATCGACTTGGTGATCCCTCACCAGGCCAATCTGCGGATCATCGACGCGGCCGCCAAGCGGTTCCACATCCCTCAGGAGCGCTTCCTCTGCAATCTGGCCCGGTATGGCAACACCTCCGCGGCCTCCATCCCGCTGGCACTCGACGAGGCGGTTCGCGGGGGACGCGTCCGGCCCGGGGACATCATACTGTTGTCCAGTTTCGGTGCCGGGCTGAGCTGGGGGAGCCTGATCCTGCGGTGGTGAGCGCAGGCGGCGAGGGAATAGCCTTCGTCTTCCCAGGGCAGGCCTCCCAGCGCGCTGGCATGGCGGCCGAGCTCCTGGCCCATAGCGAGTCTGCCCGCGAGCTCTTCCACCAGGCGGGAGAGGTCCTGGGGCTCGATCTCGGTGGCGTCTGCACGGAAGGCAATGACGCGCTTCTGACGCG
>JALGXV010000346.1 GCA_029821885.1 Candidatus Hebobacteria bacterium
TGAACGAGCACAGGGGGTGGTTCCCTCGAACGCGTCCCGCCTTCGCGAGGACAGCGGTAGGGATCGCGCCCATATCTTCGTCGATCTCATCCGTGTCTGGGGTGTAGACGCGGTCCGTCCCCGCCGTCCCACTCTCCGGACTAGTGTAGTCCCATGCGTTCCGCGGCGGCCGCGCCCTTGATGGCCGCACCGCGAACGCCCTCCAGGAGAAAGTCGGGACAACGACCGTGCACCCCTCAAACAGCAATCCGCCCACTACCGTGGCCGCGCCCCCCTCGACCCGGCCGAACGACCTGAGAGAGGAGTGCACGCAGACGGCCCTTCCGGACAGGCCGAGGTGCCCTGCCGCCGCCTTGACGGCCTCGCTCATTACCATGCCAAAGCTCCTCGTCCCCCTGGCGGCCCTCTGCTCGGCGGTTATCCACCGGGCATCATCCCTGTGCCCCCGGCCTCCGCGTCTTCCAGATAATCGTCGCCGGGACCATCTTCTGCCGGTCGGGCGAGTAGTACGCGCCCCAGTCCTGGCCGCTGCCCTCGGCCACCGGCTTGGGCTCGATGATGTGCAGCACCTCGAGGCCTGCCCCGCGCAGGAGACGATAGTACTCGCCGACCGTGCGTTGATATTGCCTGACCCGAGGTCGCGCATCCAGTCCTGTCTGCCCCCACTCGTAGGAGTACTCGCCGTTGAAGTAGCTGAACTCGATCCGCAGCTCCTTCTCGGCAAGGCAGTACCAGAACGGATGATCGAGGCTGAAGACGAAGAGGCCGCCGGGCTTCAGCACGCGATGGACCTCGGCAAAGCAGCTATCCAGGCGCCTCACGAAGATGAGAGCGTAGGCCGAGAAGACGACGTCCTGGCTGTCGCTTGCGATGCGGGTCAGCCGCTCCACATTGCCCCGGTAGAACTTGGCCTTGACGCGCCGCCTCTTTGCCAGCTCGCGAGCGAACTTGACCTGTTCGTCTGATAGGTCGATCCCCGTGGCTATCGCGCCCCGCTCGGCGAAGGCGATGCTGCACTGGCCACCCCCGCAGCCGATCTCCAACACGTGCTTGCCGCGCACATCGCCGATGAGCTGAAGCTGATCCTCGTTGGGGCAGTGCGGACCATAGTGCACGAAGCTGGCCGGGATCTTATGCTCGGCCTGGTAGTGGGGAGCTATCAGGTTCCACGCTCGCCTCATGTCGATGCGGTCTGTCATTCGCACTCTCCCTCAGGTTCGCTCGCGCTGTGGCAGGATGCCCGCCTCGTTAAGGACGGATCCGAGTCGGTCATCAGTCAAGCAGTGGTAGCAGAACGCGCACGGGCTCACCCACGGCGTGTCGAACGCGCCAGGCTCTCGCTCCTCGATCACGCGCCGTAGCCCTGCCGGCCCCTCCGCGCACAGTAGCCTGATCAGTGGGTTCTCGGCGGCCTCAGAAATGACCTGTGCCATCCCATCTTGCCCCACTCTGCCGAGCCATAGCGGGCGGGCCGCGTAGCTTGCGAACCCGAGGCAGAAATGCGCGTTGCCGTCCGGGTCAACGTACACCGAGTCGTGCCCGAAGCAGTCGAATTCTCCGAACCACTCGCTGCCGGTACTGACCCCCACGCCCGACCGCTGCCCGACGTCGGCCACCGGGAAGCGGAAGTATGGCATCTCCTGATCGCCCCACAGGAGGCGCCCCGTCTCGTCGCTTTCCTCCACCACCTTGCCGCCCAGGCGCGCACCGAGACGGCGGAGGGCCGGCGTCGCCGAATGCTTCGGGCTCTCCGCGCAGCTCACGTTCCCCGTTTGGCCGAAGACCCTCACGGCGGCCTGCACGAACTCCGCCTGCTTCCCGCTCCCGGACCCCGCGTGGAACGCGTCCACGCTCAGGTGGAAGCCGGGAACGAATCCCGCTTCTTTCAGCGTCGCGAGGGCGCGTTCGAGATCCGACAGGCCCTCCCACCACACGCCGTTGGTCGAAAGGTCATTCACCTCCAATTGGAGCCGCCTCGCCTCCCGCGTGACCTCGGCCACCCAGTCGCACACCAGCATCGGCTCGCCGCCCGTGAACCCGACCGCGGTGATGCCGAGCGCTGGCGCCTCCTGCACACAGTCAAGCGCGACGCGCAAGGGGAGCGTGTCTGCCGTCCCCTTGGGGACACAGCAGTGGGCGCACGCGAGATTGCACTCATAGGAGGGCGCGAAGCTTATGAATGTCGGTCGGTAAGCCATCTCACGTTCTTCCGCACGGACCGTCTTCCGGATCCCCTCCGCTCTTCACGGCCACCACGCGGCCGTTGCCCATCCGTGCCTCGCGCCATGCTGCGATGTCGGTCTCGATGCTCGCCCGTGCCTTGCGGACCCAATCGCTCCCCATCAGCTCGCGATAGTACGCTTCGTTCCCGCGCAGTTTGGCGAGGGCCGGGAGCCAGCCATGCTCCAGGTCCATGTCCGAGATGTCCTCCGCGCCGACCACGCGGTAACCCATGGTCTCGACCTTCTGGCCGATTTCGCCCAGTGACAACACAGCCGGATCGTCGCATGCGGCCCGCCGGATCACCCCGGTGAAGGCCAGCCTGCCACCTGGCTTCAGCAATCTGTCCATCTCCTTCAGCCAACTCAGGTCGCCTGGGAAGCTGCACTGCGACCAGGCGACGGTGAAGGACTCGTCGGGCAGCGGCACTGCGTCTGCCGACTCGCACATGAAGGTGGCCCTCTCCTGAAGGCCCACCAGCTCGGTCAGCTTCTCAGCAATAGCAATGTGCACATGCGAGATGTCTACCCCGACGACTTCACACTGGTGCTCCCGGGCGAGCTGCCGCGCCGGGCCACCGATGTAGCACGCGAGGTCGACGACGCGGTCCGCGGCGGTGATCCCCGCCAGCCGCGCCATCCGCCGCGTGTCCTCGGCCCCGCCCAGATGGTACTGCTCACCCAGCAGGATCGCGTCCACGGACTCATGCCCATCCGGCAGCACGCCTCGGGCGTAGAGTGGCTCGATCAGCGTCTCAACATGCTTGTGCCAGTCAGCCTCGTTGGCGGGCACAACCCAAGACGCCAGGACCTGGTCCAGTTTGGGCTCGACAGAGTCAGTCACGCCGTCCGCTGCCTC
>JALGXV010000079.1 GCA_029821885.1 Candidatus Hebobacteria bacterium
GCGATGGGACGGCCTGGGCTATCCCCAGGGTCTGCGCCAGAAACAGATCCCCCTGGGAGCCAGAGTGCTGGCGCTGGCCAACGCCTACGCGGGCATGACCCACTCCGCCCAAACTCCACTCACCCCACCCCAAGCCATCTCCCGCCTCCAACAAGCCGCCGGCTCCCGCTTCGACCCAGAGCTGGTGGCGGAGGTTGTGAGCATGGCTCTCGCGCGGCGAGACCTGAGCTGCGCCCCCGTCTTCGGGAGGGGCGATCGAGTGGAAGGCACTTCTCCGAAGAGATCTGTGGACTCGGCCGAGTCAGCAGCGGCCTAGCGACGGCGCGCTCGCCTCGCTCGGACAAGGACCTCAACCGACGGGCCGCGCCCGAACTCCCAAAGCCGATGCCGCGCTACTCGCCCCGGCCATCCCCCGTGCTGTCCGAGGCGGCCATGGCAGGCACGTCCAGTAGTACGTGCGCGCCGTGCCGCAAGGCTCGGCGATAGCGGAGCCGTTCCCAGAACTCACGCTCCTTCGTCGGAGCGATCAAGGCGACGGGTCCCCCGCGCAACTCAGACAGGAGGTCGTCTTGCTGGTGCCGTGAGAACACCGGGACCGGCCTTTCCAGCACGAACGCTACAGCCTCGGGATAGGTTTCGTAGAGGACTATCTCACTTCCCCCAATCTCCCGCTGCGCAACTTCGGCGAGAGTGGCAGGAGCTCCGCCGAGATAGGGAGAGAGGATAGGGAGAACGCCTCCGAGAACAGCGGCGAGGACAACTGCCTGGCCGGCGATCGTGCCCCCAAGGGCCAGGCGCGCCCTTCCTGCCAGACCCCATAGGCCTGCCACCAGCATCACCGCGTAGCCGCCCGCGCAGAATGACACTGGAAGAACTAAGCGCCACACGTCTTCCGCAGCGTCGAGCTGCTCTCGCTCTGCCAGGCGAAGCCCGGCGATGGGCAGCAGCGCGAAGGCAGTGCCCAGGAGTGCCGCTCCTGCCATGAGACTGACCCACGCGGCGCGGCCGGGGCTGGTGGTCAGACGCCTGTCCAGTTCGATACCTACCAGGATGGCCATTGCGGGGAAGAGCGGTGTGACGTAGCCGGGCAGCTTGGTGCTCACGAGTGAGAACGGTATCAGGACGGCGGCAATCCACACAACACACAGGCTGCGCCAGAACGACTTCTGCTCGTCAACTTCGCGGTGCGCCAAGGCCGACGGCAAGAACGCCACCCACGGGAAGAACGCCACGAAGATGAGCGCGACATAGTAGAAGACCGGCCCCCCGTGGCCCTGCATTGGGCGGATCATTCGTGTCAAGTGCTCGCGGAGGAAGAGCTTCGAGGCATAGCCCTCGCCGTGGTGGAGGCCCATCGCGGCAAACCAGGGGGCCGCTACCACGAAGAAGATGACAAGGGCGAGCACGATGGCGCGACTCGAGATCCACCCCTCACCGCGCCGGTAGAGCAGGCCGTGCAGCATCGCCACCGCGGGAGCGATGAAGCCGGCGAACCCCTTCAGCAGGACTGCCAGGCCGACCAGAGCGCCGAAGGCCAAAGGCGCATTGTGGCCTCCCCGGCGTCGCCACGAAGCATAGGCGATGAGGGCGAGGGTGACCGAGGCGGTGAGGGGCACGTCCATGATGCCCATCCGGCCGATGAACGCGATCTGAAGGCACGTGGCCAGCGCCATGCCGCTGAGGAGGCCGACGCGCCGTCCCCACACGCGGGCCGCCACGAGATAGACCGCAACGGCTGTGAGGATGCCCAAGAGTGCTGAGGGAAGCCGGGCAGCGAGGGGCGAGGCCCCTATGAGCGCATAGGTGCTTCCGGCCATCCAGTAGTACAGAGGAGGTTTCTCGAAGAAGTAGACGCCGTTGACTCGGGGCGTTATCCAGTCGCCGGTCGCCAGCATCTCACGCGCGGCCTCGGCATAGAGACTCTCATCTCGGCCGAAGAGCGGAAGCGCACCCAGCCCGGACAGCAGCACCACGGCGGCGACGAGCACAACCATGGCGAGCGGAAGAGCGCGGCGCGCGGCGGCCGTGAATCTCGTCTCGTCAGACAGACCAGTTGCCTCCAGACTCCCTCGACGGGAGGCCCAGCGGAGGCACATGTGCCCGGCAGCGATGCCCACGAGTGCTCCCGCGGCAACGTCGGACGGGTAGTGTCGGTTCACCAGCACTCGCGCGGCGGCGACGAGCACGGCGAGGAGGTACAACGGCAAACGCAGGCGCGGGTAGAAGGCGCTGGCGGCCGCGGCTATCGCGAAGGTCGTGGCCGTCTCCCCTGAGGGGAATGACTGGAATCCGCTGTCGTGGAGATATCCGGTCCAGGCATCAGGCGGCGGTTTGTCGATCCACGGCCGCGCTCGGTGGACGATGACCTTGACTATATTCGCAATCGCAGCCGAGAGAACGAAGGCGAGAAGCGTCCAGCCGCCAGCTCGCATGAGCCGGCGACTGAACAGCACGCCTGCTAGGATCACAAGGAGCAGCGCCGGGATCTGGAAGCCTCCCGTGCCCGGCCGGCGGACGGTCTCGTTGAGGAGCTGAGCGCAATCCGATCCGCGAAGGGGCCTGACGGCTTCCATAACCGGCCCGTCGACCAGGAATCCCACGAGAAGCGCCGCGAGAAGGACGATCCACAGCAGAAGCTTGGATCTCTTGTTCCTGGTGTGTGCAGCCGAGTTGGTTGAATCCGATGACGTCACGCTGCGGTTGGCTCCGCAAGGGAACGGCGTCCGGCATTATACTCGTGCCCGACGCCGTTCTACAAGAGTGCGCGCTCCCGCGAGACCGGCCGCTGGTTACGGCGGCTACTTGCTCAGCGCGCGGTGTGACTCCTTGAGCTGCTCGATGATCGGTATCTTCTGCGGGCATTTCTTCTCGCACTGCCCGCACTCGACGCAGGCGGAGGCATCGGTGACTTCCGAGCCCGAGGAGAGCTGGGCGTAACGCTCCCGCGCCGACTCCGTGAGACCCCACACCCGGTGAAGGTTCATCAGGCGGAAGGCCTCGGGGATGTTCACCTTGTTGGGACAGGGCATGCAGTAGTCGCAGCCGGTGCAGTAGAGATCGGAGAGGCGCCTGTTCTCCTCGAGCATGGCGCCGATCTGCCTCATCTCCTCCTCTGTGAGCGGCGTCTCGACACTCGCCGTTGCGGCGTTCGCCTCGACCATCTCGACGGTGTTCATACCTGAGAGCGCGACGCACACATTCGGGTTCGAGAGCACGAAGCGTAGCGCGAGCTCCGGGCTGCTCATCGACTTTCCCGGAAGAAGTCCCTGCAGCCGCTCGGAGGGGAAGCCGAGCCTCCCGCCCGCGACGGGCCCCATGACGACGACGCCCAGCCCCATCTCGCGGACGGTAGCCATGCTCTCCTCGTTCCGTCGATCCAGCAGGTTGTACTGACATGTCACCACATCGAGATCAGGGTTCACTCTTGCGATGTCGACCATTCGCTTGGGATCGTCGTGGAAGGAGAAGCCCAGGTGCTTGAGGAGTCCTTCCTCCTTCGCTTTCCTGGCACCCTCGAGGGCGGCCCCCTTTGCCATCATCTTCTGTGCCGTCTCCCAGTCCAGCCCATGCATGTGGTAGACGTCGATGTAGTCGAGGTCCAGTCGTGCAAGGGATTGTTCGATGATCTGCCGGCAGTCATCAGCCGTCAGGCTGCGGCCCCACGGCGGATACTTGGTCGAGATGATATTGTCTTCGCGGCGCCCCTTCAGGGCTTTGCCCAGCGTCTTCTCGCTCTCGGCATTGCAGTAGCCAACGGCCGAGTCGAAATAGTTGACGCCGAGGTCCATGGCGCGGTGAAGTACCTCGATTGCGGGATCCTGATCGACATGGCCGTCGACCATCTTGAAGCGCATCGTCCCGAACCCGAGGGCCGATACCTTGAGTCCGGTTCTTCCCAGTAGACGATACTGCATCCGTACCTCCACCAGTGGATCTGTAGCCGATCCTATGCGTCTCTGTTACCCCGCGAGGGACGCCGATCTTCCCTCCTGCCAGCGAAGGTTGTCGCCTTCGTCCGCCACCCGTCCCTGTCTGCGCTCACCGGTGGGGGGCGCGGGTAGTCTGTGGACGCGTTGAAGCTCTATGCCCACAACGCGGTGCCGCAGCCTCCTTCGGATGGAAGCTGCCGCACCGGCCGGCCCGTTGGCTGCATCGGGCGGCTACTTGATGTCTACGCTTCCGCCCGCATCCTCTATCGTCTTCTTCGCTTGCTCGGCCTCGTCCTTGGTCACGCCCTCGTTGACGGGCTTGGGCGCGCCCTCGACGAGTTCTTTCGCTTCCTTGAGGCCGAGGCTTGTCAGCTCTCGCACCGCCTTGATAACCTGGATCTTCTTGTCGCCGAACCCGGTCAGTATGACGTCGAACGCGGTCTGCTCCTCGGCTTCTTCGGCGGCTGCGGCCGGCGCGGCCGCGGGCGCGGCCATCGCCATCGGCGTCACGCCGAACTCGTCCTGGATCATCTTCACGAGCTCGTTCAGCTCCAAGACGCTCTTCTGTTTGATTGCCTCTAGGATATCAGCATTGCTCATCTCTGCCATCGTGTGTCTCCTTGGTTAGGTTCTCACGGTTCGCGCCGGGCCTCAGGCGCCAGCCTCGGCCTCACCAGCGCGCTTCGCCGACGCCGCCTGCAGCGTCAATACTAGATCCCTCGGAATCGCTTGGAGAGTAGCGACGAGCTCCGCAAGGGGGCCTTGCATGGCCGCCAGCAGCCTCGCGAGCAGCTCCTCTCTCGGCGGCAGCGACGCGAGCTCGACCAGTAGGCCGCCGTCAAGCGGCGTGCCATCGATCCAGCCGCCTCTGAACTCCAGTTGCTCGTGCGCGCGAGCGAACTCGCTCATGCTCTTGAGCACTGGCACGGCGTCGCCGGGCACGAAGGTGAGCGCGATTGGACCCTCCATGTACTCGGCCAACTTCTCCTCGTCTCGACCTGCCAGAGCGCGGCGCAGCAGCGTCTTCCTCACGACCCGCATGCGCCCGCCCGCGTCTGTGATGGCGCGACGGAGCGCGGTCATCTCCTTCACCGCAAGGCCGCGGTAGCCTGAGATGATCAGGTTGTCGGCCGCGTCGAGCGCCTGCTGCAGTTCAACGACGATTTCCTGCTTCTCATCCTTTCTCACTCGTCCACCTCCCCTGCAAACGAAAGTTCCCCCGCCGAGGCGGGGGAACAGATCCAGCGCACTGGCTGGCTGCCCTCACTGCGTTGCCTCGGCAGGCGTTCCCCTCTGGGAACCTTAGGCCGGCTGCACCTGCTGTCTGTGGCTTCGTCTGTGGTCTTCTCTTCCGGACCGGGCGGGCCGCTACATGAGCGTCTCGGCGAGGGCCTGGGCCGCCGCCGGATCCACATAGATCGAGGGACCCATGGTGGAGCTCACCGCGATCCTGCGCAGATACTGGCCCTTGGCCGCCGCCGGCCGCGCTCGCAGCACGGCCAGAATCAGGGTCCCGAAGTTCTCCTTGAGCTGCTCCGCGGCGTAGGACACCTTGCCAATCGGGACCTGGATATTTGCGCCGCGATCCATGCGGAACTGCACCCGACCTCCCTTGAGATCGCGTACGATCTTGCCCAGGTCTTCCCCGACCGTCCCCGCCTTGGGGTTCGGCATCCGAGGGCCGAGCCGCTTCCCCAGGCGGCCCACGACGCGCATCATATCGCGGCTTGCTACCAGCACGTCGAAGTCCTTCCAGCCGCCCTCGATCTTCGCCACCAGGTCCTCTGCGCCTACGACGTCCGCTCCGGCATCCTCGGCCGCCCGGACCGCTTCGCCTCGCGCGAACGCGACGACCCGCGGTGACTTCCCCGAACCGTGGGGTAGGCTCACCATGCCGCGGACCGTCTGCTCGCCCGACCTCGCCTCGACGCCAAGGCGTACGGAGACCTCCACGGTCTCATCGAACTTGGCCGAGGCCATTGCCTTCAGGCGCTCAAACGCCTCCTCTGGCGCTACCAGCTCGGACCGCTCCAGAGTAGCGACCGCAGCCTGATATCGCTTTCCGTGCTTAGCCATCCGCGTCTTCCTCGGCCGCCTCGTCTCCAGCCACCTCTATCCCCATGCTTCGGGCCGTCCCTTCGATGATTCTCATCGCAGCCTCTACATCGTTCGCGTTGAGGTCGCGCATCTTTGTCTCGGCGATCTCGCGCACCTGGTCTCGGGTCACCGTGCCCACGGTCTCTCTTCCGGCCTCCCCGCTGCCCTTCTCCAGGCCGGCAGCCTGTCTCAGAAGCTGTGATGCCGGCGGCGTCCGGAGCTCGAACGTGAAGGACCGGTCCTCGTAGATAGTCACTTCGACAGGCACGATCGAACCAACCTGGGCGGCAGTCGCAGCATTGTATGACTTTATCAGCTCCATCAGATTGATCCCGTGTGGAGCGAGCGAAGGGCCCACAGGCGGCCCGGTCGTAGCCTTGCCGGCCTCTATCTGAAGCCTCACGACTGCCCGTACCTTCTTCGCCATAGCTTCCTTTGTGCTCCCTCTGTTCTCGCGCCGCGCGGCAGCTAGTCCAGCTTCTCGATGTCCGCGAAGTCCACCTCGACCGGCGTCTCGCGGCCGAAAATGGACACAAGCACTCTCAGTTTCTCACGCCTCACGTCGACATCGACGACCTTGCCATGGATCCCATCGAAAGGCTCAGAGGAGATGCGGACCGTCTCCCCAACATCCCAGGCCGCCCGCAGCGGGGGCGTCTCCTCGCTAACCGTGACCAGTAGACGCTCCACCTCGTCAGGCTGAAGCGCAACGGGCTGCCGATCTGGGCCCACGAACCCCGTCACGCCGGTTGTGTCTCGAATAAGATGACGCGTCTGGTCATCCAACTCCATCTCGACGATCACATACCCCGGGAAGATCTTGTGCTTGCTCACCTGACGCCGGCCACGCCGCGTCCCCCGAAGCTCCTCCTCCGTGGGGACCAGGATCCTGCCGACCTTGTCGCCGAGCCCCATGGAAGCGGCTCTGCGCTCTATGCTGACCCGCACCTTGTCTTCGTGACCGGTGAACGTGTGCACGACGTACCACTGCTTGGCCATGGCTCCTAAACCGCCGCCCAGCTACTCAAACAGAGGGCCGGTGAGCATCCACAGGATGCGATCCCAGGCGAAGATGAACATCCCCACAACGAACACGACAGCGACGACCAGGCCCGTCATCTTGATGACATCCTCCGGCGACGGCCAGATCACCTTCTGGAGCTCAAGCCAGGCATCCCGGAAGAAGTTCTGGACCTTCGACCAGGGCCCGACTCGGCCCCCGCTCGCGCGCTGTTCTTGTTGAGCAGCTCTCACGTCTCCAGCCCTCGTCACAGCTCAGTGACAGCAAATGGCAGGCCCGGCGGGATTCGAACCCACAGCCTCCGGTTTTGGAGACCGGCGCTCTACCAGTTAGAGCTACGGGCCTGCAGCCTCGCGCGCCACCTACCTGCCGCTCGCGCGCGCTGTGAGTCCCGTTTCCCGATGCGTCGTGTGTCGGCGACAGGTCGAACAGTACTTTCGCAGTTGCATCCGATCGGGATCGTTGCGCCTGTTCTTATAGCTCGTATAGTTCCGGTTTCGGCATTCAGTGCATGCCCACCAGAACCCTCGGTCGTGGATACGGCCCTGCCGCGCCACCTCAGAGCGCTCCCTTCCTCACCGCGCGTTGGCGGCCAAGACAAAGCGAGCCGGCGGCCTTCAGTTGCTCCGCACGGCTCAGACAAGCTCGACTTCAGGTTTACTTTAGCACAAGGCCGTCACGGCGTCAAGCCGGCCCGGCCCCACCGGTCCTCGGTGCAGCATCCGGGCCCGCCGTTGGGGAGCAGGCAGGTCCCGTGAGGCCGCCCGACCCCGCTCTCACCGCCGCTGCTCAGCCGCTCAGCCAGCCTTCGATCTTCGTCTGCAGCTCATTGACCGAGAAGGGCTTCGTGACGCGCTCGATGGCCCCTGCGCTCAGGCAGGCCTCGACGATGCTCTCCTGGGTCTGCGCGGTGACTACCACGACCTTCGTTCGCGCGTCCCTGCAGAGCTGCTGGCAGAGCAGCACGCCCGACATCTCGGATCCGGGCAGCACGATGTCCAGGAGAACCAGGTCCGGGGTGGCCATGCGAGCCGCCTGAAGAGCGGACTCACTGGTAGCGGCCTCGGTGATTCGGCAGGGAAGCGAGACTCCATTCACAGCCGTCTTGAGAAGCTCTCTCGCGGCTGTTTCATCCTCGACGATTAGCACATTGTACTCGCGGCCTCGAGGACTAGCTGAACCTGACACATCTGCAGTGCCCACGGCGCTCCTTCCCCCTTCCATCCCCTCCAGCCGGGCGGCCGCTCGGGCGTTCAGGTCACTGTGTGGCGAGATCCTTCTGCACTAGACTACCATGGTTTGGGCGCGGTCGCGATACTCGGACTCTGCGCACCGTGCAACACTGCGCGGCCGCTGGGTCGGCCCCGTGAAAGGGAGCCAAATGATGCCTTCGACCAGATTCGGAACCGCTGGCGGTGGAACCGGCTGTACGGTCGCGCACGGACGCCACCCGTCATGCTGCTAATAGCTCTTGGTGAGCCTGCACGATCTTCTCAACGGCCCTGACGATGTCGGCCGTGTCGTGTTCCGACCCGAGCAGCAAGCTATGGAAGAGCCAGACGACTCGCTCGCACAGATCCTCCGTCACCGGACACGACGTCTCACCATAGCTCGCGTCCCCATGGTAGAACGCACAGGAGAGGGGACAGCCCTGGGGACAAAAGCTGCCGTCTTCGAACACCGGATTCCGATACAAGGGCCGGCCGTACCCCGCCATACACGGAATCCCCTCCGCCGACAGCGCGGCCATGAATCGCTCCCGGGACAGGTTTCCCAGCTCCTCTGGTTCCAGCCGGATCGGGTAGAGGTGGTAGGCCCGCCGATCTCCCTCGCCAGGCTCGGCGTCGAGCGGGGTCACGCCAGGCACTTGCAGAAGCTGCTGCGTCAGCCATCGCCCATTGCGGTATCTCCGGTCTGTCTCCGCCTCCAGGTGGACCAGGCGAGACCGAAGCAGTGCGCCCTGCATCTCGGTCAAGCGGAAGTTGTACCCAAGCAGATGGTGCTCGGAGAATGGCCGGCCCTCCACCCTCCCGCAGTTCCGCAGCCCCGAGGCCCGTGCCCACACCTCCTCGTCATCTGTCACGATCAGCCCGCCCTCGCCAGACGGAAGGTTCTTGCTCGCCTGGAAGCTGAAACAACCCGCGTCGCCCAGCGCCCCCACCTTCCTCCCCCGCCACACCGCGCCGTGCGCCTGCGCCGCGTCCTCGATGACTAACAGCCCCCGCGCCTCCGCTATCTCCAGCAGCCGATCCATCGCGGCCGGTAGTCCCGCGAGATGCACCGGCATGATCGCCCTCGTTCGATCCGTGATGCGCCCCTGTACCGACTCCGGATCGATGTTCATCGTGTCCGCTTCCACATCCGCAAACACGGGCACCGCATTCGCCAGCAGCACGCTCGCCGCCGTGCCCTGGAAGGTGTAGGCCGGGACGATCACCTCGTCCCCAGGTCCCACCTTCAACGCCTCCAGTGCCATCTGGAGCGCGGTCGTCCCGCTGTTGACTGCGACGCCGTACTTAGAATCGTGATACGCAGCGAACTCCCTCTCGAATGCAGTAACGTGCTCTCCTTCGTGCTGCCACCACTTGCCCGAACTCAGCGCCTCCCGCACGGCCGCCAGATCATCCTCTCTCACATCCGGCCAGACGGGCCACGGTTTCGTCCGGACCGGCTCGCCGCCGAGAAGAGCTAGCGTGCTCACGCATGGCCTCCCTGGCTGTGGGGATCCTCCAGCATACGCATGGTCGCTTCTACCATCACGCCGCCGGCCTCCGGCCTCAGAGGCGGCAGGCCGTACCAGGCGAACGAGTCGTCCACCTCGTAGCCGCCCTCCCCGAAGGCCTCTTCGGTCGGCACGTAGCAGGTGCAGCCGTTCGAGTATCCCAGGACCAGCGTGTGTCGGAAAGGCGACCGAGACTGTATCTCCTCTGCGAACTCGAAGAACACTTCGCCGGACAGGCCCACTATTGCCATCTCGCCCAGGCCGATCACCTGAATCGCGAAGGGCACCGTCTCGGCCGCGGCCTGCCGCTTCGATCGTGCCAGCATTCGCTGGGAATGCGTCACAAGCGACTCGAAGGCACGGACCACGTAGGGAGCCGCACCGTGCCGTCGGAGTTGCTCGACGGTTCGCTCCGCCTGTCTCAGGCTGGCCTCCGCGCAGTCAACGGCAGGTGCATCTTGCAGCGGCAAGCCCACGCGCTGGAGTTGTGCTCTGAGCGCCACGGCCTCGACAGGCTGCGCGGCTTGCATCGCTGCTGCCACGGCCTCAGCCGCGCGCGCTCCGATGCGGTCCACCTCTTCGAAGGTCGCAGCGGACACGTCCGGGTTGATCTGGCCGCAGCACCCCTGCAGGAAGACCGGGGTCAGCGCGTCTCCCGCTATCCGACGGAGGTGCGAGATCGCCGCTCCCATCCACTCGGCCGAAATCTCCCGATTCTCCTCCTTGAGGGTCGTGCCATGGCAGGCATAGTTGAAGATGACCGCCGCTCCTGCGGCCTCGTCTGTGTCGATGCGGACGACTCGCATCTTGCGATCCGCCGGGCCATCCGGGTTCCGGCCGAAGTCGATGCTGCCGTCGGGCTGTCTCTCTCGGCGGTCGATCCCGATCTGCAACTCGCTCTCGCCGTAGGACAGGCGGGCGGCACTCAGTGCCTTCTCCGCTCTACTCACGGCCGCTGCGACCTCTGCGGGGAGGCGGGAGATGTACCCTTGGTTCCTGTATCCCGTGCCTTCGGGTGCGCCGGTGGCGGGGCCGGCATGCGTGTGGCTGCAGTTGAGAAGGAGGTGATCGGGGTCAATGGCTGTTGCTTCGCTCACCGCGCGTCGTACCGCGGCATCCAGCTCGAAATCGAGCTCGAGCAGGTCGAGGGCCACGATGCCCAGCCGCGTCGCCCCGTCGTCGAGCACCACGGCACGACACCACAGGTCGTCGTGGATGGCCTCGGAAGGGCCTTCTCGGTGGGCGAAGCCCGACAGGTCAACACCGATGAGCGGCGTGATCTTGCGTTCGCCGATCCCGACGCGAAGGGCACTCATGTCACACTCGCGCGGGGGCTCCAGTGGCTTCGCATCATCGGACAAGGTAGGAGGCAACCAAACAGCCGCCAATGAGCAGAGCAACAATCCCCATTGCCGCCCCGCAACCAGCCCCCTCCTTTGAGCGATGATACATCTCGGATAGCGCGGGCACAGGCGTGTAGGCCGGCTGCTCTCCCCCGAGCTTGATGAGTCGCGCGCTCGCGGCCTCTACCTCCGGCTCCTCCGGGACATAGTGGTTGAGGAAGGACAGCAGCAGCCCGGCGGCCCTGAGCATCTCGGCCCGTTCGGGGGAATCCTGCTCTGCAGTGTCGAGGAGGCGGTTCACGGCCAGAACGGCCTGCTTCAGGGCTTGCGTCCGGCTTCGGTCGGTCTGGGTCAAGCCGGTCTCGAAGCGATGCTTGTCCCGGTCGGGACTCAGCCACTGCGCGTCTTTCAGCTTCTGCTCCGCCACATCCAGGGCCTGCAGCTTCTCGAGGAGGTTGGGAGCACGCGCGGCTCGACGCAGCTCGCTGACCGCAAGCTGCATTGTCCTTCGGTACATGCGCGCCTCAGCCCATCGGCGGAACATGGCTGGCCTGCTCAGTACAAGGCTTCGCCACCACCTGTTCCGCCGCCTGTAGGTGGCAAGAGAAAGCCGGGACGCTGCTCGAGCAGCGTCCCGGCCGAATAGCAGGGCAAGCCCGGAAGTCGCTGACAGTCGCTCCCTACTCCAGTACCTTGGTGACGACGCCGGCACCGACGGTGCGGCCGCCCTCCCGAATGGCAAACCGCAGCCCCTCTTCCATCGCGATCGGCTGGATCAGCTCTACCGTCATCGTCACATTGTCCCCAGGCATCACCATCTCCCGGCCCTCCGGTAGCGCTATCGCTCCCGTCACGTCCGTGGTCCGAAAGTAGAACTGCGGCCGATACCCCGTGAAGAAGG
>JALGXV010000347.1 GCA_029821885.1 Candidatus Hebobacteria bacterium
GATGGGAAGATAGTAGGACTGTTCTGAGATGAGCTATCTCGACAATCCGCTGAAAGGATATACCGACGCCCTGGCCTCCGGGCGGCCCGCTCCCGGAGGCGGCAGCGCGGCCGCTCTGGTCGGCGCGCTCGGCGCTGCGCTCAACAGCATGGTGGCGAACTTCACCGTGGGCAAAGAGAAGTTCGCGGCCGTCGAGGAGGAGGTGCAGCGACTGCTATCCCGATCAGAGGAGCTCCGCTGGTCGCTTGAGCGGCTCACTCAGGCAGACACCGAGGCTTACGGCCGGGTGGCCGCGGCCCAGAAGATGCCGCGCGAAACCGACGAGGAGAAGGCCGCCCGGCGGGAGGCGATGCAGAGGGCGCTGAAGGCCGCCGCCGAGGTGCCGCGGGAGGCAGTGAAGGCGGCCCACGGGGTCGTCGAGATAGCTGCTGAGCTGGTCGGGAAGGGGAATCCGAATCTCATCACCGACGTCGGTGTGGCCGCGAAGTTCGCGGTGGCGGCCATGGAGTGCGCGGCCCTCAACGTGGAGATCAACCTCGCCTATATCAAGGACGAGTCATACGTCGAGGAATGCCGGAAGGAGCTGACGCCGCTTCTGGAAGCGGGCGCGAAGCTCGGCGGAGACGTCTGGAAGAAGGTCCAAGCCATCATGCGAGGGGAGGCAAAGTGAGCGCGAAACTGCTCGAAGGGAAGCCAATCTCGGAGGAGATACGGGCCGGCGTGAAGGCCGAGGTCGAGAGCCTTCAGGCCAAGGGTGTGACGCCGAAGCTGGTGGCCGTGCTGGCAGGCGACAATCCGGGTGCGAAGTTCTACGCCGGCGCCCAGGAGAAAGCGTGCGGGCAGGTCGGCATCGCCTACGAGCTGCAGCAGCACGCCGCCGACATCGGCCAGGCCGACCTCGAGGCCGCCATCGCCAAGCTCAATGCCGACGCCACTGTGCACGGTATCCTGCTGCTCATGCCGCTGCCCAAGGGGCTGGATGGCGCCACGGCCCAGGCGCTGATCGACCCGCGCAAGGACGTTGACGGGGTGAGCCCCGCCAATCTCGGCCGAGTCGTACTGGGACAGCCGCGGCTCGCCCCCTGCACGGCGATGAGCGTCATCGAGCTGCTTCGCTCCTCGGGCGTCGATGCCTACGGCAAAGAAGCCGTGGTGGTGGGCAGCAGCGAGATCGTCGGCAAGCCCGTCGCCCTTCTGCTCGTCGACAAGTACATCACCGCCGACAGCGACGGCAAGACCGACAAGCTGGCCGGCGCAACTGTGACCGTCTGCCACATCGGCACGAGCGAGCGCGGCGATCTGGCCGCGCACACGAGTCGGGCCGATATCCTCGTCACTGCGGTCGGAGTGAAGCCCAGCCTCATATCGGGAGACATGGTGAAGCCGGGGGCAATCGTGATAGACGTGGCGACGATCCGCGTGAAAGACGAGGAGACCGGCAAGACGAAGACCTACGGCGATGTGGACTTCGAAGCCGCCAAGGAGAAGGTGGCTGCGATAACGCCGGTTCCCGGCGGGGTCGGGGTGGTGACGACGGCGATTCTCTTGCGCAACACGCTCGAAGCAGCGAAGTGGCAAACCGCGGGTTAGTCGTTCTCTCGGTGATCCTGTAGGAGTGAAGTAATGGCGAATTCCGAACCCGTCGAAGAGCATGCGGCGGTATGGTTCCAGGCCTCGGCCTGCTCTGGGTGCGTAGTGGCGGCGCTGAACGGCGTCGCGCCCACCGTCCGCGATCTGATCGTTGACCAGATCGCCCCCGGGCATCATGTGAGCCTGAAGTTCCAGCCGACGATCATGGCCGGCTCCGGCACGGTGGCCGTGGACATACTCGGCGCCACCGAGGAGGCGGGAGAAGGCTACCTGCTCGTGATTGATGGGGCGCTTCCGACTGCCGCTGCCGGTCTGTTCGGCCGCGCGGCCGGAAGGGGCGGCGAGTCGACCATGCACGAGCGCGCGCTGGAGCTGGCAGAGAAGGCGGCGGCTGTTGTTGCGATGGGAACGTGCGCGGCCTATGGCGGCATGCATGCCGCCTCCCCCAATCCGACTGGCTGCGTGAGCGTGAGCGATGCGCTGGCAGGGGCGGGGATCGAGAAGCCGATCGTGAACATCGCTGGCTGTCCGCCCCATCCCGATTGGTTCACCGGCACAGTCGGACATGTGCTCCTGTTCGGATTGCCGACAGCGGATGACGTCGATGCCGCCGGCCGGCCGAAGCGCTTCTTCGGGCGCCTGCTGCACGATCTCTGCCAGCGGCGGGGTGACTTCGAGGCGAACAGGTTTGCCACGTCCGTCGGCGAGCCCGGCTGCCTCTACGAGTTGGGATGCAAGGGGCCCTGGACGCACGCCGACTGTCCGGAGAGAGAGTTCAACGGGGGCGTCAACTGGTGCGTGAAGGCCGGCTCTCCCTGCCACGGGTGCGTCGAGCCCTTCTTTCCCGATGTTGCCAGTCCGATCTACCGGAAGATCGGACTGCCCGAGCTGCCGCGGGTGGCGTTGGACGAGGGGTCGGGGAGACTCGCCGCGGTTATGCGGCCCCAGCCTGCGGAGGATGAGTAGTCGATGGCCGACACACAGACCATACGCATAGATCCGATCACTCGAATCGAAGGCCATCTCAAGGTCGAGGTCGTCGTCGACGCGGGGGAGGTCAAGGAGGCGAAGTGCTCGGGCCAGCTCTTCCGCGGCTTCGAGCTGATGCTGCTCGGCCGCGATCCGCGGGATGCGGCACTGCTGTCCCAGCGGGTGTGCGGCGTGTGTCCCATCGCCCACGCGATGGCCTCCGCGCTCTGCCTCGACTCGGCCTTCGGCGTGGACGGCCAGATACCGGACAACGGTCGTCTCATGCGCAACCTGGTATTCGGCGCCAACTTCATCCAGTCTCACATCCTGCACTTCTACCACCTGGCCGCGCTCGACTTCGTGGACGTAGCCGCCGCGGCCGACTACGAGGGCGCCGACGATGGGCTGAAGAGCCTCCGCGGGTTCATAGGCAGGGGAGAGTTGGCGCCGTTCATGCCGCGCTACGAGGGTGACTACCGGCTCCCCAAGGAA
>JALGXV010000348.1 GCA_029821885.1 Candidatus Hebobacteria bacterium
CTATCGGCGTGGATCTACCGGATCGCCCGACGCCAGGTGCAGGCGGAGCTGCGTTGGTGCAGGCGTCGAAAGTCGGTGCCGGCCTGGGCGCAGGTGTCGTTCGAGGACCTCTCTGAGCTAACTGACAGCCACGACCCGGCGGAGCGCACGGCGGCGCGGCTGGATGCACAGCGACGGGTGGAGGAACTCACCGGCCTGCTCTCCGACACCGAGACGGAAGTGCTGGAGCTCTCGGCCGTCGAGGAGCTTTCGAGGGAGGAGATCGGCCGGGTGGTAGGGCGCTCACAACAGGCAGCTCGCTCCCTTCTGAAGCGGGCGAAGCAGAAGGTGCGCCGGACCGCGATCGAGGGGACACTCATTGTGGGGACTGGTCGAGCGGCCGGGAAGCCGTGGGGGGAGGGGGACTATCGGCATTGCGTGCACCTGTTCAGTGGCCTGGAGGATCGGCTGACCGGAGACGAGCTCGGGGGCGATTGTGATCTCTCTCCGGTGAGCGATGAAGTCACCTACAACCTCCGGCACCCCTTGGTGCTCGGAAGGCAGTACTATCCCTGGCCAAACCACATCTGGAAGGCGAAGCGAGACGGGTCGGAAGCAGTGAACCTGACGGAGACGGCTGGGCTCGGAGGCATCAATTTGGGGCCTCGCTGGTCCCCGGATGGGACGATGATCGCCTTCGTCCGCTGGGAGCTGCCGCAACATCCACGACAACGGTCGGGCGAGGTCTGGGTCGTGAAGGCAGATGGATCGGAGGCGCGCAGAGTTGCGCCCAAGGAGGTCGCGCCCGTATGCCAGTCGTTCACCTGGTCTCCAGAAGGGCTATGCCTGTCCGGGTGGCACCCGGAGCCGGCAGTCGAAGACGCCCTGCCGGGCTCTGTGGATTTGTGGGGAAGACGGGTCCGGGTCGTGCGAATCGTGGCGGGGGACGCGGAGTGGTCTCCCGATGGGACACGCGTGGCACGCACTCGACGGGAGCGAGGACACAGCGAGGGAGAGCCCGGATACTGGAACCGCCTGCTCGTGATGGAGGCGGATGGCTCTCGCCCACGAGTGCTGGTCGAGCAGTTCATCGCCGATGCGCAGCTCGACGCATACCATCCTGCGCAGTATGAGATCGACGCCGGGCCTGACTATGACGCGCGATACGGCGCGCGGGCCTGGGCGGGCCCGTTTATGCCGACATGGTCGCCGGGGGGCGACAAGATCGCATTCCTGGCGGGGCTGCCGTTCGATCCGGAGCGAATGGTCCACAAACTCCACGTCGACGCGTGGGTATACGATCTGGTCACCCGCCGGCTCACGAAGATCACGAACCGGCCGTGGTTTCACAACTACCTGAGCTGGCGGTAGCGGTGTTGTCTAGCGTCGAGTGGGTTATAGTCTCCGGGCCGCGCGCCGGGCGTGAGATCGCTCGTAACGCTTCGGCACGACCGAGATAAGGAGAATGATCCCTCGGCGTCCGGTCCGGAGCTTGTATTGCAGGAAGCGGGACCGGAGACGACGAGGAGCACCGGCGGCAGTGGCAAGACCAGCAACTGGGAGCGGAGCAGTGACCGAACATAAGGCCCTGTGTGTCGGAATCGATGTGTTTTCGCGTCACTTGGAGCTGGCCTGCTGTGATGGTTGGGGCATGCCGGTGGGCAGGACGCACTCTTTCCCCAACAGCCCAGCAGGAATCGCAGCGCTCTGTGATGCGGTGGTGGCCAGTGGGCAGAAGCTGGGGTCTGACTTGCAGATCATCGCCGGGCTGGAGTCCACCAGCGACTTCCATCGCCCCGCGGCGAAGGCTCTGAGGGGGGAGCGGCGCCTCTCGATCGAAGTGCATGTGCTGAATCCGCGGAAGGTGAAGTGGTTTCGACACCTGGAGCTCAAGGACACCAAGACGGACCGTGTGGACGCGGAGTTGATCGCTCGCTTTGTCGCTAAGATCCGTCCCCAACCGCGGCCTGTTGTGTCGGAAGGATGTGTTCAACTTCAGGACGCCACACGCACCCGTCGCCGCTGCATGGAGGAGCGCTCGCGTCTGAAGAACCGTCTCCACCGCCTCCTGCGCAGCTACTGGCCGGGCTGGCGAGAGGCCGTGGGCAAGCACTTCGGCGGACGCACTCTGGTGGCGCTCAAGGCCTGTCCTTCGCCCCACGATGCCCGCAGACGTGGCGCCAGCCGAATCGCCCAGCTGCGCAACTGCGACGGCAGGCGCATCGGACGAGTCTTCGCCGAGAGATTCCTGGCAGTGGCGAAGGAGGTCCCCTCACAACAGCTTCCCATGATGGTCCGGATCTCGATCCAGGATGCAGCTGCCCGCATCTTCCAGCTCAACAGCCTCCTGGGACGCTTGGATGCGGCCATTGCCGAAGAGCTGGAAGGCGTCTTCCCAGACAATGTCCTGCTCTCCATCTCCGGTCTCGGCCCTGTCTCGGTCGCTTCTATCCTGGCCGAGATCGGCGACATCAGACGCTTTCCCACAAAGGAGGTCTTCATTGGATACTGCGGCTTGTATCCCATAGCCTGGGAGAGCGGCAATACGAAACTGCGCTTCTGCATGACCCGCAAGGGCAACCGGATGCTCAAGCTCTCTCTGCTGCTGGCCTCTGGTCCTGCCCGCCAGTGCAACCCCTTCTTGCGCCACTTCTACACTCGCCTCCGGGAACGAGGCAAGTCAGCCAAGGCTGCTGGCGGCGCGGTCGCCCGGAAGCTGGCGGAGATCGTGTGGGTCACCCTGACGCGCAACGAACCCTGGTCAGAGGAGATCGCCCTGCGTGGCATCGCCAAATCAGAACTCATGACACAGACGCAGCAGGGGGAGCGACGCCTCACTGGAGATGCCGCGGGTCAAACGCCGGTGGCGCCACCCATCAAGGCGGCTTCGAGGTCTCGCGCTCCCCAGCCCGATTCTACCAGATCAGCCCCTGCCGGTCAGGCACCAAACCACAAACATCGCCGCGCAAGACTACCCGTTGCCCCTTGACAAATGCTATTGCATCTCCTTCTGATGCCAGTCCCAGCGGTCTCACGGACGCCCGACAAGGGCCGGCGGTTTCACGGCGAAACGACTGGCACAGGCAGTTCCAGGTCGTCCCCGGTGCGCTCCTGCCATCGGCGAACGCGGTCGAGCAGTCGAAGGACCACAGGCCGCATCTCACTCTCTGTCACCACGTTGGTGGTCTCTCCGGGGTCTGCGGCGAGGTCGTAGAGCTCGTGCTCGCCGAGGGAGCTCCAGTTGAACTTCATGCCCTCAGGCGTTACGATCGAGCGCGACGAATCAGCGGAGGACTCCCACCCGTTCTCCGGTGAGTCAGCCGCGCCCGGATCGGGCTCGCGCACATTCCACTCGATGAACACATCGGTCTCCGCCGCTCCTCCTGTCCCATCTATCACCGCCCTGAGACTGTTCCCCTGCAGTCCCGGCGGGACGGGCTCTCCCATCAGATCCAAGAGAGTGGGGACCAGGTCTATCTGACTCACCGGTTCCGCGACACGGCGACAACTGGTCTGCCCCGGCAGGCGCATGAGAAGCGGAACGCGCACCGCCTCCTCAAACATCACACACTTGGCGATCAGCCCGTGACTGCCCATCATGTCGCCGTGGTCGGACGTGTACACGACGATGGTGTTGCCGTCCAGCCCGCAGTCTTCCAGAGTAGCGAGAATCTGACCGACATACGTGTCAACCAGACTGCAGAGGCCCCAATAGTTCGCGATCATCCGCCGCCAGTCGGCCTCTGACTTGAGCGGGAGTCCACTATGTCCGTTCTCGTAGGTCTTGCGACGTTGGCGGCCGGCTCTCGACGGCTGCTTGGGCCCCGGGTAGGCGGTGAAGTTCTCGGGCAGGACGACATCGGACGGATCATGCTGGTCGTCACGAGGCCCGAAGAACGGCATGTGCGGCTCGAGGAAGTTCACGTACAGGACGAATGGGTCGTGCTGGTTCTCTCGGATGAACCGCGAGGCCTCGCGCGCAAGATAGGCCGGCTTGCTGTACTGCTCCGGGAGGCGAGCCGTCTCACCGCGCGAGAAGAGGTCGCCCTCCTCGGGCGTAAGTTCGTTGTCGATGAGGAATTGGTGGTAGGTCGACCGGTCGGCCGGATTCCGTCCCGAACTGTAGTAGTCGACATACATGTCCTCGATGCTGCGCCAGTCCGTGAACCCATGCTGAGGGTAGATCTCGTCACCGAGGTGCCACTTTCCGTAGTGGGCGGTTGTGCAGCAGCGGTTCTCTATCATCTCCGGCAGGCACGGTGTGTCGGGAGGCAGTGGCACGTTGTTGGCCGTGCACCCTGTCGTATGCGGGTAGAGTCCGGTCAGGATGCTGGACCGTGAGGGAGTGCAGACGGGTTGTGTGACATAGGCGCGTTCGAAGATGACG
>JALGXV010000080.1 GCA_029821885.1 Candidatus Hebobacteria bacterium
TCCCGCCGCCAGACAGGGCCTGCCGGGTCTCTGAGCTCCGGCCTGCCGGGTTCTGTGGTAGAGGTCGGATGCGGCGTGCTCGAACTTGACGCCAGGACTTAGCCAGAGGAGTGCTCCTTCATGCGCGCCAATGCCTGCGCAATAGCTGCCGCGAACTCCCCCGCCGCCTCGGGCCCGTTGCCGGTGATGAGGAGCCCGTCCACCTCAACCTCGGCGCCGGTATACTCGGCGCCTTGGGCGCGCAGGCGGTCGGCTTCGGTGCTCCAGACTGTCGCCTTCTTCCCGTCGAGCAGTCCGGCGTTAGCCAGGGTCACGGGCGCGAGGCAGATGGCCGCGACGATCCTGCCCCGCTCCGCCGCTTCCCGAGCCAGGCCGTGGGCCGTGTCGTCGTCCCAGTATTCCCTGGCGCCTGTTCCGCCTATGAACACGACTGCGTGGAACTCCTCCGGGTTCACGTCGCTCAGCGGCATGTCTGGCTGCGCCTTCCCGCCGAGCATTCCCGTCGCCTCGTCGAGAGAGGACGACGCGACGACGACCTGAGCCCCGGCCTTCTCCAGCAACGCCTTCGGCTCGAACAGTTCCTCATCGCGGAAGTCGCGCTGACCGATGACCATCACCAGTTGCATGTCAGCGAGGTCGGGTAGCTTCTCGGCATTCCCGCCGGATGACGCAGCGCTGCTGGTCTGACCCGGGTCCTGTGCGCCGCAGCCGCACGCGAACAGCAGGCAAGTGAGCAGGAAGATAGTGCACACGCGCATGACGCTCGCCTCACCTTACAGTCTTGGGACTGGCCTCGAAGGGTACCAGACCAACCCACTCCCAGCCCAGCCCCGGGGGTTGTGGGCCCGGCAGGATTCGAACCTGCGACCGAGCGGTTATGAGCCGCCAGCTCTGCCGCTGAGCTACGGGCCCGCGCACCCGAGCATTATACCACGGGCCAGCCCCTGCGCGGGATCAGAGATCCGCGAGCCAGGGATTGCCGGCCAGCTCAGCCTTGATCGTCGTGGCCGGTCCGTGGCCGGGATAGACGACCGTATCGGGCTCGAGGGCCGCCAGCCGGGCAAGAGACTGCATCATTGCCCTCTCGTCCCCGCCGGGCAGATCGATCCGTCCGATTCCACCCGCGAATAGGCAGTCGCCTGCGAGAAGAACGCCATTGCCCAGGAGAGAGATGCTGCCTGGGCTATGTCCTGGAGTGTGCAACACCGAGAGCGCGACCTCTGTCCCAGGTATCGCCACGGAGTCGCCTTCGCGAAGGAGCCGGTCGGCTGAGATGTCCTCGTGCGGGAAGCCGAACATGGCGGCCCCACTCAGCATCGCGTCCGATAGCATCGGAGCGTCCAGTTCGTGGATGGCCAGCGGCGCCCCGGTCTCCCGCTTCAGGTCGGCAATACACTCAATATGATCTGTGTGCCCATGCGTGGCCACGATTAGACCGATCTCGAGGCCGTTCCTCTGGGCTGCGTGGATGATCTCCTGGGCGGCGCCGGCCGCGTCGATCACAAGGGCCTTGCAGGGAGAGGGGACGGCTCCGTCCTGGGCCGAGACGAGATAGCAGTTCGTGGTGAGCGCCCCGAGTGTGAGAGTCTCGACCCTCATCTGGTGCGGGCAGCGTCGATCTCGGCCTGGTTCAACTCCAGCCTCCGACGCCCGACGAAGTCCATTTCATAGCCGTCCAACTCGCCCACTGCGCTCACTAGGGCCGCTGCTTCGTCCTCCATGCCGGCGGCCAGGTACGCGTCGGCCAGCAGCACTCGGTAGCAGCGGTTGCGCGGGTCCATCTGGAGCGCCGAGCGAAAGGCGTCAATTGACTCCACGATCAACCCCATCGCGAGCGACGCAATGGCATAGCGCACCAGATAGTAGCCATCGAACGGGGCAAGCTCTGCTGCCTTCGAGAGCTGAGCGACTGCCTCCTCTACCTGACCCAGCCGAAGCTGGAGGCTGCCAAGCCGGAAGTGGTAGAAGGCCTCCTCCGGGGCCAGCCCGACAGCGGCCGCCATCTCCTCGACTGCTTCCTCCGGCCGGTCTATCGCGGCCAACGTATCGGCGAGCTTGAAGTGATAGTAGGCTCTGTCCGGCGCGGCGCCGACTGCGACGCGATACTGGTCGAGGGCCTGTACGTTCATGCCGAATCGCCGGTAGAGGTCGCCCAGACTTATCCGAGGATCCGCCAGGTGCGGATCGGCCTTCACCGCTATCCGGTACTGGGCCAGCGCCTGATCGATCATGTCCCTCAGGACATACGCGTCCCCAAGTCGCGTGCGGAAAAGCGCGTTGTCCTGGTCCATCTTGACCGCCCGCCTGTACTGCGCTATGCCCCGCTGGATGTTGCCGGACTTCACGTAGAAGTCGCCCAGGCGCAAGCAAAGGTGGGCGGTCTGCGCGTGCAGCTCCATGTCCTCGTGACGACGCTGCTCGTCCTCCGCCTTCATCCTCTGGCTGTGCCGGACCAGGCGCTCTCGCTCGTGCCGATCCCCGATCTCGAACTCAAGCTGTCCGGAGTCGCCGCTCATCAGTAGAATTCCTCGAACCGTCGCTCGATGTCGTGTCCGCTCACGGACTTGACCAGCCAGACTTTCCGCCAACCGCGTCGCTGCCTCTCGAACGTAACACCAAGTGGCAGCCGAAGGGGCGGCTCGTAGCGTCCCGCCTGCTGGAACTCCAACTGCACTAGAAATCGCCCTGTCGCCGTTGGCGACTCGATATGCAATTCATACTCGTCGATGGCTACTTCCACCTGCTCCGAGCTCCGCTCCCAGTGTAGCGCCAGTCGGAAGATGTCGACTCGCGACAAGCCGGATTCGTCCCGGTAGTCCTCCGCAACACACTCCATGATCTCGTCTTTGTCCTTCGTCTCTAAGCCGTGCTCCGCCTTCGCCACGAGGTCCAGGATGAGTTCCTCGTCCGAGGGACGTGGATGGAGCAGCCACCAGGCCGCCACTGTTGCCGCTATGAGCAACACCGCTAGCTGCGCGACCCGTTTGCGTCGCTCCCCCAACATCTCTCATGTATTGTACCTTGGCACGGTCAGACGCCGCAACCCGGGGGCGGCCTGGGCCGCCGTGTTACGGCCGACCGAGCCTGTCCCACAAAAGGAAAACTCTATCGTCCGGCAAAGGACCAATAGCGGCATCCGGACTGATAGAGGGACCGCAATGAGTCATCGAGGGAACTCGCTGGACATCCCGTCCTCCTGGCGCCCCGCACTTGATGCCGCGCGGGCAGGTGGCAGGCTGCTGCTGTTAGGCCAGACCGATACCGGCAAGAGCACTCTGGCGGCACTGCTTGCCAATGAGGCGCATGGGGCCGGACGCACCACGTACATCGTCGATGCGGACGTTGGGCAGTCCAGCATAGGTCCACCTGCCTGCGTGGGTCTCGGGCGCGTCCATGCCGAGGTGTCGAGTCTGGACGATCTGGAGCCTGCAGCGATTGACTTCGTTGGCGCTTGCTCTCCTGTAAGGCACCTGCTGCAGACTGCCACGAGCACGGCCGTGATGACGGACGCTGCCCGGCAACACGGCGCGGAGGCAATCATCATAGACACAACGGGCCTGGTGAACGGCGGCATCGCTCGTGCCCTGAAGGGAGCTAAGATTCGGCTGGTGGCCCCCGATTTCGTGGTCGCGCTCCAGCAGGAAGACGAGGTCGAGCATCTGCTGGCGCCGTATCGCACGAAGGCAACACCGCAGGTGTTGCGTCTGCACGTCTCGCGCGCCATCAAGACCCGGGCGCGCGAAGAGCGCGCCGCTCGGCGGCAGCGGAGCTTCGGCGCCTACTTCGCAGACGCCAGTTCGGTGGAATTGTCTAGGGATACTGCGCCCATCGAGAACGGTGGTTGGACGAGCGGGGAGCCACTGCCGGGGCACATGTGTGCCTACGCGGAGGAACGCGTGGCCTGCGAAGTGCTCCACGCGGAGCGCCTTCCCGACGGCGTCTTCCTCATCGTCAGGGGACGGCCGGATCCGGCTGGACTCAGAGACCTCGAAGAGAGCTTCGATGGGACGGCTCGCGCGGTGGATGCATCTTCGCTCGCCAGCCTGCTGATCGGCCTGCTGGGTGATCGTGGACAGACAATCGCCGTGGGAATCCTGGAGGACGTCGACTTCCGGCGGCGCCACATGACGGTGTACACGCCGCTCGGCGACGCGCGGATGGTGCGCGGGGTCCGATTGGGATCCCTTCACATCGGCCGCGACGGCACGCAGCTCGGCACCGCGGACGTGAGCGGCGAATGACCACCTTCCCGAGGAGCATTCCGAAGATGGAGCAGGCGGAAGACAGAACCACGCTGATCCTCGTGCGCCACGGTGAGACAGAGTGGAACGTCGTGCGGCGGATCCAGGGGCACTCGGACTCGCGGCTGACGGAGCGCGGGCGTGAGGAGGGGCGGCGCGTGGCGGAACGGCTGGCGGGACTGAAGCTCGCGGCCGTCTACGCGAGTGACCTCGGCCGCGCGCGGGAGACGGGAGAGATGATTGCTGCGCCCCATGGGCTCGCAGTGCGGACGAAGCCGGAGCTGCGCGAGCGGTGCTATGGCGAGTTCGAGGGCCGGACGCGCGAGGAGATTGTGGCGGCCAACCCCGACACGTTCGCGGCCTGGGTGGCGGACCGGCAGCGGCTCGCGCCGCCGGGAGGCGAGACACAGGCGGAACTGTCTGCGCGCGTGATGCGGGGCCTGCGCGAGATCGCCGGCGCGCATCCCGGCGAGACGGTGGCCATCGCCGGGCACGGCGGGCCCATCAAGTCGGCGCTGTTCGCCGTGCTCGACGTTCCGATGGCCTCGTGGGATCGAACCTGGGTGTCGAACGGGTCGGTCACGATCCTGCGCGGGGCGCCAGCAGAGCTGCGCGTCGGCTGCTTCAACGATACGTCGCACCTCGACACCGCGGTGGCACCGACTCGCGGGGTCGAGAACTAGGGGCGAAATGGCCGAGCTGTCGAAGGGACTGGTGCAGGTCTACACGGGAGCGGGGAAGGGCAAGACCACGGCCGCGCTCGGCCTCGCGGTGCGCGCGGCGGGGCACGGCCTGCGGACATGCTTCGTGCAGTTCATGAAGAAGGAGTGGGACTCGGGAGAGCGGGCCGCGCTCGCACGGCTTGCTTCGGAGATCGAAGTGCACGTGTTCGGCGCGGCCGCGTGGGGCGATCGCACCGCGGCCTCGCCTGAGACGCCGTGGTGGGCCCTGCCCCCGTCAGAGGAGGACCGCGCGCAGGCACGGGAGGCCTTTGAGTTCGCGAGGCGAGCGGCGACAGGGGGAGACTGGGACCTGGTGGTGCTGGACGAGGTGTTCGCCTCGGTGAGGTATGGGCTCGTGTCAGTGGAGGACGTGCTCGGGTTGATGCGGGCCAAGTCGCCGCGGGTCGAGCTGGTGCTGACCGGCCGTGAGGCCCCGCCGGAGGTGATCGAGGCGGCCGACCTCGTGACCGAGATGAAGGCGGTGAAGCACCCATTCGAGCAGGGGGTGGAGGCCCGCAAGGGGATCGAGTACTGAGGAAGGATATGAGCAGAGAGGAACTCGCCAAGGCCATCAAGGACGCCGCCTATCTAGAGGGCGACTTCGTGCTCAGCTCCGGCAAGCGGAGCAAGTACTACCTCGACAAGTGGCGGTTCGAGACGAAGCCGGAGCTGCTACGGGAAATCGCCCGCGCGCTGGCCGACCTGCTGCCCGATCCTGCGCCCGACCGGGTGGCAGGGGTGGAACTGGGGGGCGTGCCACTGGCGGTCGCGCTCTCGCTGCACACCGGCATTCCTTCGCTCATCGTCCGGCGGGAGGCGAAGGAGTACGGCACCGCCAAGGGGATCGAGGGCGTGTTCGAGCCGGGCGAGCGCGTGGTATTGGTGGAGGACGTCCTGACCACCGCCGGGCAGGCCATTGCCGCCGCGCAGCGGCTCACAGAGGCGGGCCTCGAGGTCGTGCGCATCATCTACGTCATCGACCGGGAAGAGGGCGCCGATGCCAACATCAGAGAAGCCGGATTCCGGCCCTACCCGCTCTTCCGCAAGTCGGATCTCGGGATCAGATAGGCGGGCAAGAGCCGCTCGACCCCGGCATCGGACGGCGGTCAAGCACGCCTGGACTTGAGCGACCGGCGTGTCAGCCGCGAGGCAGAACCAGACGCTCCCGAACCTACGTTTTCATGTCTTGAAAACACGTTTTAGTGTATCATCCTATGCCTATGGGCGGGGCCGAAACGGAGCCGCCGAATCGGGAGTTTTGAGGGTGCCAGACTTGATAGGAAGGGCCAGAAATGGTATACTACACAGGTCCGAAAAAGCCTGATTCTTACTAGGATTTTTGTATGTTGAGGGGACGCTGTCTGGCGCGGGACAAGAAGCGTTCGTGAGTCGGTTCTGGAGGGTCTTCCTACTCGCAGCAAGGAGCTAGACTTGGCAAGAAAAGGGAAAGTCGCGGCAAGAGACTACAAGGCGAAGCACATTCAAGTCCTAAAGGGGCTGGAAGCGGTACGTCGTCGGCCTGCGATGTACGTAGGAACCACAGGGCCGCGCGGCCTTCATCACCTCTTTGTCGAGGTAGTTGACAACTGCATCGATGAGGTGATGGCCGGGTACTGCACGCAGATCGATTGCGTCCTCCACAAGGACGATTCCATCTCCGTCACCGACAACGGCAGCGGCATTCCCGTTGACAAGCACCCTGTCGAGAAGCGCCCCGGCGTTGAGGTAGCGATGACCGTGCTTCACGCGGGCAGCAAGTTCGGCGGCGGCGCCTATAAGGTCTCGGGCGGCCTGCACGGTGTGGGCGTGTCGGTGGTGAACGCGCTCAGCGAGTGGCTCGAGGTCGAAGTCTCCCGCGGTGGCAAGGTCCACCACATGCGCTTCGAGCGCGGCAAGGTCAAGAGCAAGCTCAAGGCCAAGGGCAAGACGAAGAAGACCGGCACCAAGGTGAGCTACCGGCCGGACGCGGAGATCTTCGAGTCCATCGAGCACGAACCCGAGCGGCTGCTGACCCGGCTGGAGGAGCTGGCCTATCTCAACCGGGGCGTGAAGATCAACTTCACCAACGAGAAGACGGGCGAGACCGTCACCTATCAAGAGAAGAACGGGATCCAGGCCTACGTCGAGCACCTCAACAGCGCGCGCGAGCCGATGCACCGGCCCATCTACTTCTCTCGCAAGCGCAAGGAGACCGAGGTCGAGATCGCGCTTCAGTACAACAACGGCTATCAAGACACGATCCTCTCCTATGCGAACAACATCCACACGGCGGAAGGCGGCACGCACGTTTCCGGCTTCAAGACCGCGTTGACGAGGGCCCTCAATCAGTACGCTCGCAAGGCGAATCTGCTCAAGGAGAAAGACAAGAACTTCATGGGCGATGATGTGAGGGAGGGCCTGACTGCGGTGATCAGCCTCCGGCTTCGTCAGCCCCAGTTCGAAGGGCAGACGAAGACCAAGCTCGGCAACAGCGAGATCGAGGGTCTCGTCAACTCCGTGGTCGGCGAGGCCCTCGCGGACTATCTCGAAGAGCATCCGACCGTTGCCCGGCGGATCGTGGACAAGGGCGTCACCGCCGCCCGCGCCCGAGAAGCGGCACGCCGTGCAGCCGACCTCGTCAAGCGCAAGGGCGCGCTCGAGAACTCCAACCTGCCGGGAACGCTGTGGGACTGCCAGGAGCGCGACGCGTCGAAGACCGAGCTGTTCCTGGTCGAGGGGCCGTCGGCCGGCGGCAGCGCGAAGCAGGGCCGGGACAGCCACTACCAGGCGATCCTCCCGCTGCGCGGCGTTGTCCTCAACGTCGAGCGCGCTCGCCCCGACAGGATGCTCAAGAACCAGGAATTCGCCACCCTCATTCAGGCGCTCGGCGCGAGCATCAACCTGAACGGCGGGAACGGCAGCAACGGCGAGAGCGAGGAGTCGCACACGCTGCTCGACATCTCGAAGCTGCGCTACCACAAGGTCATCATCATGGCCGACGCGGACGTGGACGGCGCGCACATCCGCACGCTCCTGCTCACGTTCTTCTTCCGCTACATGCCTAAGCTCATCGAGGACGGCCACCTCTACATCGCGCAGCCACCGCTGTACGGCGTGCGCAATGGGCGGGACCTCTTGTACGCCCACAGCGATGAGGAGCTGGCGGGCATCCTCAAGAAGGTGAAGGCGAAGAACCCGACCATCCAGCGCTACAAGGGCCTGGGCGAGATGAACCCCGACCAGCTCTCCGAAACGACAATGGATCCGGAGAAGCGACGCATCAAGCGAGTGACGATTGAGGACGCGGAAGACGCGATGAAGCGTGCGGACGAGATCTTCGCGACGCTCATGGGCGATGTAGTGGAACCGCGGAAGAACTTCATCGTCAAGTACGCGAAGGAAGCACGCGATCTCGACCTCGTTGGCGCGTAGTGGGGCTCGGCAGAGCCTAAACAGATCTAGTGGCGCGGGTATCGTGCAGAGGCCGCCCTGCCGTGCTGGGCGGGCAACTCGGATCCCAGCACACTGACTTGCGGCAGACCAGCCGGTAGCTGTGCGCTCACGGCTCTGGAGTCAGCAGACCTGATGGCGAAACCCAAGGAGACTATCAGCGTAACAGACATCGACATCGAAGACGAGATGCGCGAGTCGTTCATGACGTTCGCCATGAGCGTCATCATCGCGCGGGCGCTGCCGGATGTGCGGGACGGACTGAAGCCGGCCCAGCGCCGCATCCTCTACGCGATGCACGACCTCAACCTAACGGCCGGCGCGCAGCACCGCAAATGCGCCAAGATCGCTGGCGACACCTCCGGCAACTACCACCCCCACGGGCAGGAGGTCGTGTACCCGACCCTCGCTCGGCTGGCCCAAGATTGGAACATGCGCTACCCGCTGGTGGACGGGCACGGGAACTTCGGCTCGGTGGACGGCGATCCACCAGCCGCCATGCGTTACACCGAGGCGCGCATGTCGGCCTTCGGCGCCGAGATGCTGGCCGACATCGACCAGAACACCGTCGATTTCGCGCAGAACTACGATCAGACGCGCACCGAGCCCACCGTTCTGCCCGCCCGCTTCCCGAACCTGTTGTGCAACGGAGCGTCGGGCATCGCCGTCGGCATGGCGACGAACATCCCGCCTCACAACCTGAGCGAAATCGTGGACGCGTGCGCGCTGATCGTACAGGATCCGGAGGCCACGGTCGATGACATCCTCGAGGTGCTGCCGGGGCCGGACTTCCCGACGGGCGCCTTGATCCTAGGCACCTCCGGGATTCGGCAAGCGTATGAGACCGGCCGGGGCTCCATCACGATGCAGGCGCGGGCAGTTATTGAGCCCATGGATGGTGGCAAGAGCGCGATTCTGATCACGGAGCTTCCCTATCAGGCCAACAAGGCGACTCTCGTCGAGCAGATAGCCGACCTGGTGAACAGCAAGCGCATTGAGGGGATCAGCGGCCTGCGCGACGAGTCTGATCGCAAGGGCATGCGCGTCGTCGTTGAGCTCAAGCGGGAGGCGAACCCACACGTCATCCTGAACCGCCTCTACAAGCATACCCGCATGCGCGCCAGCTTCCCCGTGAACACGGTCGGTTTGATTCCCGAGTTCGCCGCTCAGAAGCCCGGCGAGCCGGTGCCCCTCGTGCCGCGGACGCTTGGCATCAAGGAACTGCTGACTCAGTTCCTGAACCACCGGCGGGAAGTCGTTGTGCTCCGGTGTCAGCACCAGCTCGACCGCGCGCAGGCGCGGGCGCATATCCTTGAGGGATACCGGGTCGCCCTCAAGAACCTCGACGAGGTCATCAAGATCATCCGCCGGGCGGAGAGCCCCACGGCCGCGCGCGCTGGGCTCATGAAGCGCTTCAAGCTGTCGGAGCGCCAGGCTCAGGCAATCCTCGAACTCATGCTCCAGCGGCTGACGAGCCTCGAGCGCAAGAAGATCGACGAGGAGTACAAAGAGGTCATCAAGACCATCGGTCGCCTGGAGGATACCCTCGGCAAGCGACTCTCGCAGCTCGTGGGCAAGGACGACAGAGTCGAGGCGACTCGCGAGTGGCTCCGCAAGCATCCGTGGCAGCCGCGCAAGGTCATGCAGATGGTCAAGGCGGAGCTGCTGGAGCTGAAGTCCAAGCGGGGCGACGAACGTAAGACCGAGATCCGCCCTGAGGAGGCCGAGGACATCAGCATCGAGGACCTGATCGCGGAAGAGGACATGGTCATCACCATGACCCGCGACGGGTACATCAAGCGCCTGCCGGTGGCGACCTATCGCACCCAGGGCCGCGGCGGCAAGGGCGTCATCGGGCTGAGCCCCAAGGAAGAGGACGCGGTCGATCACCTCTTCGTGGCCAGCACGCACACCTATCTGCTCTTCTTCACGAACCGGGGGAAGGTCTACCGGCTGCGGGTCCACGAGGTGCCGCTGGCGAGCCGCCAGGCGCGCGGTACCGCGGTGGTCAACCTCATCCCGATCGAGTCGGGCGAGGTGGTGTCGGCGGTGCGCGCGATCCGCAAGTTCCGGGAAGATCGCTACCTGTTCACGGCCACCCGGCAGGGCGTGGTGAAGAAGACGCGGCTGAGCGAGTATGACACGCGGCTGAAGGGCGGGATCATCGCGCTGAAGCTGCGCAAGGGCGACGAGCTCGACTGGGTGCTGGAGAGCGATGGCACGAAGGACATCTTCCTCGCCACCGCGAAGGGGCAGTCGATCCGCTTCTCCGAGGAAGACGTGCGACCCATGGGGCGGACCGCCGCGGGCGTGCGGGGCATCCGGCTGCGCAAGGGCGACGCGGTCATCGGCACGGGTATGGCGCGGGAGGGCGCGGACCTGCTCGTGGCCGCGGTGCACGGCTACGGCAAGCGCACCGACCTGGAGGAGTATCGCTCCCAGAGCCGCGGCGGCCTCGGCATCAAAACCATGAACGTGACCAGAAAGACCGGGCCGGTGGTGGGCATGCGGATCGTGGACGACAACGACGACCTGCTCATCATCACCACCTCAGGGACGATCATCCGCCAGCCCGTGGCCGCCATCCGGCGCATCGGCCGCTCGACCCAGGGCGTGCGGCTCATCCGCCTCACCGGCAAGGATCAGGTCGCCAGCATCGCTCGCGTCGTCCGTCGCGAAGATGCTGAGGGCGAGGACTAGAGGGTGCCCTCGGAGCCGGCGCAGACTGAGCGCGGCTATCGTGCCCTCGACCATACAGCCGATAGAGCCATCGAAGCCTGGGGGCCGGACCTGCGCGAGCTCTTCCGGGCGGCAGCGGAGGGCATGTTCAGCGAGAGCGTGAGCTGCGCGGGCATCGAGCGCGAGCAGGAATGGCGGGTCCAGGTGGAGGCCGACAGCCTGGAGGGACTTCTCCACGCCTGGCTCTCGGAGTTGCTGTGGGTGTCCGAGCGGGATGAGGCTTCTGTCTGCACCGTAGAAGCTGATGAGGTGGGAACGGAGCCCCATCGGGCTCGCGGCCGTGCCTGGGGCGGCCAGCCGCCCCCTGATTCGCCCCACACGGGCGCTCCTGTGAAGGCTGTGACCTACCACGAGCTGCGGGTGTGGCAGAACGGGGGCACCTGGCGCGCTCACCTCATCTTCGATGTGTAGCTGGGACCCCTTCCCGAGCCCCCTTCTGTTGACCAGATGCCGCCCGATGTGGTACTCTACAGTCAGTGGAAAGGAGGTGGTGTCCTATGTTACATAGACCCGGAGGTGGCGTCTCCTAGCGGAGTCCACCTAATCCTACCGGAGTAGGTGACACCTCCTGTTAGGATCGTCACCTCAGGAAGAATTCGGGGCCCGCTTCGGCGGGCCCCGATTCGTTTTGGCCTCAAACGGACGCGACCCGCCCAGCCGGGCGGGTCGTTGTCATGTCAGGACCGGCGCGCAGTCCCCTTGGTAT
>JALGXV010000349.1 GCA_029821885.1 Candidatus Hebobacteria bacterium
CGGTGTATGTCGCCCGCGCTCTGGTCGTGCCGAGCGGCGAGGCGGCGCTGGCCGACTACGAGCCGCCGGCGACGCCGACCTTCCCCGACGTGCCCTCTGACTTCTGGGCCTACAAGCACGTGGAGTACTGTGTCGAGCACGGAGTCGTCGCCGGCTACCTCGACGGGCTCTACCACCCAGAGATAGTCGTCACCCGCGACCAGATGGCGGTGTACGTAGCGAGGGCGTTTGGGCTGGTTCCGTAGCGCGGCGCTGCAGGTCCCATACCGGGCAGGAGGCAGGCGCCTCGCGACGAACTGAGCAGATGAAGGTTCCCTACTGAGCGACCCCCCTGAGTGCCGACGGGCTGCGCTGAACGAACGCGCCGTGGGGCGCGTCTAATAGCTAGGCGCAGTGCAAGGAGGGGGCAGACATGCAGCGGCACATGGTGTTCGCGCTCGCGGCGCTTCTGCTGGCGGCGGCCACTGCCGCCAGCGCGGAGGAGGTCATCGAGGCCTATCGGAGCCCATTCGGCGAAGTTCGCTCCGTGTCCGTCAACCAGTCCGACGGCTCTGTCTGGGTGGCGGCAGGCTGCAGCGTCATGCACCTGAGCAGCGACGGGACAATCCTCAGCCAGCTAGGCGGCTTCCCGGCTCCCGGATATGTCTCGGTGAACTCGACAGATGGCTCCTGCTGGGTGGGTCACTCATACGCGGAAGATGGCGCGTGGCACGGTGAGCTCGTCCACCTTGCCGCCGATGGGAGCGAGCTGCTGCGGGTGGGAGGATTCGGCGAGGTCAGCGCCCTGTCGGTCAACTCTGCCGATGGGTCCTGCTGGGTGGGGCACTCGTACCGGGAGGAGGAGGCGTTTCACTCCGAGGTCGTACACCTCGCTGAGGATGGCCAGGAGCTGCTGCGAGTCGGTGGCCTCTACCGCGTCCACACCCTCTCGGTCAACCCGGCCGATGGCTCCTGCTGGGCGGGACACGGGTACATCCACGGTGTGCACACGACCAATGCCGGGCGGCCTGATCGCGACACAAAGCGGCCCCGTTCTTCCTCAATCACCTGGTACTATGGCGAGATTCTGCATCTGGCCGAGGATGGCGCCGAACTCCGGCGGGGGGAATACGCCGGTATCCCGCGCTCGCTCTCGGTCAACCCCGCGGACGGTTCCTGCTGGGTGACCTTTGGAGGCGGAGTCGTTCACCTTGCCGAGAACGGCACGGAGTTGCCGCTCACCACCAGCTACCACGACGCCGACGTGGTGTCGGTCAACCCGGCCGACGGCTCCTGTTGGGCGGCTGGGCGGAACGGCGCTACCGGTATAGCCGTCCACCTGTCAGAGGACGGCACGGAACTCGCGCGCTCGGAGGATTTCAGCGGCCCCGTATCCCTATCCGTGGATCCCAGAGACGGCTCCTGTTGGGTGGCCGATTCCGCCGCCGAGGGCGGCCGGGTTGTCCACCTGGCGGAGGACGGTGCCGAGCTTTGGTCGGGGGTCGGCTTCGGCTCTCCCTACTCTGTCCTCGTCAATCCCGCCGACGGCTCCTGTTGGGTGGGCGACTGGGCGCTCCGTGCGGTCGCCCATCTGGCCGAGGACGGCAGACTCCTCTGGCAGGGGAGGGACATGTGGTGGCCATCAGTAGAGGCGGTGGATCCTGCCGACGGATCGTGCTGGGTGCACTGCGGCGGCGACGTCGCCCATCTTGCCGAGGACGGCACAGAGCTGCTGCAGGTAGACGCGCCCGGCGCCATGCTCACCGGCTTCGAGCTCAACCCGGCCAACGGCTCCTGGTGGGTGTCTGAGCGGCGTGACGACGGGGTCGATGTTCTCCATTTCTCCCGCGACGGCACCGAGCTGCTCCGAGTGCCAGGGTTCGGTGGATACCCCGCGCTGTCGGTCAACCCGCTGGACGGCTCCTGCTGGGTGGGTCAGTCATACTGGGAGGAGGACACGTTTCACTGCGAGGCCATACACCTCGCTCAGGACGGCGAGGAGCTGCTGCGCCTTGGGGGATTCGACCTTCTTGGCGGCCCGCTCGTGAACGCGGCGGATGGCTCCTGTTGGATGACCCAGTCGTACCGGGATGTCGATACGGGCGCATGGCACGGCGACCTGTTGCACCTCGACCAAGATGGCACCGAACTCCTGCGACTGGGAGGTTTTGGCAGACTGGGCGCCCTGTCAGTGGTCGCCGCGGACGGCTCTTGCTGGGTGCTCGAATCCCACTGGTATCCGGAAGACCACGAGTACGAACACGAAGTCGTTCACCTCGCGCAGAATGGCGACGAGTTGGCGCGAGCGTGGCGACAGCGCACGAACTGGGAAGAGCGGAACTTCCCCCGGCTGTGGGCAGACCCAGTGGATGGCTCCTGCTGGGCATATCAGGGCGGTAGTCACGGCATGGTTGCGGGTGGTGTTACGCGGTATCGTGGCGAGTTGGTATACCTGGCCGGCGACGGGACCGAGATATGGCGAGGAGCGGGGTTTGAGGATCTGTCTGATCTCTCGATCAACCCAGTGGACGGGTCGTGCTGGGTGGCTGACGAACGGGCCGGCCAGGTGGTTCACCTTGTGAGAACCGGCCGGCTGGCCTTCCCCGACATCGGTTTCTACCATTGGGCCCACGATGAAGTCGAGGCATGTGCGGATTCCGGCATCGTCACCGGCTATCCCGACGGGCTCTACCATCCCGACTGGCCCGTCACCCGCGACCAGATGGCCGTCTACATCGCGCGGTCGATCGTCACCCCCACCGGGGAAGCGGGGCTGGCCGACTACGAGCCGCCGGAGAGCCCGACCTTCCCCGACGTGCCGACCGATCACTGGGCCTGCACACATATCGAATACTGCGTCGAGAACGGAGTGGTCACGGGGTACGAAGACAACCTCTACCACCCCGAGTACGAGGTGACCCGCGATCAGATGGCGGTGTATGTCGCCCGCGCTCTGGTCGTGCCGAGCGGCGAGGCGGCGCTGGCCGACTACGAGCCGCCGGCGACGCCGACCTTCCCCGACGTGCCCTCTGACTTCTGGGCCTACA
>JALGXV010000081.1 GCA_029821885.1 Candidatus Hebobacteria bacterium
GCAGGAGTCGACGAGGCCGGCCGAGGTCCGATAGCGGGGCCCGTGGTGGCAGCGGCTGCTGTCTTCGCAGACGGGTGTCGGCTCGAGGGACTGGCTGATTCGAAGGTGCTTAGGCCGGAAGAGCGAGAGCGGCTGTTCGAGCTCATTCGGAGGAAGGCCCTCTGCATAGGCGTGGGGGCGGCCGACGCCCGTACGGTGGATCGAGTGAACATACTGGGCGCGACGCACCTGGCCATGAGAGAGGCGATTGGACGACTGCAGCCACAGCCTGACTTCCTTCTGGTGGACGGGCGGAGGCTCCCCGGCGTGTCGATTCCGCAGATGGCGGTTGTGCGAGGCGACAAGACCTGCGCCTGCGTCGCCGCCGCCTCCATCGTCGCGAAGGTGACCCGGGACAGAATGATGGTGGAACTCGATCAGCGGTATCCCGGGTACGGCTTCGCACGACACAAGGGATACGGCACGGCCGAGCACCTCGCACGCCTGGTTGAGCTCGGCCCGTGTCCCGAGCACAGAAGGTGCTTTAGACCGGTTCGCGCGGCTCAGCACGACCGCCTGCATTTCGAGGAGGGCCGCTGAGGGCGGTCAGCATTCGCTGGCCTATGCGGGCGTCCAATGACAAGATGGAAACTAAGAGTTGAGGGTGGCAGTCTATGAGGCAGAGGTCTCGCAAGGGAATCGCGGAGAGCACTGAGGTGCTCGACCGCTTGTCAAAGCGATTTGGAAAGTATGCCCTGGTGGTGGGAGTGGCCAAGCGCGCGCATGACCTGAAGGAACGCATCCACGGTCCTCTGGAACCCAGCGGCGGAGGCCTTGTGAACCGCGCGATTGACGAGATCGCCGACGGCCGCGTGAAGATCCGCGGAGAAGAACCCGAGGACGAATCCGAGTAGGGTGCCGTACCGCCTATGGCCCCGAAACGCGACTACTATGAAACCCTGGGTGTCGATCGCAGCGCCACCGAGGAGAACATAAAGCGGGCCTTTCGCCGACTCGCCCGGCGCCTCCATCCCGATGTGAACCCTAACGACCCGGAGGCGGAGTCCAAGTTCAAGGAGGTGGCCGAGGCCTACGAGGTGCTGCGGGACGCAGAGCGGCGCGCCCACTACGACCACTTCGGGCATGCCCCACCAGGCGCGGCGGGCGCCGCCGATTTCTGGGGAGAATTCGGCGGGTTCGGCAACCTGTTCGATGCCTTCTTCGGGCCTCGGCAGGCCGCCACTCGCGCTCATCCCAGACGCGGTTCAGACCTTCGCTACGACCTCGAGATCACGCTGGAGGACGTCCTCGCCGGCACCACCACGACGATAGAGGCCGAGCGGGTACAGGCATGCGAGGACTGCGACGCCAGCGGCAGCCGCTCCGGAGGGGCCGAGCGATCCTGCCCGGGGTGCGGCGGCACCGGACAGACGCAACACGTAACTGCCACTCCCTTTGGTCGGCTGTCTACCGTGACCACATGCCACACATGCCAGGGCAGTGGCAGTGTTGTCAGCGATCCCTGTGAGCGTTGCGGCGGCACGGGTCGGCGGGGGCGCGCGGCGGAGATACCGGTCGAGATCCCGGCGGGTATGGAGGATGGCGCCTCGCTGCGCGTGACGGGTGCTGGCGAGGCCGGGGAGCGAGGGGCCCCCTCGGGTGACCTCTACGTCTTCGTACACGTGAAGCCGCACGATACCTTCGAGCGGCGGGGGCGAGATGTGCTCTGTGAGGTGCCGATCGCATTCACGACGGCGGCCCTCGGCGGGACTGTCGAGGTGCCGACTCTCGAAGAGCCCGAGGAGCTGAGCATCCCGGCCGGGACGCAGACCGGCGAGGTGTTGATCATCCGCGGCAAGGGGCTGCCGGACGTCCGCACCGGTGTCCGCGGCGCCGAGCACGTGAAGGTGCGAATCGTGACCCCTCGGAGCCTGACGCCACGCCAGCGGGAGCTGTTGGAGGAGTACGCTCGCGCAGGCGGCGCCGACGTGGAGGACGAGAGGGGCTGGTTCGGCCGCTTCCGGGACGCGCTCCGCGGGGAGGGCTAACCTCCGGAAGAGGCTGGCGCGTGGGCTAGCGCTTGACCTTGACGGGCTTGCCGAGACGGGCCGACTCCCACGCAGCCTCCGTCAGCTGTGCGACGCGGAGGCCGCAGATGGCCGGCGTCTGGGGCTCGTCCCTGCCGAGGATCGCATCCACGAAGTTCTTGTCGGGATCGCCCTTGTACCTCAGGCGCTTGGTGATGTCTTGATCCTTCGCGGCGCCGCTCTTCGTGCGGGTACGGAGCAGCAGCCGGTCGCCGCGGACGTAGAGCGATCCTTCCTCGCCGTAGAAGGTTACGTCTTCCCACCAGCCCGGCGCATCGCCGACCACTGCGATGCTGCCGATGGCCCCGCCCCTGAAGCGGACCGCGAGGCCCGACAGTATGTCCACCTTGCTGCCTCTGTTGTCGATCTGCGCGCAGACGACGTCGGGGGTCAGGTCTGTGACCCAGAGGATCACGTCGAGGAGATGGCTGCCAGAGTCGTTGAGCTGGCCTCCGCTGCTGAGAACCGGGTCCTGGCGCCAGGTGCCCTTCGTGCCGCGGAGCCAGTCCTGGGCTTGGAGGGCCGCCACGAACGTGACGCGTCCGAGCTTGCCGGAGGCGATGGTGTCTCGCGCCAGACGGAAGGCAGGGGAGTAGTGACGCTGGTATCCTATCATGAGAATTCGGCGCTTGCGCTTCGCCTTCGCGATCACGGCCTTCGCCTGCCGCACGTCGCTCACCATTGGCTTCTCTGTCAGCACGTGGAGGCCGCGGCCGAGGGCGTCCATTATCTGTTCGTAGTGCGAGCTGTGCGGGGAGGCGATGACCACTCCATCCAGCTCCACTCGGCCGAGCATCTCGCCGTGGCTGGCGAAGGTCGGTAGGTCGGCCAGCTCCGGGTGGTGCCCGAGAAAGCGCTTCAGGTTTCGCCTGCTCGGCTCGACGAGCGCCTCGATCCGGGCCGACTTCACGCCGGCGAGTCGCCATACGTGCGCCCGCATGAATCCGCCGCACCCGATCAGGCCGAGTTTGACTCTACTTGCCATGGGCGAGGTGCCTCCTGTGTCATCTCGCGCCAAGCCGAGCGCGACCCGCGCTCGGCCCAAGTGCGCTCACTCCCAGTTCGTTGGTGGACTTCCTCGCCCCTTCCGCCTGCCTGCTGATAGGCGGCCCCCTAGCTCTTGTCCGGCGTGCTGTCCCTGGTGTCGCAGCCGTGCGGACAGCCCGGCTTGTGCCTGGCCAGCTCGGGCAGGGACAAGTGGACTTTGCCGCCTTCCTCCAGGGCCACCACGGCTCGGTTCCGCACCACGTCGATCTCCGTTATCCGCCCGGGCCCCTGCTCGGTCTCGACTCTGCTGCCCGTCTTCGGGATGCACTGACGCGCCTCTCGATAGAAGTCGTACTCGAAGTTCAGACAGCACATCAGCCGGCCGCAGATGCCGGAGATCTTCTGCGGATTGAGGGAGAGCTCTTGCTCCTTGGCCATCTTGATGCCCACAGGGTCGAAGTCCGTCAGGAATGTGGCGCAGCAGAGCGGCCGCCCGCAGTGTCCCAGGCCGCCCCGCATCTTGGCCTCATCCCGCACGCCCACTTGATGCAGCTCCACTCTCGTGCGCAATGCTCGTGCCAGATCCCGCACCAGTGAGCGGAAGTCCACGCGGCCCTCTACACTGAAGTGAATCACGATCCTGGACCCGTCGAGCATTGCCTCGGCCTCGATCAGCTTCATGGGCAGATCGTGCTCGGCGACCTTCCGCGCCGCGACCTCCATCGCCTCCCGCTCTCGCTCGGCCTGCCTCTCGTCCTTGCGGAAATCGTCCTCGGTTGCCTTCCGCAGAACGGGCTTCGCGCGTTCCCTCAGGTCCCGCTCGCTGACCTCGACCGGCCCGGAACGGACCATCGCTATCTCCTGGCCGCGGGCGGTCCTCGCAACGACCTGATCGCCGGGCTGAAGGTCCAGGTCGCCGGCGTTGAAGTAGTAGGACTTGCCGGCACGGCGGAAGCACAGGCAAACCACTCGTGGCACTATCGTGTCCTCATCGCTGCGCGGCGAGCTTGGCCCGTCGCCGGTGGCGCCGCGCCTCGCCCTCCAAAGGAAGCGAGGCGAGCGCAGTCAACACCTGCTCCAGGCGGGAGAAGATCTGCTCGGTTCGAGCCTTTCGCAGAGATACCACAACGCGGTCGTGGTTCAGCAGGGCGATCCAGATCCTGGTCTCCGCGGGCAAGAGGCTGCGCAGCTTCCGTACCATCTGCGGCGTCAGCCTCCTGTCGTCATCCAGGAGTAGGGCCGCCAGGTTTCCTTCCAGGCTGATCCTGCGCACTCCGGCCTGGGCGCACCGGATCTTGATGCCGGCCAGCCCCACCAAGTTCTCGGCCGGCTCAGGGACCGGGCGGCCGAAGCGATCGGCGATCTCTGCCCTCAGTTCTTCAAGCCGGTCCTGGTCAGGGGCGTCTGCGAGCCTTCGATAGAGGTCAATGCGATGGTTTCTGTCGGGTGCATAGGACTCGGGTAGGTAGGCGGGCACCGGCAGGTCCACGCTCACCTCGGGGCGAGGGGGCGGCGCCTCTCCCTTGGCCTCCTGCACTGCATCGGCGAGCATCTGCATGTACAGCTCGAGACCCACCGAAGCGATGAACCCGTGCTGTTCGGCCCCCAGGAGGTTGCCGGCCCCCCGGATCTCGAGGTCGCGCAGCGCTATCTTGAAGCCCGAGCCGAGTTCGGAGAACTCGCGGATGGCGGCAATCCGCTTCTCCGCGGTTTCAGTCAGACGCTTGTATGGCGTCCACATCAGATACGCGTAGGCCTGCCGGCTAGAGCGTCCGACGCGGCCGCGGAGCTGATAGAGCTGCGCCAGCCCGAGCCGGTCCGCGTCCGTGACTATCAGCGTGTTCGCGTTCGCGATATCCAGTCCATTCTCGATGATAGTCGTGCACACGAGAATGTGCGCATCGCCGGCATAGAACTGAAGCATCGCGTTCTCGAGCTGCCTCTCGCTCATCTGGCCGTGCGCGACCAGGGTCCTGGCGTGAGGCACAAGCCCCTTGACATGTTGGGCGACATGGCCTATCGACTCGACCCGATTGTGCACCACGTACACCTGTCCGCCGCGTTCGAGTTCGCGGAGAATCGCTTCCCTGATCAGACCATCTTCGCGGGGGATCGTGCGAGTGATGACGGCCGTCCTGCCCTCCGGCGGATCGTTCATCACGCTCATGTCGCGGATGCCGCTCAGCGCCATGTGGAGGGTCCGCGGGATCGGGGTCGCCGTCATCGTGATCACATCAACGGTCGTACGGAGCTGCTTGAGCTTCTCCTTGTGCCGCACGCCGAAGCGCTGCTCCTCGTCCACCACGACGAGGCCTAGCTGCTTGAACTTGACATCGTTCGAAAGAAGCCGGTGCGTGCCGATCACTATGTCAAGCGCTCCGGCCTCGAGATCGGCGACGATCTTCTCCTGTTCCTTTCGGCTCCGGAAGCGGCTCAGCATCTCAATCCGGACCGGGTAGGGGCGAAGGCGCTCGCTGAAGGTCGTGTAGTGCTGCTGCGCGAGAACCGTCGTCGGTACGAGTACGGCCACCTGTCGGCCGTCCATGACCGCCTTGAAGGCGGCCCGCATGGCCACCTCGGTCTTCCCGTAGCCGACATCCCCGCAGACCAACCGGTCCATGGGACGTGGCTCCTCCATGCTCTCCTTGACCGCCTTTACCGCCTCAAGCTGGTCGGGCGTCTCCTCGTACTCGAATCCATCCTCCATCTCTCGCTGCCACGGTGTGTCCGGAGCGAAGCTGTGCCCTGGACGGTCATTTCGTGCCGCGTAGAGGCGGAGGAGTTCACCCGCCATCTTTTGGGCGGAGCGCCGCGCGCGTTTCTTCGCTCGTTCCCATTCGCTGCCGCCCAGCCGATGTATCTGCGGCCGCTCCTCCTCGCCTCCCAGGTACTTCTGGATCCGGTCGAACTGCTCCGTCGGCACGTAGAGACGATCGCCCTCGGCATACTCGACAAGGAGGTACTCGCGCTCCGCCTCTGCCGGGCCGCGTTGGACGAGACCTCGGTAGATGCCGACGCCGTGGTTGATATGCACGACGTAGTCGTCGGTATGCAGGTCGGTCAAGGAGCCGATCGGAGTCGCCTCCGGCGCCCGGCGTCGGACGGGTCGGCGCACGCGCCGCCATCCGAATATCTCCCGATCTGTCATCACTGCGATGCCGGCCCCCGGCAGCTTGAATCCCTCGTTCATCGGCCGAGGGGAGATGACCAGCTCGCCAGGCTGCGGCTGCCGATCAGGCTGCTCCCGCACCATCTTGCCGATGCCGACCTCGTCAAGCAGCTCGGCCACGCGATCGCCCTGCCGGGTCGCGATCAGGACCCGCGTGCCTTCTCGCTGCAGCCGGTCCAGCTCCAGCCCCATTCGTCTGATGTCGCCCGCGAACTCCTCCATCGGCTGACTCGCGATGGTCATGCGCCGAGCGGCCTCTCCCTCAGACATCTCGCCGAACTGGGTCAGTTCCAGGAGGCGGCGCCCGGCGAGAGATGACTCGGCCTGCTCGAGTGGGATGTGGAGCGGCTCCGGAAGCGGCAGCAGCAGCCCTTGGTCCACCCGCGCAAGCTGGAGTTCCAGCAGGTTGTTCCGGAACTCCTGGTAGGTGTCGGCAAGTCGTCCGGGCTCGTCGATGACGACTACCGCGTCCTTCGGCAGATAGGTGAGGGCCGTCGCGCCGCCTGGATGCAGGTATGGGAGGAAGTACTCGATGCCTCGCACGTACGCGCCCTGGCGAAAGGCCTCCACGGCCTCGCCGACTCGTTCCTCGAGCCGGTCTGCCTCGCCATCTTTCCCCTCCTCGCGCAGTGCCTCCGTTTGAGACGCCAAGGCCGCTTCGATCCCTGGGACGGCCTTCGCAACTGCCTCCTCAGTCAGGAGGACCTCCCTGGCCGGGACGACCGTCACGCACTCTCTCTCGCTCTTCGATCGCTGGCTGGTCGGGTCGAAGGTTCGCAGCGACTCGATCTCATCGCCGAAGAGTTCTACCCTCACGGGCTCCGAAGCGCTTACTGGGAAGATGTCGAGGATGCCCCCGCGAACGCTCAGTTGGCCGGGCGACTCAACCATCGCCTCGCGTTGGTAGCCAAGCTCGAGCGAACGGGAGATCACTTGGTCGAGCTCGACGGCGTCGCCCTTCGCAAGCGAGACGGAGGCCGGACTGAGATCGTCGGGGGGCAGACAACGCTGGAAGGCCGCGGCCGCGCTGGCGACGAAGATTCGCGGCTCGCCCTCCAGGAGCAAGCGCAGCGCGCTCAGTCGCTGGCCGAGAAGTGTCGGATCCGGCCAAACGTCCTCATAGAGGAGCACTTCGAGCGATGGCAGCAGCACAACGCGCTCGTCTTCGAGACGGCCATCGCCCGTCAGCGCTGCAACGTGGTCGTGGAAGGCTTCCGCCGACTCGGCGGTGGGCGAGATCACGAAGACGGCGCTTCCCCTGCTGCACGCCACCGCGGCGGCGATGAGTGCCTTCACGGGCCCCGTCGCGCCGTCCACGCGCGTTCGGGAGACGCTGCCCTGCAGCCCCTCCTGTATCTTCCCCAGGTCCGCCCAGTCCTCGAGGGCGGTGGATATCCAGCTCATACGCAAGCAGTATATACCGTCGATCGCGGGTGTGTCAACGCGAGACGTCGGCAGGGCTGCCTCACCTTGCCTTCTGCCACTGGCCAGTGCTATCATCTCATGGGTGGCTGCTCAGGCCAAAGGGGTCTTGCGTGCAGACGATAGCCGTGTCACTGGCGGTGCTCGGGACAATCGTGGTCCTCCTCCTGTTGGCGGAGGTCCGGAGCTTCCGGGCGGGTCGCACTTTGATCACGCGAAGGCGGCTCCTGCTTCGACTGGCGGCTGGGATCATGCTCCTGGCGCTCTTCTCAGCCGTCTTCGTGGGGCTCTTCGTGCTCCGCCTTGTCGATGCCCAGACCCGTCCCCAGTTGTTTCTCGGCTACTGGTCAAGCTGCCTCCTGATAGCTGTTGCCCTCGTGTGGGCGATGATGACCGACCTGCGGGAGGTGGAGGGCCGCTTCAACGCGCGGCGACACGAGATCTGGCACGACATGGCGCGCTTCGTCGCCGAGCAAATGAAGAGCGACGAGGGCCCGAACTCCCGTGCCGAGGGCCACCGCAAGGAATGAGCGACACCGCCCGGTGGATGAAGCGGGCCCTTCGGCTTGCCGCGCGCGGCCAGGGACGGACCAGCCCCAACCCGATGGTGGGGGCAGTGGTGGTCGCCGGAGATCAAGTCGTCGGGGAGGGGTTCCACAGGGAAGTTGGCGGGCCGCACGCGGAGATATGGGCCCTCCGGGAAGCCGCCGGCAGGGCTCGCGGCGCCACGATGTACGTGACGTTGGAGCCATGTGCGCATCAAGGGAGGACTCCTCCCTGCGTGAACGCTCTCATCGCGGCCGGTATCGGCCGGGTAGTGGCCGCCGTCCCCGACCCGAACCCTCTGGTGAACGGGAAGGGCCTGCAAGCGCTCCAGGAGGCAGGCGTGCAGACCGAGGTGGGTCTGCTCGAGGAGCATGCCCGGCGGCTCAATGCCGCCTACTTCAAACACACCACGACGGGCCTGCCGCTGGTGTCCCTGAAGGCAGCGATGACGCTCGATGGGAAGATCGCGACGACCTCCGGCGAATCGCGATGGATCACAGGCGAGCGCGCCCGGAAACTCGCGCACCGCCTGCGGGCCGCGCACGACGCTGTCCTCGTCGGGGTCGGCACGGTTATAGCCGACAAGCCGAAGCTGACCGTCCGACATGTCAGGGGCCGCACGCCGCTCCGGGTCGTGGCGGACAGCGAGGCCCGTACGCCGACCGACTCTCCCTTGCTGAGCGCCGATCAGATACCGCCCATCATCGCTGTCACCGAGGCGGCGCCACGGGAGCGCGTGAATCACCTGAAGAGCGCGGGGGCGGAAACGTGGGTGATGTCGTCTGGGGGCTGTGGCGTCGATCTCGGGGCACTGATGCATCGCCTCGGCGAGCGGCAAGTGCAAAGCGTGTTGGTGGAGGGGGGTGGCACGGTTGCGGCGGCACTGCTGGAATCTGACCTCGTCGATCGTGTATACTTCTTCCTGGCGCCGAAGCTCATAGGCGGCAAAGCCGCGCCGAGCCCGGTTGACGGCGCGGGTGTGGAGAAGCTGGCCGACGCGTGGCGGCTCACCGGGATGCGGGTACGGCGGATAGGGGAGGACATACTAATAAGCGGCGACATCGTTCGCGAGTCAAGCTCATGTTCACCGGACTGATAGAAGAAGTCGGAACAGTGGCCGAGGTCACGCGCGGGGTGGGCCTGCGCCTGTGCGTTCGGGCCGGCCGCGTGCTTGAGAATCTGAATCCCGGCGACAGCATCGCCGTGAGCGGCCCGTGCCTGACCGTCGAGGAGGCATCGGCCGACCGCTTCTGGGCGGCCCTTCTGCCGGAAACCGCCGCGCGCACGAGCCTCGGCCGCCTCCGGCAAGGCGAGCGCGTCAATCTGGAGCGTCCGCTGCGAATGGGCGACCGCATCGGCGGTCATCTCGTGGCCGGACATGTTGACGGCCAGGCGACGGTCATGTCGGTGTCCGATAGGGGAGAGACGCGGCTCGTCCAGTTCGACTCTCCTGTCGGCCTGGAACGGTATCTTGTGGACCGGGGCTCTGTTGCTGTCGACGGCGTGAGCCTCACGGTCATAGAGCCGCGCGCCGGGCAGTTCTCGGTGGCCCTCGTCAGCGCAACATTGGCGGCGACCACGCTGGGAGACCTGCGTCCCGGCGATCGGGTGAACATGGAGGCCGATCTTCTGGCGAAGCATATGGAGCAGCTAATGAAGGCTCGGGACGGCGGCGCCGACTCTCAGGCTCTGGTGTCGTGGCTGGCCGAGTCGGAGGCCTGGGAATAGGATGGGCGAGCGCGAGGACGACAATCCGGTCGTCTCCGTCGAGAGGGCCATCGAGGACTTCGGGGCCGGTCGCCCCATAGTCGTCATCGACGATGAAGACCGGGAGAACGAGGGGGATCTGGTCGTCGCGGCGGAGTTCGTGACGCCCGACATCATCAACCTCATGACGAAAGAGGCGCGCGGCTTGCTCTGCGTCTCGATGACTCGCGAACGCCTGCGCGAACTGGAGCTGTATCCGATGGTGTCCGATGGCGGCCAGAGCGCGCTTCACGGGACGGCCTTCACGGTCTCCGTGGACGCCACACATGGGACCACGACGGGGATATCCGCGTACGACCGCGCGAGGACGGTCCAGGCCCTCATCGATCCCAATACGAGGCCTGGCGACTTGGCGCGGCCGGGGCACATGTTCCCGCTGGAGGCTAAGGACGGAGGAGTGCTCGTGCGCGCCGGCCAGACGGAGGCCTCGGTTGACCTCGCCCGGATGGCGGAGCTGTACCCGGCGGCCGTCATCTGCGAGATCATGGCCGACGACGGTACCATGATGAGGCTTCCCGCCCTCAGGGGGTTCGCCGGGAAGCATGGCTTTCATATCGTCACCGTAGAGTCGATCATCCGCTACCGGCGACAACGGGAAAAGCTCGTGCGCCGCGCGGCCACCTCTCGCGTCCCCATGCGTTTCGGGATGTTCACGGTGCATGCCTATGAGAGCCACGTGGACACGAAACCCTACCTGGCGATCGTGTATGGCGATGTCGGCCCGACGCCGACTCTCGTCCGAGTTCATTCGAGCTGTCTGACCGGCGACGTCTTCCACTCATTGCGCTGCGACTGCGGGGAGCAGCTCGAAGCGGCGCTCCAACAGATAGTAGAGGAAGGGGCGGGCGTTCTGTTGTACATCCAGCAAGAGGGGAGAGGCATCGGGCTGGTCAACAAGATACGCGCCTACGAGCTGCAGGAGTACGGGCACGATACCGTAGAGGCAAATCAACTGCTCGGCTTTGCGCCGGACATCCGCGACTATGGGATCGGCGCTCAGATCCTCGCCGACTTGGGTCTCAAGGAGATCCGGCTGATGACGAACAACCCCGGCAAGGTGGTCGGGCTCGAAGGGATGGGCATCCGCGTGGTGGAGCGGGTGCCGCTCGAAGTGCCGCCCACCGAGGCCAACCGATGCTATCTGCAGACGAAGCGTGACAAGCTGGGCCACATCCTGTCCGATCTGGTCGAGGACGAGGACGGCGGAAAGGACGCGACGCAGTGAGCAAGACCTACGAGGGAAAGCTGCTTGCAGACGGGCTCCGGTTCGGCATCGTCGCCAGCCGGTTCAACGAACTCATCACCAGCCGACTACTGTCGGGAGCGCTGGACGCGCTTAAGCGCCACGGCGCGGCCGACGAGAACATCGAGATAGCCTGGACACCCGGCGGCTTCGAGCTGCCGATGGTGGCGCACCGCCTCGCCGAGAGCGGCAAGTACGATGCGGTGATCTGCCTCGGCGCCATCATCCGCGGCGCCACCCCCCATTTCGACTACGTTGCCTCCGAGACCGCGAAGGGCATTGCCCAGGTCTCACTGCGCACCGGCCTCCCCGTCATCTACGGTGTCGTCACCGCCGACACGATCGAGCAGGCCGTCGAGCGGGCCGGCACCAAGGCTGGGAACCGGGGCGCCGACGCGGCAGCTTCGGCCATCGAGATGGCCAACCTGCTCCGCGAGCTTCCGAAGAAGAGCTAGCGAGGGACTCGGTGCGGGCGGTCGTCCAGCGCGTCGCCTCGGCCCGCGTCGAGGTGGAGGGGGATGTGCGAGGCCGCATCGACCGCGGCCTGCTCGTACTGCTGGGTGTCGCCCAGGGCGACACTCCCAAGGAAGCCATCTGGCTCGCCGACAAGATCGCCGGCCT
>JALGXV010000350.1 GCA_029821885.1 Candidatus Hebobacteria bacterium
CGGCCAGGTCGGCCCCAAAACTGGTCGGCACCACCAGCACGACTTTGGCTCTGCCCGTCGCCAAGACGCGGTCCGCATCCGCCGGTGAAGAGAGCATGCCGATGAATCGGAAGTGCCCGGTGCGGGTCACAGCGCTCGCGAGGTCGCGGCTTGCCGGAGTGAGGTCAGGGTCATAGACGGCCAGGGGGATGTGCTTCACGTCGAAGTTTATCGCGTAGCCGAACAGGGCGAGCAAGATGACGGGCAGAGCCAGGGTGACACCGAGGCTTCGCGGATCTCGGACAATGTAGCGGATCTCCTTGTCTGTAACCGCCCAGATGCGCCGCGCGCTCACGATGTCCCCCGCCCATCGCCCGCATGGATTAGGTCCACGAATACGTCTTCCAGGGAGGGTGTGACCGCCTCTACCTTCTTGACCTGTAGATGTTCTGCGAGCAGGGCCGCTCTCACCCTTTCCACCGCGCCCTCGCTCTCGGGCACCGCAACGTGCAGGCCACGCCCGTGCAGCCTGGCGCGCGAAAGGCCGTGTCGATCGCGGAGCGCTTGAACGGCCGCGGCAGGCAGCTCACATTGGGCCTCGACCAGCGTGCCTCTGCTGCTCCGGCTTCTGACCTCCTCCGGCGAGCCGAGGGCAACCAACCGGCCCGAGAAGATGAAGCCCACCCGGTCGCATCGCTCGGCCTCGTCCAGGTAGTGTGTCGTGACGAGAGCCGTCACGTCGGCCGCGCGCAGGCCGTAGATGACATCCCAGAACTGCCGCCGGGAAAGCGGGTCGGCTCCCGCCGTCGGCTCGTCGAGGAAGACCACCCCGGGCTCGTGGAGAAGAGCGCAGGCGAGCGCCAGGCGCTGTCGCCAGCCAGCGGGAAGATGCGACGCGAGCTGGAGCCGCTGCCCCGCCAGTCCGGCCATTTGGAGCGCCCACTCTATGCGGTCGGACAGCCGCTCAGATGGCAGTCCGTAAACACCCCCGTAGAACGTCAGGTTCTCGAGGACGGTGAGGTCGGGATAAAGGGAGAAGCGTTGGGACATGTATCCGATGTGGGCCCGCACCGCTTCCGGCTCGCCCGCTATGTCGTAGCCGGCGACTGTCCCCCCGCCGCACGTCGGCAGTAGAATGCCACAGAGCATCCGGACGGTGGTCGACTTCCCAGCTCCGTTCGGCCCTAGCAGGCCGAAGACCTCGCCCGGCGCTATCGAAAACGAGACTTCACTGACTGCCGTAAAGTCGCCGAAGCGCTTCGTGAGATCGTGAACCTCGACGGCCGCGTTGCTCACGTCTCGGTCTCCCGTCGGCTCCTGACAAACTCGAAGAACACGTCCTCGAGGGTAGGCTCGATGGGTTGGAGACGCGTCACCCGGCCCCCCGCCCGTTCGAGCGATTCCTGAACTGCCTCCGCCGTTCCGCCGAGGCCAAGGGCGACGTGTAGGCGGTCGCCGAAGACTTCGACCCAGCGAACGCCCAAGGCCTCCTGTAGAATGCTCCGGCCGTGCAGAAGCGGCTGGCAGGACACCAGGAGGAGCGAGAGCCCGGCCTGCCGTCGGACCTCGTCAGGGCTGCCACACACGAGCAGGCGTCCCTGGTAGAGGAGGCCGACGCGACGGCAGCGCTCTGCCTCGTCCATGTAGGCGGTGGCGGCCAGCACCGTCGTGCCTTTCTCGGCCAGTCCGAGGAGCGTCTCCCAGAAGTCACCGCGGGAGGCGGGGTCCACGCCGGTGGTCGGCTCATCCAGGAGGAGGACGTTGGGCGCTGGCAGCAGAGCGGCCGCCAGGGCGAGTTTCTGCTTCATGCCTCCTGACAGCGCGCCGGCGAGACGATGGCGGAACCGTCCCAACTGTGTCAGGTTGAGCAGAGACTCGAGGCGGTCGCCGAGAGCGCGTCCTGCCAGGTCGTAGACGCGGGCGCGGAAGCGCAGGTTCTCCTCCACCGTGAGCTCCTGGTAGAGGCTGAAACGCTGCGGGAGGTATCCGATGGCGCGATGCACCCGGTGTGCTTCTGCTGCGACATCGAACCCAAGCACCTTAGCCGTGCCGGCCGTCGGCGGCAGCGCACCGGAGAGCATCCGTAGAACCGTGGTCTTCCCGGCGCCATCCGGCCCCACCAGGCCGAATACTTCGCCGGGCGCCACCGCGAGGTGCAGTTGGTCCACCGCGAGCTGCCCGTCGAAGCTCTTGGAGAGCCCGTCTGCCTCGACCGCCGGGGCCTCGGAGGCGTCAGACATCGCCGCCTTCCGCTGCAACGCGAATGCGAGCGTCCGCGGGCATTCCGGGCTTCAGCTCGTTGTCGGGATCCGCCATCTCGATATTGACGCCGTAGACGAGCTTCGTCCGCTGCTCGCGCGTCTGCACGTTCTTCGGCGTGAACTCGGCCTCCTGAGATATCTCAGTGACCGTTCCGGGGAAGGTTCGCCGTGGCTCCGCATCTACCATCACCTCGGCGTCCTGGCCCAGTTTGACGCGGCTGATCTGCGTCTCCGCAACGTATACGCGCAGCCACTTCCTGTCGAGATCGCCGAGGCGAACAATGGGCTGTCCGGCCATGGTCATCTCGCCCGCCTCTCGAATCTTCAGCAGCACGACGCCGTCGAGCGGAGACTTGACCACTGCATCGGACAGCCCCTTCTGGGCCGCGGTCAGAGCCGCCCTCGCGGTCTCCAGTCTCCCGGCTGCGGCAGTTTTCGCCTGTTGGGCGGCCTTGTAGTCGGCCTCTGCGAGGTCCAGCCTCTGCTTGAGTTCGAGCTTGTCGGCATAGAGCTCACGAGCTGTCTCGAGCGCGCGCTCCGCGACGACAACGTTCGCCTCAGCTTGCACGAGTGCGGCTTCCGTCTCTCGCTCCTCCTCGGTTCTGGCTCCGGCGAGGAGTTCTGCCAGACGTGCTCTCGCCACATCTCGCGCTCCCCGAGCGGCCCTCTCGGCCGTTCGCTGGAAATCGACCTGTTGCTGGGACACGGCGCCCTCGGCCACCAGGGTCTCAAGTCGGGCGAGCTCGCGCTGAGCATTCTCCCACTCGGCCTCAGCGGCGCTCGATCCCGGGCGGCCACGGCAGCCTCGTGCTGGGCCTGCGTTTGGTCGTATCGGCCCTTGAGTTCGGTGCTCTTCGAGTGGGCCGTGCGCGCGTTCTCCAAAGAAAGGGCCGCACCCGAAAGGGCGGCCTCCGCGCGAAGCAGCTCCGCCTCCCCTGCCTGTGCGGCTCCGGTTGCCTGTCGCAGTTGGGCTTCCAGGTAGTCGGGCTCCACCTCTGCGAGGACGTCGCCCTTCGACACGGAGGCACCCTCCCGGACCGGCACCGCGATGAGCTGGCCGCTCACCTGTGCGCTCACGTCCACTTCGGTGGCCTCGATCACGCCGCTGCCGTAGACCCAGCCATCGGCATCTGGCCGCGACCGGAGGGCGATGGTGACGCCCACAGCGGCAGCGATCAGCACGAGGACGGCGATGGCACGCTTCGGCATCGGTTGCTTCTCCGCCTCGGACAGGAATCGCTACAGGTCTTGGCTGCTGTCGGTACCACTTCCTTGCCTAGTAGGCGCACATTGGCCGCGGGCCTCTTCCCATCGGTGGTGCGAGGAGACGCTCGACAGTACCCTTGGGGGCATCATCCTCTCACGAGCAACAGGTTGCATTCGCGATGGCGCCATCCTCAAGTACAGCCATAGGGAGGGACTCCGAGCCGGCGAGGCGTACAGCCGTCGCCATACGATCATCCACGAAAACCATGCGGAAATACAAGGCGTCGCGACGCCCTGAGGAGGCGCTCCAGGCCTCTCGACGAACTCATAGTCAGACAGGCCGGGCAATGACGGCGCGGCCTGTGACGCTACTGCTGAGGAGTGAGCTATGCCCAAGATCGCTTTCGTCGGCGCGGGAAGCCTTGGCTTCACGCGCACTCTCGTCATCGACATGATGTCGTGGGAGGACCTGTCGGACTCGACGATCTCGCTCATCGACATCGACGAGGAGCGCCTCGACTACGCCAAGCGGGCAGTCGAGAAGATCGTGGAGGTGGGGAAGTACCCGGCGAAGGTCGAGGCGACCACCGACCGCGCCGAGGGTCTGAAGGACGCCGACATCGTGGTCATCACGATCCTCTCGCACGGAGTGGCGGGGTTCCGGCCAGAGATCGAGATCCCCATGAAGTACGGGGTGGACTTCAACGTTGGCGACAGCTACGGAACGGCGGCCGTCTTCCGCTCCCTGCGGACGATTCCTGAAATGCTCGACATCGCCCGCGATGTTGAGCGGTACGCTCCCAACGCCTACATCCTGAACTACACCAATCCGATGGTGATGTTGTGCCGGGCGCTGTTCCGCGAGACCTCCGTGCGCATGGTCGGCCTCTGCCACAGCGTGCAGGGGTTGGCGGGAACGCTCGCGGGGTGGATCGGCGTGCCCTCGGAGGAAGTCATCTGGGAATGCGCCGGCATCAACCACCAGGCCTGGCTGCTGCGCTTCGAGCGCAACGGCGAAAGCCTCTATCCCGCGCTCCGCAAGGCTGTTGACAAGCCTGAGATCTATGAGCGCGATATCGTGCGGAACGAGATGTTCAAGGCGTTGGGCTACTACGTCACCGAGTCGAGC
>JALGXV010000351.1 GCA_029821885.1 Candidatus Hebobacteria bacterium
AGCGTGTGAACGCCCGGACGTCTGCAGGAATCCTACTTCAGTTGGGTTGGCCGGGTCCCCGATATCAAGCACCCTGAGGCCGGCGGCGTACTTGTCGGCCACATAGGCGTATGATCCTGACACAGACACGCCCTTGGCATAGTACCCCAAGGGCAATGTCAAGGTGGCGGTCCACGCAGGGCTAGTCGGGTCGCTGATGTCGACGACTCTGACCTTTCTGCCGTCCGCGGTACACAGATACGACTCGCCGACGGCGACATCATGGGCATGCCCCGCACCATATACTGCCACCAGCAGGGCGTGTGCGGGGTCAGAGATGTCGATCACACTCAGCACGTCCTCGCTCATGCTTGTGACGTATGCGTATCCGTCCGCCACGGCCACCGCGCTTGGGGCATGGAGAAGTGCACACTGTGCGAGCTCAAAGGGATCGCTCGGATCACTGACGTCGATGACACGCACACAACTCTCGTCAGAGCCGGACAATTCTGGCACGAAGGCGTATGCACCTGACACCGCAACGTCTCTTGGTGTCCCGAGAGCGTCCAGGAAGGCGAGGAGATGGGGATTCGCGGGGTCTGTAATGTCGAGGATCCACAGCCCGGTCCTTTCGTGCACCAGATAGGCCTGGTCACCGGACACCGCGATGTCCGGCCCCATGTACGGGGAGCCAGGGTCCGTGGATGGGATCAGCCAGTAGCCAAGGAGGGACGGAGACTCAGGGGCAGACACGTCGATGGCCATCATCCCCCACTCGATGGCCACATACGCAATCCCATCCTGCAAGGCAACGTCCAGCGGCTCGCCTCCCACCAGCTCACCCACGGGCGGCCACTCCGGTGTCTGGGCGAGCGCGGAGGCGGGGGACAGGACCAGCAGCAGGATCACGGCGGGAAACACACGTCGCATGACACATCACCTCCAGACCCAGGGCCTCGACAGCACTCCTCAGTGCCGAGTCCGGGAGGAAGCAGGGGCATGCTACCTGCGGACCTGGGATGTAGTATTTGGCCTGACGCCACCAGCGGCCGGCGCCAGTTCCCTGTTAAGAGATTGGACGCGGTCGAGAGCCAGAAAGTTCTCGGCGCGGACCTCGATCCGCCTCTGTGGGGAAGTGCGACCTGGCCGGCTGGAGGCACGGGGATAGGACAGGGAGCCGTCTGGACCCCCTACAGCCCAGCCTACGCCAGCTTCATCGCCACCGGCTTGCCGCTCTTGGCGGACTCGTTCGCCCCAAGCGTGACCTCGGTGGTCTTGAGGGCGTCCGCGTAGTCCGACCGGATGAGAGACCGGTCGCCGGTGCGGATGGCCTGCACGAAGGCCTGCTGGATGTTCATCCCCGCCTCGGGGATGGTGATCTCGGCCGCTCCCTCCGGCGACACCGCGATGTCCTGGAAGCTGATCCGCAGCATCATGTCGCGCAGGATGACGTCGGTGGAGTTCCAGCCGCCACCCTGGGTGAGGGCGCAGCTCGCGGAGAAGAATCCCGTCGCGCCGTTCTTGAACTCCATCACGATGACCTGTGAGTCGGGGACGGTCAGATTCTCCACGTCCTTCAGGACATTGAGGGCATAGCGGGCGTAGACGCTCGCGATATCGCCAACGATGTAGCGGACGAAGTCCATGTTGTGGGTGGCCATCTCGTGGACCATCCCACCGGAGCGGTCCATCACCCGCCACCAGTGCTCGGGCCCGCCGGGGATGCCTCCCCAGCGGCTGGCCGCGACCATCGCCACCGGCTTCCCGGCGAGGAACTCCCTCGCGGCCGTCGCCACCGGAAAGTACCTGAGCTGATACCCCACACAGGAGACCACGCCGGCCTTCTCGATCGCCTCGGCGATCTCGATGCCCTTCTCCATGTCGAGCACGACCGGCTTCTCGACGAAGAGGTGGATCTTCTTCTCCACCGCGATCAGCTCCGCGTCCGTGTGCGCGAAGGGCGGCACGCACACGAAGAGCGCGTCGAGCTCCTCCCGCTCGAGCATCTCGCGATGGTCGGTGTAGGCGCGGCCGCCGAACTTGTCGGCGGCGGCCTGCGCCGCCTCCCTGCTGACGTCGCACAGGGCCGCTATCTCGACGCCTTCGATTTCCTTGAGCGCGGGCAGGTGAGCATCCACCGCGATGCCGCCCGTCCCGACGAAACCCACCTTCACTTGATCGCCCATCCCTTATGCCTTTCTCGCGCAGTTGTCCATAGTTCGTGTCCGCGTGCGATTCTCCAAACCACCTGACGGCTGTAGATTCACCTCCCCGCGCTGCCGATCCTCTCCGGCCGCGGGGACCCGCGCCGCGCGGCTGCGCGCCGTGTCCAAGGACAGGGGGAGTTCAGCGCCGTGTCGAAGGCCACGGCCGGCAGAACGTATCGCTTCGCTGGTGGGGTAAAGGCAAGGCCGTGATATCAGTGGTGATCTGGCTGCTCGTGCTGTGGGTGTGTGCGGCCGCCGGCGCGGCTGTGCTCAGGCGACTGCGCGCTTCCACCTCCGGCCTCGCCGAGGAACTGCCCTTCGCCGCGGCCATCGGGCTGGGGGTGCTCGCCTACGGTGTGCTCGGTGCGGGGCTGCTGGGGCAGGTCCGGGTATGGGTCCCTCTCCTCTTGCTGGCGCTGCTGGCCTTCGCGGGCCGGCGCCACCTGGTGCGGCTGGCGCGCCGCCTGCCGGCGGCGATGGGATCGCTGGGGGCCGGACGGCCCGACGTCTACGCGCTTTCCCTGTTCCTTTTCCTCCTGCTGATCCTGACTCTGTTGGGCGCGCTCGCCCCGTCGAGGGACAATGACTACGACAGCCTCGTCTATCATCTTACGATCCCCAAGCTGTACATCGCGGAGGGCCGCGTCCATTCCATTCCCTGGCTGACGCACTCGAACTTCCCCTTCACGCTCGAGATGCTGTACACGGTGGGGCTTCTGCTTCGCGATCAGTCACTCGCCAAGCTGTTCCATTTCGGCTTCGGATGGCTGACCGTCTGCGCCGTGTTCGCGTTCGCTCGGCGGTGGTGGGGCCGATCGGCCGGCT
>JALGXV010000352.1 GCA_029821885.1 Candidatus Hebobacteria bacterium
GTGCGAGGCGAGCGCGCCCTCGGCGCCGCCGGGCGGGATGGTCACACTGGCGCTGATGCTGTGGGGGCGGTTGAGGATGATCGCGCCCTGATGGGGCGGCACCGACTGAGTGCCGGGGTAGTAGACATAGCGGGTGCGGTCCGCGGTGAGCTGCGGCCTCGGGTCGGCAAACCGCTGCTGGCCGCGCCCATCTATCGGGAGGACGTGGTACTTCCCGGCCTCCACATACCACTGCCCGACCATCTCGATGAGCCGGGCGCGATTGTCGGCCGCGAGGTCGTCGTTCTCAGCGAAGTCCTCGGCGACGTTATACAGCTCCCAGTTGTTGGCGTCCATCTCGGTCAGCAGCTCCGCCGGCAGCGGCGCCACGCCGAAGCCTTTGCCCGCCTCCGCGAAGGACGGCCCCGGCCACGGACAGACGGCCCGCCAGCCATCGTGGTAGAGCGAGCGATGGCCCATCATCTCGAAGTACTGGGTGATGTGCTTGCCCTCGGCCTTCGCGCTGTCGAAGGTGTGGGCGAAGCTGTAGCCCTCGATCGGCGACTGAGTCACGCCCTTGATCTCCGTCGGCGGCTCGACCCCCAGCGCCTCCAGCACCGTCGGCACCATGTCGATGGCGTGGGCGTACTGGGTGCGGACCTCGCCCTTGGCCTTGATGCCCTTGGGCCAGTGGACGAGGAAGGGATCGCTGGTGCCGCCGCGGTAGGTCTCCCGCTTCCAGCGTCGGAAGGGCGTGTTGCCGGCCCAGGTCCAGCCCCAGGGGAAGTGGTTGAAGTACTTGGGGCCGCCCAGGTCGTCGATGGCGGCGAGGTTGTCCTCCAACGATTCGGGCACGAAGTTGAAGAACTTGCACTCGTTGACGGAGCCGGTGGCGCCGCCCTCCGCGCTGGAGCCGTTGTCAGAGATGACCATGATGATCGTGTTGTCGAGTTCCCCCATCTCCTCCAGGAAGTCGATCATGCGGCCGATGTGATGGTCGGTGTGCTCGAGGAAGCCCGCGAACACCTCCATCATGCGGGCGTAGAGACGCCGCTCGTCGTCCGACAGCGTGTCCCACTTCGGCACGTCGGGATCGTGGCGGGAGAGCTGGGTGCCGGCCGGGATGATGCCCTTCTCGAGCTGGCGCTTGTGGATGATCTCCCGCGCCTTCTCCCAGCCCATGTCGAACTTGCCCTTGTACTTGTCGGCCCATTCCTTGGGCACGTGGTGGGGCGCGTGCATGGCCCCCGTCGCCCAGTACATGAAGAAGGGCTTGTCCGGGGCCACCTGCTTGGCGTCGGCGATGAAGGCGATGGCCCTATCGGCCAGGTCCTCGGTGAGGTGGTAGCCCTCCTCGGGTGTCTTCGGCGGCTCGATCTGGTGGTGGTCGTAGACCAGGTCCGGGTAGAACTGGTGGGTGTCCCCGCCGAGGAACCCGTAGTAGCGCTCGAAGCCGCGCCCTACCGGCCAGCGGTCATAGGGGCCGGCCGCGCTGACCTGCTCGGACGGGGTGAGGTGCCACTTCCCCAGGCAGTAGGTGTTGTACCCCTGCTGGAGGAGGATCTCGGAGAGGAAGCCGTTCTCGAAGGGGATGTCTCCCGTGTAGCCGGGGAAGCCGGTCGAGCCCTCCGTGATGCAGGCCATGTTGTTGGAGTGGTGGTTGCGGCCGGTGAGGATGCACGCTCGCGTGGGGGAGCACAGCGCGGTGGTGTGCATGCTCGAGTAGAGCAAGCCGTTGGCGGCCAGCTTGTCGAGGTTAGGCGTGTCGATGAGGCCGCCGTAGCAGCCGAGATGGCCGTAGCCGGTATCGTCCAAGACGATGAAGAGCACGTTGGGCGCGCCCTCCTTCGCCCGCACCGGCCTAGGCCAGGCGGGGGTGGACCGGTCCACCGTCCGGCCGATGACGCCGGGGAAGTGTGTTCCCGGCGGGTACTCGTTGAGCTCTGCCATCACATCCTCCGTTCGTAAGCGTGAGATTCACCGATTCCCGCGGCGCCAGCGGCGGGGGCGTCGGGTCCCAGTGTCCTTGTCCGCCGCGCCGATGCGCCCCTGTGCCCCCTCGCGCCGGCCGTGTCCATCTCTCGCGCCATGTCGCGGAAGGGAGACACAGGGCGCGTCGGGAGGACAGACAACGGGAAGGGGCAGGAGGCCCCGCGACTTCGCTCGAGGGAAACAAGCTCCTGCCCAATGGACCTCCCGCTGTAGGGCCGCCGCCAGCGGCCGGGACTCACTTCTCTCGACGCGGCACGTAGTCCAGGGGCGCGCCGGCGGGGATGAGAGGCTCGCGCTTCACGCTCTCCTCGTACTCGCCGAGGAGGCGACCGAAGTGCGCCATCGTCCACGTGTGAAAGTGTCTGTGGTTGATGGGTTCGCGCTCCTTGGGGTCAGTTATGAGGTTGCGCACCATGGGGAAGCCGCTCGGGGCCACCGGATCGAAGAAGTACTTCTGGTCGATCAGCTGAAACTTGAAGTGCCGCCACTTGACGGCGTGCATCCGCGGGCCGACCCAGACGATGCTCCCTTCGCGTCCGGACTCTTCGGTCTGGCCGGAGAAGAAGCTCCCCTGGTCGACGCCATCGATCTCACGGTCCTGCGGCACCCCGCAGCCGGCCCACGTGAGCAGGGTGGTATACATATCGGTGATGTGGACCAGCTCGTTGCTCTCTCTGTCGGCGGCGACTTTACCGGGCCAGCGCACGAGGCACGGCGTTCTCAGACCGCCCTCACGGGAGGCGAAGTAGGAGCCATCATAGGGACCGGGCGAGCCGCGGTAGAGCAGCATCTCTTCCGGCCCGTTGTCGCCGGCGAAGACGACGATGGTGTTGTCGGTGAGTCCGTGCTTCTCGAGATGGTCGAGCAGCGCGCCGAAGTCGTGGTCGAGTTCCAGCAGGCAGTCGGCATTCTCGCCCTGGCCGCTCTTCCCCTCGAACTCTTTGCGCGGAGTGAGAGGTATGTGCATAAGCGAGTGATTGAAGTAGAGGTAGAAGGGCCGGTCATCCTTGACGCTGCGGTCGATGAAGTCGAAGGCCC
>JALGXV010000353.1 GCA_029821885.1 Candidatus Hebobacteria bacterium
CGGCTCTGTTGATTGCGAGCACGCTCCTGGTGCCCGGCTATGTGGATGTCGAGGAGGTTGAGCAGATCGCCCGGTTCGCGGCCTCCCTCGACCCCTCGATCCCCTACTCGCTGCTGGGATTCCACCCCCAGTTCCACATGGACGATCTGCCGATGACATCCCGAGAGCACGCCCGGCGGTGCGAGGAGGCGGCGCGCTCGGCCGGGCTCACCCGCGTGACCATCGGGAACGCACATCTGCTCGGGGCAGAGTACCCGTAGCCTGATGGGCCGGGGTGTGCGCAATGCCTACCGGTTGGCGCGCCGCAACTTCGTGTTGAACTCCCCTCCATTCAGAAGGTAGAGCAGCGGCTGTGGCCGATCGATGCCCTCCACGTAGTCCGGCCTGGCCGACCACGGGGTCACCGAGAGCACATTGGCGAGGTCCATCCAGAACTCCAGCCGCGCTGGTTTCAGGCCCCAGGTCATATGGAGGTGATTCGCGGGCGCGTATTGCTTGTACTCGCCCATGGTCGCATGCCTGGGCACGACGAAGGTGTGAGGCCACGTCGGAGTCGAGGTGTTGCACACCGCCCGGGCCAGCTTGCCAGGCAGCGAGACCGTCTGCGCCTCATCCCACACCAGAGAGAACAGGTTGGTCTGCGCGCTGTAGGCCAGGCGGGCGGCTATCCCCTCGATGTCGCCCGGCGACACAAATGTCACCGAGTTCCCGAGGCCCGGGAAGTAACCAGGATCGGCCTGCGGCAGAGAGACACCGGACATGATCTCGTCCAAAGTGGCTCCGGGCGCCGCCGCCCAGTCCAGGGAGGCGCTGCCGGAGTTGTCGCCGTCGACGAACCCCCTCTGCCGCCAGAGAGCATCCGGCTCCGCCGATGCCATCCCCAACGACTCGGCTAGCCGGGTGATCTCCCACGGCTCCCACACCTTGCGGAAGTCCATGAAGAGCGGAGGGTTCCCGGCCGTCAGATAGGTGAAGAAGAGCATCGTCAGGAGCCCTTGAACGTCGGCCTCCGTCGCGTACGGCAGTGGAGGCTTGGGGCCGTTATGATCAAAGGTCGAGTTGAAGAGCGACTCCATGATGTCGGCGACCGGCAGCGGTAGGCCTCGGGTGTCAGATCCCCACTCGAGCTGGCTCATGAACCCCCCGCCAACTGCGTTCAGATCGCGCATGAGATCGCGCACGATGAGGTACATGGCCAGGCTCTTGTCGAGGCGGGCGCTGTCCTCATCACCGCGCAGCTCGATGCGGCCGCCCAAGTGTCCATCCAACCAGGCCCGGAGGGCGGCCAGCTCTTCCTTGGGGTAGGCGTCCTTCTGAAGCATGTCGGCGAGCAGCTTCATATCCAACCGCGTGACCTCAAGGCTAAATGCGTTGCGGGTCGGAATGACGTGGGCGAGAGCGGTCTCCATGCCCATCGAGTCATGCCCGAATATGACCACTCGTCTCCCCTTCAGCGCCTGATAGGTGAGCGCCGCAAAGCACCAGTCGATCAACACCTGGGCCGTGGAGTCCGTCATCTCCGGGCGCTCGCCCGTGTCGGGCCAGGTACCGACATTGATGTGAACCATGCGGCCGTACTGCGAGATGGCGCCCTGGGCCGCGTGCGTGAACACGACGCCCGGCTTCGGGCCGCTGTTGCCACAGGTGAGGTTCAGCGGCGTGTCGGCCGGGAAGTGAGACAAGAGCGAGATCAGTCCTAGCTGAGGGAAGGCCCAGGTGTCTGGGGCGCACACAAGAACACCGACGCCTTCCGCCTTGAACTGCCGCGCAACAGCGTCGGCCTGTCGCTCGCCGTCCACGAGCACGGGTGAGTAGACGACACGGACCGCCTCATCGCCGGGCAGGGCGATCCCAGAGGCGATCGCGTCGGCCACCATCTCGACGATGTTGGCCGACCGCCGCCGCGAGGCCTCGTCGATGCGCGGATCGCACACCGCGAACACGCCGATCGCCGGAGCCGCCGGCGTCGCCGGTGGATCGCCAGCCAATCGCTCTGCCTTACTCATCGGCTCCTCTCAATCGGGACGTAGAGCGTCCCAGCACACCCATCTGGCTACGCTTTCGGAGGCGAGAGACTGCTTTCCTTGTGGACGAGTCGGTTCTCGTGCGGGCGCGAAGTATCGGGATAGGCTGTCCCGACGTGGAAGCCATTGCGCATTCCACGCCGAACGACTAGGATGATCGCGCGGGCGGCGAAAGAGAGCGAGGCGGCACAAGTGAAGGCCTTGGTTCTCACCGACTACAATGTGCTCGAGTACAAGGATGTGCCGGAGCCTACGGTCGGGCCGAGCGATGTGCTCATCGCGGTGAAGGCCTGCGGCATCTGCGGCAGCGATGTGCATGGGCTCGACGGCAGCACGGGGCGGCGGATTCCACCCGTGGTCATGGGGCACGAGGCGGCCGGGGTGGTGGCACAGGTTGGCTCCGAGGTCACCGAATGGAAGCCGGGAGACCGCGTCACCTTCGACTCCACGATCTACTGCGACGAATGCCGCTTCTGCCACGAAGGCCTCATCAACCTCTGCGACGACCGGCGCGTGCTCGGGGTTTCCTGTGAGGAGTATCGGCAGGACGGCGCGTTTGCAGACTACGTGGCCGTCCCGCAGCACATCCTCTACCGGCTGCCTGAGCGCGTGTCGTTCGAACACGCCGCCACGGTGGAGCCGTTCGCGGTGGCCCAGCACTCGGTGAACCGCTCGCCGCTGTCGGAGGGCGACGTCGCAGTCGTCGTGGGCGCGGGCGTGATAGGGCTGTGCATCATCCAGTGCCTGCGGGCGTCGGGATGCGAGCGGATCGTGGGCGTCGACCTCGACCAGGATCGGCTCGACCTCGCGCTCAGGCTCGGGGCCGGGAGTGTGTTGGACCCAGCCGCGGCCGACGTCTGCGCAGAGGTGCTCAACCGCACGGACGGGCGCGGCGCCGACCTCGCCTTCGAAGCAGTGGGCATCACGGGTACGGTGAAGCTCGCCGTGAACTGCGTCCGGAAGGGTGGGGC
>JALGXV010000082.1 GCA_029821885.1 Candidatus Hebobacteria bacterium
CCTTCCCCAGCTCACCGCGAAGATGGGGGCAGTACGGATCGCTCACGTCCACATGGACCACCCGGTCGTCCTCACCGTCGAAGAAAGTCGAGGGACGGCCGCGCGTGAAGTCCATGAACTGCGTGAGCAGGGCGAGCGACCCCGGAGGCATCGTGTCGGAAAGAGAGCCCACGGCCGCGGTGGCCAGGATGTTCGTCACACCCAGGTCCTGGAAAGCCGCGATGTTGGCTCGGTAGTTGATGCGGTGCGGGGGCACGCTGTGCTTTGATCCGTGGCGGGGCACGAACGCGACATCCGCCTCCCCCAGCCGCCTCTTCTGCACGCTCACAGATCCGTAGGCGGTCTCAACCGTGAGATCCACCGCCTTGTCAGACGATTCGCCCAACTCGTAGAGCCCGGTGCCGCCGACGATGCCGAACTGCATATGCCCTTGCCCTCCGAGAAACATGGTTGCCACGCGCATCATATTTCGCTTCCCAAGTCCCTGCACCTCCGAGCTTGCTTGACACCTCGCGCGGGGGTCGGGTAGAATCCCGCCATTCTGGGAGATGTGAGTGTCCTCCCGAACGACCGAGCGCGGCCGAGGAGATCGTGTCCAGACAGGAGCGGATAACCCAATTCGACCGAAAGCTCCGCGAGTCGTTCCTGATCAAGGATGGCGCGATGGGTACCCTGTTGAGCGCAGCCGGCCACGGGCCCGGGCGGTCGCTCGAGCTGCTCAACGTCGAGGAGCCGGAGCGCGTACAGGCCGCTCATCGCGCCTATGTCCAAGCTGGCGCCGACCTAATAGAGACCAACACCTTCCAGGGCAGTCGCCCGGCGCTGGAACGTCACGGTCTGGCCGACCGGGCAGCCGAACTCAACCGGGCTGGCGCAGCCCTGGCCCGCGAAGTGGCGGGAGAGGCGATCCTCGTGGCCGGAAGCATCGGCCCGACCGGGAGAATCCTCGAACCATACGGCGAGTGCCCCGAGAACGCGGCGCAGGAGGCCTTCGCCGAGCAGGCGGCCGCGCTTGCCCAAGGCGGCGTGGACGTATTCGTCGTGGAGACGTTCTCGGCCTTGGAAGAGATCCGCCTGGCCATAGCTGCCGCTGCCGAGACCGCGCTGCCTGTCGTCGCCTCCATGGCATTCGACCCGATAGGGCGGACGTCGTTCGGCGTGGCGCCGCGGCAGGCAGCCGAACAGTTGGCGATGGGCGGTGTGGCCGCGGTGGGCGCCAACTGCGGGACCATCTCGCCCCTGGAGATGGTCGACATACTCGCGGGATTCAAGGATGCCACATCTCTGCCGCTGACCGCCCAGCCCAATGCCGGGCGTCCGCAGCAGACGGAGTCCGGCGTCACGTTTCCCGAAGATCCGGGACCGATGGCTGACGCGGCGGAACGCTTCCGCGAACTGGGTGTAGCGATCATCGGCGGGTGCTGTGGGTCCACTCCCGAACACATCGCCGCCATTGCCGCGCGCCTGCGCGGCACGTGACCGCGTCCGACAGAACGCGCGTACCTGAATATCGCGAAGGGTAATACGCATGAGCTCTGAGGCACAGCCGCCCCAGCGGACCAACGGCAAGGGCATTACCCTAGTGAGGGATCTCGGACTCCTCGCGCTGGTCGCGACCGCGGTCTGCAATGTGATTGGCGGCGGGATCAACATGCTCAGTGTCAGCATCCAGGGGAAGATACCGGGGATCGGCCCGTACGTCCCACTGGCCTTCTTGATCGGTGTGTTCCCTGCGCTGTTCACGGCCCTCTGCTATGCGACTTTGGCATCCGCTATGCCTCGGGCCGGTGGCGGCTATATCTACGTCTCGCGGGCACTCAACCCGTTCCTCGGATTCATGGCCACCTTCTCCAAGTGGTTCGGCCTGTCGTCCGTGATCGGCGTTATTGCCTACATGGACGTCGCTCTGCTCCAGAGCGGGGTCGGGTACCTCACCCCCTATGTCAACGTGGACCCAGTCTTCGAGTTTCTCAGTTCTAGTACTGCCAGGCTCGTAGTGCCTCTCGGTATGATCTGGCTCTTCTGGCTGCTCAACGTCCTTGGAGTGCGCACGTACGGCTGGACGGTCATCTTCCTCATGACGCTGATGTTGCTCGGGGGTCTGGCCGTGATCATAGTCGGCTTCACCAACGACCACCAGGACTTCGCCGCGGCCTTGGCCTCGAACCCGGGGCCGGCCATGAGAGAGAACCTGCAGCGAGTTGGTCTCGCAGGCAAATCAGTTGCCGACATCAGCGCAACGGCGAAAGTGGCACCGCTGGAGGCACTCAACTTCCTGAAGGCTGCTGCATTCCTGTTCTTCGCGTACATCGGTTTCGCAAGCATCTCTCAGGCCGGAGGCGAAACCAGGAATCCGCGACGGTCGCTGCCGTGGGCATTCGTCGCGGCCACGACAGTGATCTGCACCTACTACCTGCTCTTCAGCTCGGCCGTGTACCACGCGATTCCGTGGCGCTTCATCGCCGGCTTCACAGAGGCAGCGCCAACCGATGTGTCGGTGCCACTGCTCATCGGGGTGCTCATGCCGCCAGCGCTCGCGTCGTTTGTCGCCCTGATGGCAGGAATGGCGCTGGCGAACGACATCCCACCTATGCTCATGGCGACGTCTCGTCTCTTCTTCGCGTGGGCGCGCGATGGCGTGTTCCCTCGCGGGCTGGCGGCGATAAGCCGACGGTTCCGCACCCCACACTGGGCGCTGACGATGTGCGCCCTGGTCGCCACACTGTGGGTCATCCTCTGCGCCATCGAGGAGGACTACTTCGCCGGCGTCGACACCGTGGTAATGGCGCTCACTTTCACGTATATCCTCATCTGCGTGAGCGTGCTGTCGCTCCCGCGGTGCAATCCCGACATCTGTCAAAGCGTCAGCTTCCTGAGGTCGCGGCGGGCCCAGATCGCAGTCTCCTGCATCGCACTCGCGTTCCTATGCCCATTGCTTGTGCTGGCCGTGCTCATCGCCGGCACGAAGTCCGTGATCTTCTGGCTCGCGGCTCTCGCCGCCGGGGCCCTCATCTACACCATCATGTGGTTCCGAGCGAAAGCTCGGGGAGAGGACCTCAGGGAGGTGTTTGCCCACCTGCCCACTGCCTCCGAGCAGCTCGAGCTCACGCCCGAGCCGGAGGTCGAGGACTAGCGAGGTATCGCTGACACCGGATACCCACCCACACGCCAATAAGCGGAGGCCGCCTCAGGCGGCCTCCGCTCGTGCGTTCAGCTGTGATCTGCTCTGCGGCCCAGCTATCGGTTCCGCAGGAACGTCGGCACCTCCAGGTCCGCGTCCGGGACCGGTTCCACCGCAGGAATGCTCTCGTCCTGTTCCCGCTGAACCGGCCGGCCGCCTTGCTCGAAGCCGGTTGCGAGCACGGTGACCCGGACTTCTTCAGACGGCTCTTCCGTCAGCACGACCCCAAACAGCACGTTCGTATCGGGCGAATCCGACGCGGCCGAGATGACCTTTGCCGCCTCCTCGACCTCAGCAAGGGATAGATCGCTACCACCGGAGACGTTGAAGAGTATGCGGGTGGCGCCGTCCATGGTCGTCTCCAGCAGCGGACTGGAAATCGCCGCCTGCGCGGCATCGGCAGCACGGGTCTCACCAGTCCCCGTGCCGATGCCCATGAGCGCCGAGCCAGCGTCCTGGATGATCGCCTTGACGTCCGCAAAATCGAGGTTGATGAGACCCGGCACGGTTATGAGGTCCGAGATGCCCTGCACTCCCTCTCGCAGCACCTCATCGGCGAGGCTGAATGCCTCCAGCAGGGAGACCTTCTTCTGGACAACGCCGAGCAGGCGATCATTTGGCACGGTGATCAGTGTGTCGACCTTCGTCCGCAGGTTGTCCAGCCCCTCCTCCGCGATGCTATGGCGCCGGCCGCGCTCGAAGGAGAACGGCTTGGTGACAACGGCCACTGTGAGAGCGCCGAGTTCCCGGCTGACCTCGGCCACCACCGGGGCTCCGCCGGTCCCCGTGCCTCCGCCCATGCCAGAAGTAATGAAGACCAGGTCCGCGCCTTCCAGCGCATCCTTGACCTCCGAGCGGCTCTCGTCGGCGGAGCGCGCGCCGACCTCCGGGTCGCCCCCAGCGCCGAGGCCGTTCGTCACTGCTGGGCCGAGCTGGAGCTTGATGCCGGCCTGCGAGCGTGACAACGCCTGCAAATCCGTGTTGGCAGCCACGAATTCAACGCCATGCAGGGCTACCTCGATCATGCGATCGACAGCGTTGCTGCCAGCGCCACCAACTCCGATTACACGGATAACCGCCCCACCTGCCATCTGCGTGCTAGACATGGGGGTCTCTCCCTCTTCCGAAGCTGAGGAATCCAGCTCTGTCACCTGGGGCTCTTCGCCCCCGGTAGACTCCTCGGCCTCGGTGGATTCCTCGGCCTGGACAGGCTCCTCGCCGGAATTCGCCAGCGCCTCTTCAGGCGCTTCTTCCCTCCGTCTTCTGCGTTTCGACCGCGCCACGATCCGTCCTCGCGTTTCCCTGGAATCCCACCTCGCCCGGCTCGGTAGGCATCCTCTTCGACGCCCCCGCGGGCGTACCTCTTTGGCTCAGCGGGCCCAGCAGCCTGCCTACGTTTCTCTCTGCGACGCCTTCACGGCAACGCCCACACGACTGGGCCGGAGCACTCTGTCGCCGTGCATGTATCCCTTCTGCATCTCCAGGGCAACCGCGCCCTCTTTGTGTTCAGCATCGGCCGGGAGCTCGGCGACAGCCTCGTGCCGCGCTGGGTCGAAGGTCGCCCCGACGGCCTCAATGGGTCTGACGCCCCGTCTCTCCAGCAGCTCCATCAACTGCCGGTAGATGAGAGCGACTCCATCGTAGATCGCCAGCGTTTCCTGGGAGGCATCGGACCCGGGCTGCACAGTCTCCATCGCCCTCTCGAAGTTGTCCAGCAGCAGAAGAAGGTCGAGCAACACGTTCCCAACGGCCTGCTGCCTGGCCTCTGCAATCGCCTGCCTGGCCCGCTTCCTGGCGTTGTCCAGGTCGGCAACAGCCCGGATGTAGCGGTCGCGCATCTGCTCGAGCTGCTGCTCCAGGAGAGCCATCTCCCCCTGGAGCACCTCTACCTCCGACGGCTCCGGCCTCTCTTCCTCCTCGTCGGGAAGCAGCTCCTCGGCGGGAAGTGCGAAGACATCGGCCTGCTCCGAGTCGCGCGGCGCCTCCACGACATCCTCTTGTGGTCCTGCCTCCGGCTCGCCTTTGGCTCCGTTATGACTGCGACCGCTATCCGTCACTTCCCTGTTCTCTCCCCCTGTTGCATCAGCGGCCCCACCCGGGCCAATCTGGCCGGCCCATGTGCCGGCGATCGAAGAACTCTATTGCTGTATGAGGAACGCCTCGAACCCATCCGCTCGCAGCTGCTCGACGGCCTTCCGCGCGGCGTACTCGTCGCGATATCGGCCGGTCAGGACTCGATACAGCTCCTGGTCGCCTCTCTTCTCGGGCACGATGCGCGCCTGATATCCTGATCGAGCAAGCTGCTGGACCACTTGGCGGGCGCCCTCCAGAGAGGCGAAGACGCCAACCTGTATCGAGTAGACGCGCTCGCTCGGCTGCGCTGGTTGCTCTGCCTCCCTGATCAGTGGCCGAGGCGGCGCGGCCTCCGGCTCGGGTTCCTGCCTGGGCTCCCTCGGCGCCACAGGCCCCTCGCGCGGGCGCTCCCCGCGGGCACTCTCCGGCCTGGCCTCGACGGTCAGTGGCTGGCTCGTCTCGGCGGGCCGGCTCTCTGTCTCTGCTCCGGGCTCGACCACGAGCAGCTCCTCACCCTCAATGGCTGGACTCTCAGGCGGGGCGGGAGGGGGCACGTACACGCGCCCAGGGACAGATGAGCGGTCCTCCTCGACGTCCGCCCACACTTCGGGGGCCTGTGCCGCCTGAGGATCGAACCTGGGCGCTCGGTCCAGATACGCGCGCGCAACCACTACCCGCCCCACGACAAACCCAACCGCGAGGACGAGCAGCAGCAGCGAGAATGTCAGCAGAGCTGCCGGGAAGCCCCCGTATTCCGACCGCCGTCTCATCGTCCCATCCAGCCGTCCGCCAAGGCTCCGGGCCACGTTTGGCACGTGTCGGCCTCGAGCCCGCGCCTGATGATAGGTGAATCGCACTCTGTGTGTCAAGGAAGGCCGGGGCCGACTCCGAGCTCCGGGCTGCACTCAACAGCAACTGCGCCCCGCATGTGGCGGGGCGCAGCCCGGCATCCCGTGTTAGGCCGGCACGGCTATTCCTCTTCGTACTCCATCTGACCGACCTGAAGCTCGATGTCCTTACGCTCCTCAATCCTCTCTATCTTCCCGTCACGGATCCAGACAACTCGATCGGAAACGTCGATCATCTTGAGGTCGTGAGTGGCCGATATCACGGTGACCTTCTTCTCCTCGTTCATCTGCTTCAGCAGCGTGATGATCTCCTTGCCCGTCCGCAGGTCGAGGTTCCCCGTCGGCTCGTCGGCTAGGATGATCGCGGGATCATTCGCGAAGGCCCGGGCGATAGCGACGCGCTGCTGCTGACCACCCGACAGCTCGGTGGGCTTGTGGTCGTAGCGCTCTCCGAGCCCCACGGTCTTCAAGAGCTGCATGCCCTTGTCGAGGGCATCATCCGTGGTCAGACCCGCGAACACCATCGGGAGCGTAACGTTCTCAAGTGCCGTCATCACCGGGATGAGGTTGAAGGTCTGGAAGATGTAGCCGATCTTCCGGCAGCGCAGGAACGCCAGCTCCGAGGCCGTCAACTGCGCCATGTCGACCTCGTCGATGAAGACCGTGCCTTTCGTAGGCTTGTCAAGTCCACCGATCATGTTGAACAGGGTCGACTTTCCCGAGCCCGACGGACCCATGATGGAGACATACTCGCCGCGGCGGATATCGAGCGCGACATCATCCAGCGCCCGCACCTCCGTGCCCCCAAGGACGTAGAACTTCGAGAGATCCTTCGTTCGCACGATGTACTCGTATACAGACATCGGGGCCTCCCTTAACTCCTGCTGCTTAGAACTCAGAACGAAGCGCCGCGGCCGGCGCCATCTTCGCGGCTCGCCAGGCCGGGTACAGCGCTGCCAGTATCGACAGAATCCCCCCGAGCATCACGCTGAAGATAATGCAGAGCCACAGGGGGATTCCTGTGCCGCCTATCTCCACGGCCGTTGTCACCCAGGCTTCCAGTATGCCTGCCCATCCGCCAACACGGCCCACGAAGAACAGCATCGTTATGCCTGCCCCCACGAGGGCGCCCAGCGCCGACCCGAGAATACCCAGCAGTCCGGCCTCCAGCAAGAACAGCCGGACGATGAAGCTGTCCAGGGCGCCTAGACACTTCATCGTTCCGATCTCTTTGTACCTCTCGGTCACCGACATGAGCATGGAGTTGACGATCCCAACGGTGGCCACCACAAGCGACATCGCAGCAAGCCAGATGATGCGGGCCTGCAACTCACCGGCCTCGTGCTCCAGCCCCAGGCGCTCGAAGTCGATCGCCGCCTGGAGGCGAGCGGCCGACGCGCCAAAGAGCACCGCGGCCAGGAAGGCGATGCCGAGGAAGATGCCCGACGCCGTGATCGCAGAGCGGCCCAGCCGCACGAATATGTTCTCGCGCGTCATCTGGAGCGCCCGAGACCAGGGCAAGACGATCTGCTTCTCAATGCCGCGCTTGCCGGCGACATCCTCAAGCACGCTTCCCATGCGCTTGCTCTCCCTCGTTCTCTTTCGATTCCTCGATCGCGAATCCGACCAGCCGTCGCTTCCCCAGGTCTTTGAGGTAGTTCCTCAGCGACCACTCGGCCTCCATCTGGGTCAGCTTGTGACGTCTCCGGAAGACCTCAACCATTTCCCTCAGGGTGTGTTCGCCATCACACAGCTCCCACACCTGCTTGCCGATGGAGTCCAGTTCGATGCGGCGCTCCCTCGGGATGGGAAACACTATCGCAAGCAGCCGCACCCACCAGTTTTCCCGTCGATATGCGATTATCCGGATCCCGCCGTCGTCCAGTTCCTCCGTTCTCAGGTCCCGATTCCTCACTGGCCGTGAGCTCAACACCTGCTCGGGTGTCAGGCGCGGCCGCCGCCGCAGGAGCATCCTCATGTCGCCTGGTGGCAGAGGATCGACTCAACGGCTCCCTGCAGAGCTTCTCCTTTGCCCTTGTGCATGGCCTCGACCATATACAGCCGGTTCGCCTCCGGGCAGTGCCAGGCGTGCGCTTCAAACTCCACCGCGGGCGGACGTCTCAGCGCCCGGGCAGCCCGGGTGCGGAGCCTGCCGGCGAGCCGCCTGCGCTCGCCTGACGCCACGAATCCCTCGTGCCCCTTGATCTCCCGCTCGGCCCCATCCCAGTCCACATCGCGCCGCCGCCCAAACGTCTCTGTGAACCACTCCTCCACGCTTCGCTCCCCCAGCACCAGCGGCACCAGGCCCCAGCGGGCCACCTTCAGTTTTTCGTCGTTCCGCAGCAGTCGCACATCCAGGTACCGCGTCATGCGCTTCCAGCCTTCGAGCTCGTACTCACTCGGCGCCAGGAACACCAGGCCGTCCACGCCCCAGGTATCCCAGTCCTCAATCCCATGATCGTCAAGCGACTGCAGCACTGACTCCGCCGCCTCTTCTCCCTCCTCCTCCTTCGGCCACCCCACCTGCGCAATGACAGCGCGGCCGCACACCTCGCAGTTCCACACGAGGCCCATGCCAGAGTGAGCGCCGCGCCAGGCGAAGGTGAGGATGTCTTTCTTCGGCTTCGCTCGTTTGCTGATGACTCGCACAGATGTATTGACTTCGAGCCCCGTGGGCCGGCGGCGCTTTCCGACCGTCAGCCGCTTGCAGTATTCCTTCCTCTTCGCCTCCAGATCAACGTGCTTCCGCGACCACTTCACCTGCAGACGCGGCGTTCGCTCGTAGTCGACCCGCAGGTAGCCGGATCTCCTGTCGCCGCCTACCGCCGCCAAGCTCCACTCGGCCGGCACCCGTGCCGAAATGCCGTGCCAGCCGATGAACGTGTTCTCTTCGCTCAACCCGCACTCCCGGTCCGCATCAGAATGGGAGTGACCTAACGGCCCGGAAGATAATCGTCAGGCCGATCGACACCATTCCGATCAGGCCGATCCCGCACACGTACCCAGCCGCCAGCACCGGCGTGTAGCGCGCCCAGGTCCTCGCGCCAAACCGTCGGGAGAAGTAGTACTTCCCCAACACCCCGCCGATGAACAGAGGGATCGCCCACCACGTCATGCTGTAGAAGCCCCCCGCAAAGCCGTAGAACCACAGCGAAGGTATCTTCAGCAACGCCATCCCGATATACAGCACCAGCGCGCTCACGCCGGCCGTCGTGATCACGTCGAACTTCAACGCCTCGATGAGGAATTTGGGCTTGTCCTCGGCGCCCGGCATCGTGGAGGTCGCCCACAGCGACTGGTAGAACGCGCTGATCGGCCAGAAGGCCTGTGCGTACGGATACTGCGATGACGGTATCTCACTCGATTTCCAGAAGAACGACCAGTAAGCGAAACCGAAGACCAGCACAAGCACGAACACGAAGATATCCGCCTTGATGACCGAAGTGATCTTGGTGCCCGTGAGCTCCACTTCTCGGAAGCTCTGCGCCGACCATCCTACATCGTGCAGCGGCATGGGCGCGAACCAGATGTCTACGCCCTGGTACCCGCTCAGGATGTAGGTTGCCTGCTGCACATACGGTACCTCGAGCGGACGCCCCGTCAGCCCCATCATCCGAGCTGACATGTACGACACGAGCGGCGTCCAGAAGAAGCCGAAGATCAGGAGGAAGTAGATCGGGAAGTCCGGGACCAGCTTGTGCGCGATGAGGATGTATCCGAGCGTGGAGAGCGACCAGGCCCCCAATGCCACCCAGATCGGGAAATCGCCTCTTCCCTCCGGCACATCCGCATACCCGTGCGATTGCAGCCCCCGCGCCCGCCGCACCCTCGCCCGGAGCACTGCCACTATTACCGCGTGAATCCCGATGACGGCAATCGCCAGCGAGACCCCAATCCCGATGCTCATGAACAGGTCGAACTGGAGCGTCATCTCGCTCTGGATCAGGTTCATCCCCTTCGCCCAGGTGGGGAACAAGGCTGGGTTCATCCGGTAGAGCATAGGCGCGAAGATGAAGTTGCCCAACATCGTCCCGATGAACTGTCCGGCCACGAGCGGGAAGGGCAGGACGAAGCCATAGAAGATCAGCCCAAGGTCTGTCCCGATGCCGATGCGGCCGGCCGGGAATACGTCCTCAGTGTTCCTCATCAAGTCGATGAATGGAATCGGGATCAACATGAGCGGATCGGCGAGGAACCCACTCGTGATCACCGGGATCGCCACGAAGAAGAACCCGTACACCAGCCCGATGACCGTGCCCACGCTGAACACGGGCCACCGCCAGGACTCGGACTCCTGCGACACCTCCGCCAGCGCCGTTGCGCCCTGTGCTGCGATGGGCGCCATCGGAAACGGCAGCCGCTCGACGTCCGACGTCGTTCGGAACAGGAAGTACCCCATCCCCAGCCACTGCCCCCGCCATAGCACCGCGCCGGTCAATCCCAGCGCAAGCGGAATCAGCCAGTCCCTATGGAAGAACGTTCGCTTAACGTATGCCTCCGAGCCCAGCGGAGGCGCGTACCACGTGGGGATCATCTCCGCGATCCCGAACTTCGTGGCATAGGGTGACTGCACCAGGTACTGCGCCCAGATGAACCAGGCGAACGTCCCGCCCGCCAGCATCAGTCCGCCGGTGATCGAGTTGATGCTGCCCGCCATGTAGTAGATCATGTAGATCTCTTGGCGGCTCAGCACCGTGAACGATCGCCGCGCGACCTCGGTGAACAGAATGATCGTCGTCCACTGCGCGGCCGGGCCCAGGTTCTGACCTACCAGCAGTCCCAGGTAGATCCCCCCGGGAAGCATGAGGATGCCGACGAACAGCGCTCCCAGTACGGTGCGAAGGGTGAAGCCCTCTTTGAACTCGGTGGGCTCCAGTTCAGGTCGGCGTTCAGCGTACCACTGACCTGCGTCTTCCGGCTTCTCCTGCGGCGCTGTCTCGTCCGGTTCGTCAAGCCTCTCAGCCACCGGTCACCTCTCTAGCCACAGTATGGATGTGGTAGCACATGCGCTGACTCTACGAGCCACCGGCCGCAGCTTCGCCCACCGACGGCTCGGCCGCGGCCGTCAGGCCCAGATACCTGTCTCGCTCCTCGGCCCGCAGCGTGCGCCAAATCAGGAACTGCTTGCGCAGGGTGTTCAGGAAGCGGCGGTTCACCCGCCGCCAAGAGGACACATCACCGCTCACACGCTCGAGCGCCAAGCGAATCTCGAAGACGTCTTCCATGTCCGTAGGGATCGTCCGCAACTGCACCTTCTGGCTGACCCCGAGGTCGAATGGGGCGATCCAGGCCATGAGCTCTATGATGTAGCTCGTGCCGTAGTCCGTTTGCTCCTCTCGACTCGAGACATCTTGCGTAACGAAGTCGCCGATGGAATACTCCTCATAGGCCTCGAACCACTCCATCATGAACCTGGTGAGCGCCGTCGCCTGCTCGCCAGTGACTGCGAAGGGCAGCGGGATGTCCCACGTGTCGCCCTCCGGCTCCGGCAGTTGCCAGCTCCGCTCGATGGCCGGCGTCGCCACTTCGGAGGCCTTGCGAGCGGGGTAGAGCGTCGACAGCAGAACCACGCCGATGACCACCGCCGTGGACGCCACGGCGGCCACAGTTGAGGTACAGCCCGGGCAGTATGCCCAACACAGTGATGATCTTCGCCATCCCCTGCCCGATGAGATAGCCGAAGATGGCGCCGAGGATGGCGTACACAAAGGACTCGGCCATGAACAGCATGGCGATGTGGCCGGGCGCAAGTCCAATCGAGCTGAAGATGTGGATCTCCCTCACCCGCTCATAGACGGCCCCGAGCATGGTGTTCAGTACGATCAGCGCCGCGATCAGTATCGGGATGAACACATCCCGCATTCCGATGATCGATGTGCGACCGATCGCGCTCCACTTGCGGATCTCGTCGCCCGTGCCGGCGTAGAGGTTGAAGCCCAAGCGCGGCATCAGCGCCTTGAGGGTGTCCTTCACCTCCTCCGGGCGGACGAAGCTGACGGCCACTGACTCGACCTCGGCCCCCAGGTTGAGCGCCGTGTCGAACGGGATGAACACCGTCTGATCCGGCGAGAGGTGGAGATATTCTTGGAAGCCGGACTGCTGGCCCTGCTGTGAGGCCTGCTGCCCGCCTCCCTGTCGCGCCATGCGCTGCATCTGGATCCAGTCCACCGGTGTGAGCGGCTCCTGGTCGAGGTCCACTCGTCGCTTCGCGCGGCTCGCGCTGATGATGCCGATCAGGTCATACGGGACGCCCCCGAGGAAGATCTTGACCTTGCCGACGTCCTGCCGGGCGATGTGGAACGCCTCGGCCATGCGGGTGGGGATGATCGCCGCATGGACATCTCCCGGCCGGAACCACCGTCCCGCGATCAGGGCCTTATCGATGCCGGTTACGTCCGGCTCCGCTGGGCTCAGCCCGGTGACGGCCCTCGCGTCGTACTTCGCGTCACTCGCGTCGGTGCTGACCTGGATGAATGACTGCTCTTCCGTCTTTGAGGTGAAGAACCACGCGCGCGGCGCGACAGCCCGGTCGCGCCCGAACTCGTCGTTGAGAATCCGATAGGCCGACTCCTCCAGAGGCTGCCACATCGCGTTCCGCACGAGGAGCCCCTGGTAGGTGGGTGAGCCCTTCGCCCTCCGCTCGTTGTAGCGGGTGGCGGTCTTCACCGAAGTGAAGGACAGGACGGTAAAGGTCAGCAGCACCAGCGTCAGACAGGTGAACACGGTCCGCGCGCGCCGCTTGCGCATGTTGCTGATGCCCAGCGAGAAGGCCGCCGCGGCAACGCTCATACGCCCGATGTCCGCCCGGTGCACGCCGGACATCTTCATCTGCAGGGCCTTGAGCTGTGACTCGAACTTCATTACCACCAGTGTAATGACGAGCACGCTCAACGCCACCATGATGAACGCCAGCGGAACGATCCACGGGGTGCTCGTAATCTCGAAGGCCGGGTGGATGAAGGCGAAGACGAGGCAGATCGCGCCGAAGATCCCGACGAAACCGACGATCTGCATGCTGAGATTCGGGAATGCGAAGATCAGGCGTTCCGTGAAGAACGCAAATGGCAGCATCAGGGCCAGATAGAAAAGGACCCCCTTCACCACGTCGTTCATCGTGGACAGCACGGCCGGGTAGGTGCGGGCCTCATAGCCCCAGGCCGCCCGCGCCTTTGCGTCGGCGAGCTCGTAGTCCTTCTTGGCCAGAGCCGTCTGCGCTTCGTCCAGAAGCGCCTTTGCCGTCTTGTGGAGGTTCCAGACGATGTCGTTGACGATCCGGAATCCCTCCAGCTTCTCCATGCGGATCTGGTCGAGCTGCCACATGTCCTCCGTGACGCGGAGGGGCGTATGGGGGATAGCCTGGGGCTCACCGGCCACGTACCCTAGCCCGCTCGGGTTCTTCTTGTCGATTGTCTCGGCGTTGAGCAGCAGCATCCGCACGGATCCCGGCCCCAGGCCCATCATCACCTTCACCCGGGCGGCGTGCTCCGTCCTCGCTTCCTCTTCCGCTTCCTCCCTCTTGTCCGCAAACACAAGCGCCACGTCTTCCACGTGTCCGCGCCAGGGCTCCGGGTGCGGCACTGTCAGTCCGTACCGGCGTGGCTCCGCGTCCGTCAGGCCGTCGTACACCTTGATGTACCGCAGCGTCGTCAAGCTCTGCGGATCGACGAGGTCGAAGAGCGCGATCGGCACGCACTCGAAGATGACGATGGTGAACTCCTTCTTCCCCGAGGTGATGAAGAACTCAGTGGGATCCCTCGGGTACTGCCGGTTCCCCTGTGGGCCGCGGTCGGGCGCGTGGTCGATGTGCCCGGTATCTGGATCCGTGTGGTAGGCTTCAATGTAAGTAGGCTTCCGCCATCCGTAGGCGTTGATGGTCGGGTATCCCCAGAAGTGGACCCTGCCGTTCTCCGGATCGATGATCTCGACCAGGTCGCCCCGCGTTCCCATCAGCGTCGACTGCGACATCCGGGCCACCACCATGGTGCCCTCTACCGGCTCGCTCGCCACCACGCTCTTCCTCGGATCGTGTGCCAACGCTCTGACCGATAGCTCCGCGAAGCCGCCCGAAACGCTCATGCGGTCGAAGCTCGGCTCCTTGTCGACGGGCATCTTCGGGTCGGTCACGATATCCCACATCGATGCCGCGAGGAAAGCTGTTTGCTCGTAGAGGTTGCGGAAGTTGACATGCTCGATGGTGTCGAAGGGCGTATCGACGAGGTACCTCGCGTCATCCGTCGTTACGAAGGCGGCCCCACGACCGCCGCCAAGCGTGATCGGCTCGTTGTCGAGCGCGATCTTGCCGAATATGAACGTCCGCCACGGCTTGCCGTAGATGGGATTGATGGCGTCGGCGAACTGCGCGTCGGCGTTCCATCCGAAGCCGGCCGTGGTCCCCCAGTCACCCATCAACGCGGCGTTCTCTCGCAGCGTCCGCCCGAAGTCCGAGAACTTGCGGCTGATATCGGTGTCCTCACGTTGATCGTAGAACATCCCCTTGTAGAACACCCCTACCCGCTCGCTCTGTGTGGACAGGTCGAAGGCGAGGAAGAGGTTGATGTTCATCTTCTTCCGAATGCTCTTTGTGTACGGGATCAGCCAGAGGAACTTCGCCTTCTCCTCCGCCGGCTCACCATCGACGAGTTCGTCAAGATGCGTCGCCACGTAGTTTCGAATCCCCGCCAGCCCCAGGAAGTGCGCTCCGTTGAAGATCACCCGCACCGTCCGCTTCGGCGGATACTTCTTGAGGATTCGCGTGACCTCCAGCAAGCTCGCCGCCCCGGAAGCGCTCTCGGCGCCCGGGGCAAGCTGTGGGACGATGGACATTGCGTCGTAGTAGGCCGTCAGGTAAACAGTCTGCTCTTTCAGTTCTGGGTCAGTGCCTGGAATCTCGGCGACGATGTTCCATGCGGTCTTGGCCTGCCACGACATGCGGCACTTCAGGCGCACGTGCACCTCGGGCTGAGATTTCAGCAGCGCCTTCAGATGATAGGCATCACTTCGGCCGATCCAGTATCGAGGGATGTTGATGGGGATACGCAGGAACTTGGACTCGGCTTCGCCTCGCGTTGTCGTCTCCGGCTCGATGAAGACCAGGGCCTGGGCGCCAAGCCGCGGCGC
>JALGXV010000083.1 GCA_029821885.1 Candidatus Hebobacteria bacterium
GACTACGACGGCGACTACGACGACTCCGAGTTCGGGGACGACGGCGGCGACTGGGACGACGAGTTCTAGCAGGCCACAGGAGGATCGTTTTGAATCTGGACGAGGCGAAGGCGCTCGAGCGCTCCTATCTCCTTGATCTATACGGGCCGATCCGCATGCCTATGGTGATGGCGCGGGGCGAGGGAGCGCGCCTCTGGGATACGGAGGGGAACGAATACCTCGACTTCGTCAGCGGCGGCCGCGCCGTGACGGGGGTCGGCCACTGCCACCCGAAGGTCGCCGAGGCCATCAGAGAGCAGGCCAAGCGCCTCATCCATCTCTCCAACGACTTCTACACGGAGCCGCAGCTTCGCCTCGCGCAGAGACTGTCGAATCTCTTCGGCGGCCGGTGCTTCTTCTGCAACAGCGGCGCGGAGGCGGTCGAGGCGGCCATCAAGCTGGCCAGGAAGCACGGATACAAGAGCGCGGGGCCCGAGAAGCACGAGATCGTGACGGCCGAGAGGTCATTCCATGGCCGCACCATGGGCGCACTGGCCGCGACGGGACAGCCGAAGTACCACGAGGGCTTCAAGCCCCTGCCGGAGGGGTTCGTGCACGTGCCGTTCAACGATGTGGCGGCCCTGCGCAAGGCGGTGAGCGAGAAGACCTGTGGCGTGATGTTCGAGCCGATCCTCGGCGAGAGCGGTGTGTACCCCGCAACACAGGACTATTTGGAAGCGGCGCGGGAGCTGTCCAACTCGTGCGGCGCGGTGCTGATCTACGATGAGGTGCAGACGGGGTTGGGGCGCACCGGAGAATGGTTCGCCTACCAGCACTACGAAGACGTGGCTCCGGACGTGCTCACCCTGGCGAAGGGCCTCGGCGGAGGGGTCCCCATTGGCGCGATGCTCGCACGGGAGCCGGAGGCGGCCGCCTTCACGCCCGGCGATCACGCCTCCACCTTCGGCGGGGGTTCGCTGCCGGCCGCGGCCGCCCTGGCGGTGCTGGACGTGATCGAGGAAGAAGGGCTGCTGGAGAACGCGAGCCGCGTGGGCGGTCAACTGGGCGAGGGACTGCGGCAGCTGCAGGAGACGACCGGTCTCATCTCGGAGATCCGTGCCCGCGGCCTGATGATAGCGGTGGACCTGACCCGCGGCGTGGCTGCGGAAGTGAAGGCGGAGTGCGCCGCTCGGGGTCTGCTCATCGCGGTTGTGGGGGACAGCATGCTGCGGCTACTGCCGCCGCTGGTGCTCACCGAGAAGGATGCAGACCGGGGTCTGGCGGTGCTCGGCGAAGTGATGGCCGAGTTATCGCGGGAATAGAGCGGGCGAGTGGAGCCGTCGTTTCTGGTGGTCGTGGGAATCGCGCTCCTCCTTCTGAGCGCCATGATCGGCGTGCGCATGGCGGCCGGGGGCGCACCGCGGCGTCGGATCGCGGTCGTTATAGGGGAGCTGTGGCTGGTCCTGATCATCTGGACGGCGGTGTTTCGGGTGATCGGCGTGACCATCGGGGCGCCGGTCGGAGAAGGGGGACTGGGGGAGCTGCGCAACCTGGGGTCGCGCCTGGCCTCGCTGACCGGGGCCGCTCGGATGGGGATTGCGGCGGGAGTGCTGGTATCGGTGGCATTGGTCGCACACTTCATGTGGTGCCTGAGGCGGCACATGTGTGGTGGCATCCAGCCGCCGGGAGAGGAGTGAGCGCAATGGCGATGTCTCTTGCAGGGAAGAACTTCCTCTCGGTGCTCGATCTCACGCGAGACGAGATCGAGGAGGTGTGGCGGGTGGCCGCCGGACAGAAGTCGGGCGAGATCTCGGCCGAGGCGCAGCGACAGGTCGCGCCCGGCCGCAGCCTGGCCCTGCTCTTCGACAAGGCATCGCTGCGAACGCGGCTTGGGTTCGAGGTGGCGATGCACCAGCTCGGCGGACATGCCGTCTACCTGGGCCCGACCGAGGTGAGCATCGGCCAGCGGGAGGCCGTGGGCGATGCCGCGCGGGTGCTTGGGCGCACGGTCGACGCGATCGCGGCCCGGCTCTTCTCGCATGAGAACATGCAAACACTGGCCGAGCTTGCCGGCGTCCCGGTGATCAACGCCATGTCCAACCGGGAACACCCCTGCCAGGTGTTGGCCGACCTGCTGACGATCCGCGAGCACAAGGGCGACCTGAAGGGAGTCGAGGTAGCCTGGGTAGGCGACGGCTACAATGTCTGCCATTCCCTGCTGCTCATCTGCGGGATGTTCGGGGTCAGCCTGCGGGTGGCCACGCCGGCGACCTATGACCCGCACGCGGATATCGTCGCGAAGGCGCAGGAGCTCGCGGGCGAGAGCGGGGGGACGATCACCCTGGGCACCGACCCGGCCGCCGCGGCGAAGGATGCTGACGTGGTGTACACGGATGTGTGGATCAGCGCGGGGCAGGAGGAGAGTGCGATACGCCGCCGCTCGGACTTCCGAGAGTTTCAGGTGAACGAAGAGCTGATGGCCCACGCGAAATCGGATGCCATCGTGCTCCACTGCCTCCCCGCCCACCGGGACGAGGAGATCACCGACGACGTGCTCGACGGCCCGCAGTGCGCTGCTTTCGATCAGGCGGAGAACCGGCTGCACACACAGCGGGCCCTGCTGACGCTGATCTTCAGCTGAGGCGAAGGAGATACAAGATGGGCAAAGCAGTGTTGGCATATTCCGGAGGTCTGGACACCTCCGTTTGCGTTCGCTGGATCAAAGAGAAGTACGATATGGATGTCTACGCGGTCGCGATAGACCTCGGGGAGGAGGCCGACTACGAGGGGATCCGGCAGAAGGCGCTGGACATCGGCGCCATCGGCGCGGAGGTCATCGACGCGAAGGAGGAGTTTGCGCGGGAGTTCGTGTTCCCGGCGCTGAAGGCGAACGCGTGCTACGAGGACCGCTATCCGGTCTCGACCTCTCTGGGAAGGCCGCTCATCGCCAAGCTCGTCGGCGAGGTCGCGGTGCGGCAGAAGGCCGACGCGGTGGCGCATGGTTCCACCGGCAAGGGGAACGACCAGGTGCGCTTCGAGGTCACGTGGGCCTGCCTCTTCCCACAGCTCCGGCCGATTGCCCCCATCAGGGAGTGGAGCATGAGCCGGGAGGAGGAGATCGACTACGCCAAGAAGCACGGCATCCCCGTCCCGGTGGACAAGAAGTCGCCCTACAGCTATGACACGAACCTCTGGGGGAAGAGCGCGGAGGCCGGGCCGCTCGAGGACCCGTGGACGGAGCCACCGGCCGATGTGCACCAGTGGACGAAGGACCCCGACGCGGCCCCCGACGAGCCGGCCTATGTCGAGATCGGCTTCGAGAAGGGGGAGCCGGTGTCGCTCGACGGCGACGGCGCGTCGCCGGCCGATCTGATCACGCGGCTGAACGCGCTGGCCGGCGAGCACGGCGTGGGCCGCATCGACATGATGGAGAACCGCCTGGTCGGCATCAAATCGCGGGAGACCTATGAGTGTCCGGCGGCGGTGGTGCTGCTGGCGGCCCATCGCGATCTCGAATCGCTGTGCCTGGAGCGGGAGCTGGCCCACTACAAGCGGCTGCTGGAGATCAAGTATGCCGAGCTGGTCTACTATGGCCTGTGGTACGGCCCGCTGCGCCGCGCGCTGGACGCGTTCATGGAGGATACGCAGCAGACCGTGACGGGAACGGTCCGCATGAAGCTGCACAAGGGGAACTGCCTCGCGGTGGGCCGGAGGTCTCCTTATTCGCTATACAGCTATGAGCTTGCCACCTATGACAAGGAAGATCGCTTCGACCAAGCGAGGGCGGAGGGGTTCATCCGGCTGTGGGGGCTGTCCTCGCAGATCGCCGAGCAGGTCCGCCGGGAGGCGGAGAAGGAGCAAGCGCCATGAGACTCTGGGGGGGGCGTTTCGCGAAGAAGCCAGACGAACTGGCGCACCAGTTCACGACTTCACTGCCCTTCGACCGGCGGCTGGTCGAGCACGACATCGCCGGCAGCATCGCGCACGCCCGCATGCTCGGCCGGTGCGAGATCATCACGGCCGATGAGGCGCGGCAGCTGGAGGCCGGGCTGGAGCGCGTCCGCGCGGGTCTGTCTTCCGGGGAGCTGCGGCTCGACCCGGCCTCGGAGGACATACACACCGAGATCGAGCGGCTTCTTGGGGAGCAGGTCGGGGCCTTGGCCGGGAAGCTGCACACCGCGAGAAGCCGCAACGACCAGGTTGCCCTGGACCTCAGGCTCTTCTTGCGGGAGGAGATCGATTCGCTGCGGCAGGGCATCGCCTCCCTTCAGAAGGCGCTCGTCGACGCGGCCGAAGGCAACATGGATGCGGTGCTTCCCGGCTACACTCACCTGCAGCGGGCGCAGCCGGTGCTGCTGGCCCACCATCTGCTGGCCTACTTCAGTATGTTCCAGCGGGACCGGGAGCGGCTGGGCGATTGTCGCAAGCGGGTCAATGTATGCCCGCTCGGCGCGGCCGCGCTCGCCGGGACGAGCTTCCCCGTGGACCCCAGCTTCGTGGCCGAGCAGCTCGGGTTCGACGGCGTGTTCGCGAACAGCATGGACGCGGTCTCGGACCGGGACTTCGTGCTGGAGTTCCTGGCCCACGCGGCCACGGGGATGGTGCACGTGTCCCAGCTCTGTGCCGAGCTCGTGCTGTGGTCGAGCGCGGAGTTCGGCTTCGTGCGGCTGGCCGACGCCTGGTGCACCGGCTCGAGCATCATGCCGCAGAAGCGCAACCCGGACATCGCAGAGCTCGCACGCGGCAAAGCGGGGCGGGTGTTCGGCGGTCTCGTCGGGATGCTCGCGGTCGCCAAGGGCCTCACACTCTCCTACAACCGGGACTATCAGGAGGACAAGGAGGCCGTCTTCGACGCGGTGGACACGCTGTCGGGCGCGGTGGAGGTGCTGAGGGAGATGATCTCGACGGCCGCCTTCCAGAGGGAGCGGATGGCGGAGGCCCTCGAGCAGGGATTCCTGACGGCCACTGAGGTGGCAGGCTACCTGGTGCGCAGGGGCTTGGCGTTCCGCGAGGCGCACGGGATCGTGGGGCAGGTCGTGCGCTACTGCGAGAAGCAGGGCACGACCATGGAGGACCTGACGATCGAGGAATGGCGTTCCTTCAGCCGGGAGTTCGGGCCGGACATCACGGAGTGCATCTCGCCGAGGGGCGCGGTGGAGGCGAAGGCGTCTCCCGGCGGGACGGCGCCGGAGCGCGTTCAGGAGCAGATCGCAGCGGCGCGGAAGCTGCTGAAGGAGTGAGCCCGGCTAGCCCCGCGGGATGCCGAGCTTGGTCAGCAGGTCGCTCATGTACCTGATCGCCTGGGGGAAGGCCACCTGCGCCTCGGCCAGCTCCGGATGCCAGGCCCTCTCCCACTCCAACGATAGGTGCCCGGTGTAGCCGGCGGCCGGCAGCTTGGCGACGAGCTCCTCCAGCGGGATGTCGCCCTCGCCCAGCCGGACCAGCGCGCCGTCTTCCGTGCTGTCCTTGATGTGCACGTGGTGGGTGCGGCCCCCGATGAGGCGTGCCGTCTCTTCCGGCGATTCGCCCTGCCGAACGGGGTGGTTCAGGTCCCACAGCGCGCCGGTGCCGTCGTCGCCGGCGGCATCGAGCAGCTCGGCCACCTGATCGCCGGAGGAGAAGGCGTCGTGGGTCTCGACCAGCACGCGCTTCCCGCGCTGCGCGGCCCGCCTGCCAAGGCGCGCCAGCTTGTCGGCCGCCCGCTTCAGGCAGGCCTCCCTGCTCTCTCCGGCCGGCACGTCGCCCCCGAAGACGCGAACATAGGGCGCGCCGAGAGCCATCGCAAGCTCGATCATCCGCTCGCCATCAGCGGTCGAGGGATCGGGGTCGCTGAGCACGACCGATGAATCGAGGCAGCAGACCTCGATGCCGGCTTGCACGAACCTGCGGCGGAACGCTGACATGCCGCCGGGGAAGCCGCCGAGCACCTTTGGCAGATCCAGCGATCCCTGGTAGTGTCGGAGTTCGACGCCGTCGTAGCCACTGCTGCGAGCGGCGTCGATGATCTCGTCGATCCCCCAGTCCGGACATCCCAGCGTGCTGAAGCTCAGCTTCATTCCCGTGCCCTTCCACCCCCCTCGGCCACATGGCTCTATTGATGGAGTGTTGTGTTCTGCGGCTGTCCCCGCAGTCCCTGCGCTCGCCGCCGTTGGACCGAAGCGGCCCTCCTTGAAAACCAGCCATCCGTATGCTATACTCCCCGCGCACGAAGGTCTGCGCGGGCTTCACGTGGCGCGATCACCGGTCACGGAGAGGTCTCGGCGGCCTCCATGGGTCTGGGAGGACTTATGCTCACTCGTCCCCTCTGCGTTCTGCCCCTCATGATGCTATCGGCCGCCGCGGTGCTTCTCGCTGCGCCCTCGGAGGCGGCGGATAGCTTCACGGAGGGGCTGGCGGCCTTCAATCAAGGTGACTATGAGGCCGCCATATACAGCTTCGCGGCCGCCGCCGAAGCGCAGCCGGAGGACGCGCTCCCGTTGGCCTGGCTGGGTCTGGCTCAGCTCAAAGCGGGCCGAAACGAGGAGGCCGTGGAGGCGCTGAAGAAGGCGCTGGAGATCGACCCGAAGCTGCCAGAAGCTCACCATAACCTGGGCAACGCGTACTGGGCTTTGGGCCAGAAGCAGGAAGCCATCGAGCACTACCAGGAAGCGATCTACCTCCAGCCCCACTACGTACCGCCCCACTACAACCTGGGGACGGTCTACCTGTCGCTGGGTGACATCGAGCTGGCCACCGGGGAGTTCTCCGTCGCGGTGGAGCTCGATCCGGAGAACGCCGACGCGCACAACAACCTTGGCGTATGCTACGAGAGGACGGGCAAGCTGCCGGAGGCGATCGCATCCTACCGCCGGGCGGTCTCGCTGGCGGAGAAGAACGAATCGTTCCGGCTCAACTTGGCGCTTGCGCTGCGGGAGGTCGACCAGACAGACGAGGCCTACCAGGAGCTCCTGCGGCTGTCATCCGCGGGCAGCAAGGATCCAACGGTCTACCTCAACCTGGGAGCGATTCGCTATGATCGCGGCGAGCACAAGCCGGCCGCGGAAGCGTTCCGGAAGGCGATCGCGGTGGCGCCGGGGAGTGCGGCGGCTCACTACAACCTCGGGCTGTGCCAGCGCCAGCTCGGCCTGCGCAAGGAGGCCAAGGAATCCTTCAAGCAGGCGGTGGCTCTCGACCCCGGTCTGGGCAACGCCCAGATCAACCTGGGTGCGATGGAGCTCGACGATGGGAATGCGGCCGCGGCGGTGGAGCACTTCACGGCCGCGCTGCAGGCCGAGCCCGACAGCTACACAGCCGCCTTCAATCTCGCTCTTGCCTACGTGAGGCTGGGCAATGACGAGGAGGCCCTTCACGTGTGGTCGACTCTCGCCGACCGCCGGCCGGACGATGCGGCCCTCCGGGAGGCGCTGGCATCGACGTACTTCCGCCTTCATCGCTATGATGACGCGAAGCGGGAGTACCTTGCGTTGGTGAAGCTGAGGCCGCGGGACGCGGCCGCGCGCAACAATCTCGGTATCATCTACGAGGAGTTCGGCCAGCTCGAGGAAGCGCTGGCCGCCTACCAAGAGGCGCTGGCGATAGAGCCCAACTACGCTCGCGCCCACAACAACCTTGGGGTGCTCCACGAGCGCCAGGGCGACCTCGAGGCGGCGGAGGCGGAGTACCGCGCCGCGCTCGAGGCCGATCCGACCCTGGATGACGCGCGGAGGAACCTCGAGCGTCTCCAGGCCATGGAGTAGCTGTCTCGATGTCTGTTCGACCACCTCGAGCAAAGGATGAGTTTGACCCGACGTCGGTGGGGTGCGTCGGGATAGTGGCGGCGATGCACAAGCGCCGCATCGCGGCCGCGGTGGGCGAGGTCGTGGACTGGCTGAAGAGGCGCAAGGTCCGGGTGATCCTGCAGAAGGAGCAGGCTGATGCCCTGTCGCTGCCGGAGCTCGGTGTGGAGCTGGCTGAGCTTCGCGAGGGTGCAGATCTGCTGCTGTCGATGGGGGGAGACGGCACGTTCCTGGCCACCGCACGCATGGCCGCGCCGCTGGGCAAGCCGGTCCTCGGCATCAACCTCGGTGGCTTCGGGTTCCTCGCCTCCGTCCCGGCGGGCGGAGAGATGGTGGACACCCTCGCGGAGGTAATGGCCTCGCCGCTCGAGGTGAGGCAGCGGATGATGCTGCAGGCCACGGTCGGCCGCCGAGAGGACGAGGTGGGGCGCTTCACGGCTCTCAACGACGTCGTGGTTGGAAAGGGCGCCTTCTCCCGGCTATTCCGCATGAGGACGAGCGTCTCCGGCGTTCCGATCTCCTCCTTCCCGGCGGACGGGATGATCGTGTCTACGCCTACGGGCTCGACCGGCTACTCGCTGTCGGCCGGAGGGCCGGTAGTGGACCCCGCGGTGCGGGTCATCATGCTCACACCGATCTGCGCGCACACGCTCTCGGCCAGGACCCTGGTGGTGCCCGCGGATCGAGTGATCGAGATGGCGCTGCCCGACCTGCGGGGCGAGGAAGTGAACCTGACTGCGGACGGGCAGGAGGGGTTCACGCTGCGGGCCGGCGACCGAATCGAAGTGAGAGAGGCCCCCTTCTCGGCTCGGCTCCTCGCGCCGAAGGATGCCAGCTTCTACACGCGGCTGCGGTCGAAGCTGGGCTGGGGAAGTCACCGTTCTTAGTAAGCAGGCTCTATGCGAGTTAGCGGAAAAGCACGAGTCGACCGGCGCACGAAGAACCTGCTTCACCGCATCGCCCCCGGCGAGATCGCAGTCATCTCTCACGCCGACCTCGATGCGCCCTGTGCCTCCGCCCTGGCGGAGAAGCATGTCGCCGCGGTGGTGAACGCGCAGCGCTCTCTCTCCGGGCGGTTCCCACACCCCGGGCCCACGATGCTCCTGCGGGCCGGCATTCCGCTGATCGATCAGGCCGGCGACGGGCTGCTGGATAAGGTCGGGGAGGGGCAGGCACTGGAGATCGTGGATGGGTCCGTCTACTCCAATGGAGAGCGCCTCGCCGAAGGGAGGCTGCTGACCGAGCAGGAGCTCGGGCTGCAGATCGAGGAGGCCAAGCGGAACGTCGGTGAGGAGTTGGCGCGCTTCGTGGAGAACACACTGAGCTATGTGGAGAAGGAGCAGTCGCTTCTCTTCGATCCCTTCTCCCTGCCGGACCTGCGAACGCGGATGAAGGGCCGGCACTGCCTGATCGTGGTGCGGGGCCCCGGGGCGGCCGGAGATCTTCGAGCGATCCGTTCTTACATCGGGGCCGTCAACCCGGTCCTGATCGGCGTGGACGGGGGGGCCGACCTGCTCGTGCGCGAGGGCTACCGGCCGGACCTGATTATCGGAGACATGGACAGCGTTTCCGACGAGGCGCTGAGGGCAGGGGCAGAGCTGGTGGTGCACGCGTACCCGAACGGCGAAGCGCCTGGCCGGGATCGCCTCAGCGCGATGGGCCTTCCCTTCGTCGTGCTGCCCTCTCGCGGCACGAGCGAAGACGTGGCGATGCTGCTTGCCTACGAGCAGGAGGCCGAGCTGATCGCGGCGGTGGGGACGCACTTCTCGTTGACCGAGTTCCTGGAGAAGGCCCGCGGGGGCATCTCCTCTACCTTTCTCGTGCGGCTGAAGGTGGGGTCGATCCTGGTCGATGCCAAGGGCATAAGCAGGCTCTATCCCGCGGGGCCGTCGAGGAGACTCTTTCTCTACCTGGCCGTTGTTGCAGCGTTGATCATGTCCGTGCTGGTGATGCAGGCGCCCTCCATTCGCGCAACACTGGACCTATGGATGCTGCGACTGATCTCTTTCTTCCGTTCGGTGTGGGCGTAGACAATGGTGACGTGGTGCGGAGATAGCTAGGTGCTCGTCGACTATCGCTATCACATCGGGAGCTTTGTGGCGATATTCGTCGCCCTTCTGCTCGGGGTCCTCATCGGAATCGGGCTCGCGCCCAGCGCGGAGGAGTTCGAAGACAGCGTGGCCCTGCTGAAGGAGGAGTACCGTGAAACGCGGGACTGGCGGGCCGAGGAGATCAGGCGGCTCGAAGAGCAGAACCGCGAATACGATATGCTGTCTCGGGAGACCGTGTCCGCGGTGATCAGGGATCGCCTTGCCGGCACGCTGGTGGCGATCGTGCTTGACCGAGATTTCGCGGCCGACCCGCTTCCCGACAACCTCAGGGCGGCCCTCAAACAGGCCGGCGCGAGGGTCACTTCTACGACCGTCATCACGCCGAGCTTCATCGCATTTCCGGCAGAGGTCAGACAGAGAGTGTCAGAGCGGCTCACGCTCTACCCGCCGCCGGGAGTCCACTTTCGTACCCTCATAGCCCAGAAGATCGCGAAGGACCTGGCCGCCGGCCGTGCCGATCTCATCCTGGATTTGCATACGAGCGGACTGCTTAAATCGACGGCGGACTCCGACTATACACTTCGCCCCGATGCCGTACTGATCGTCGGCGGCATGGCTTCTCCCAGCGCGGCCGCGCCGGAGCGCATCGACCTCCCCATGATCCAGGAGTTCACCGGCGCCGGTCTCCGCGTCGTTGGGGTCGAGGCAAAGGCGGCAGAGGTCTCGGTCATTCCAGTCTACAAGGCGGCCGGAATCCCTACTGTAGATCACGCCGACACACTGGCGGGCCGGCTCGCCATCGTGCTGGCCCTGGGCGGCGCGGAGGGACACTACGGGCTGAAGGAGACGGCCGACTCGTTCCTGCCGCCGATCCCCGACCTCCTCGTTCAGTGAGCCCATGCCCACAAGCGCGATAATCCCCGCCTATCGGGCCGCCGACACCATCGCCCAGACCGTGCGCGCAGTGCGTTCTCTCCCCGATGTGGTCGAGATCGTGGTGGTGGACGACGGCTCCGGGGACGGGACCGCCGAGGCCGCACGAGCGGCGGGTGCAGATGAGGTGATCCTCTTCTCGGCAAACGAGGGAAAGGGCGCCGCGCTCCGGCGGGGCGCCGCCGCGGCCTCGGCCGATCAGCTGCTGTTCCTTGATGCCGATCTCGGGTCTTCGGCCGCCCACGCGGGGCCGCTGCTCGCGGCAGCCGGTGGCGATGCAGCAATGGTGGTGGGCGTCCTGCCCGCCCGGCCGGGCAGCGGCGGGCTGGGTCTGGCGAAAGGGCTGGCGCGAGCGACCATCCGCCTCCTCGCTGGGATCGATCCGGCCGCACCGATGTCAGGGCAGAGGGCGCTGCCGGCATCGCTGGTGGAGCACATCGGCCTCGCGCCGCGCTTCGCGGTGGAGGTGGGGCTGACTGCGGAGGCCGCGCACCTTGGCCTCACCATACGCGAAGTGCAGGTGCCTCTGGAGCACGCTCCCACGGGCCGGACCGTCTCCGGCTTCGCCCATCGAGCGCGCCAGTTCCAGGATATACTGGGCTTTCTCCTGCTGACGGGGTATGGACTCGGGTGGCCGGCGCTATCGGCCGCCGCAACCGCAACTCGGATCGCGCTGCTGCTTACCGCGGTCGTCGGCCTGCTTGCCCTCACGACGGCCGCCGCGCCTTCGGCGACGCCGGCCGTTGGGGCGGCGGCAGCGGGCGGGATCGTACTATGGTTGCCGTGCCTGTGGGTGACCTCGGTGTGGCTCGGCCTGCGCAAGACGAACTACCTCGGCCGCAGCATGCCGGCCGCGGCGGGACTGCTCTTCGTCGCAGTCGGGCTTCCCGCGCTGCTGCTGTCCTCACTCGAGCCCCCGGCGCTGCGAGCCGGCCTCATCGTCGTTGGAGCCTTCGGCGCCCGAGGGCGCCAGGCCCGGGGGCTTCGCGGCCACCTCTCGGCGCTCGCGCGGGGCCGGCTGACTACGGGGACAGTGAAGGCACTCGGCGGTCTGGCGGCCGGCGCTTGGGCCGGCGCGGTCTTGCACCCCGGCCAGCCGGGGCTCATCGCTCTCGACGCGCTGCTCATCGCCCTTTGCGCGAACTTCGTGAACCTGCTCGACCTGCGGCCGGGGCGGGCACTGAAGGGATTCGCGCTGCTCGCCGTCATCGCTGTCGCAGTGTCGGTCGACTCGCTCCACCTCCTCGGCCCACTGCTGGCTGCGGCCGCCGTCGCCGCACCCTCGGACCTGGCCGGTCGGACGATGATGGGAGATGTGGGCTCGAACGTGCTGGGCGGTACGGCCGGTCTGGCGCTCGCACTCTGTCTCGGGCCAACGTACCGGCTTGTGGCGGTCGTCATCTTGGCGATCATCCATCTCGCCTGCGAGCGCTACTCGCTGAGCGACATCATCGAGCGCAGGCCGACGCTCCGCGCTCTCGACCAACTCGGCGCCGAGCATCTCCCTCCGCTGCCCGAGTCCGGGAAGGAGGCGGCCGGATGACGCGGCGCGGCGCCGGCGACTTCCTGTCACCCCATCCGGTGGTCGCCTTCATCGGCCCGTTCGGCACCGGGAAGACGGAGATCGCGATCAGCTACAGCCTCGCCTCGCTGGCGGCCGGCCGCGAGACGTGCCTGGTCGATCTCGACGTCGTTACGCCCTACTTCCGCGTGGGCGATTACCGGGAGGCGCTGGCCAGGGAAGGGCTGCAGGTGATCGCGGCGCCGGGCGCGCTGGCGTCCTTCGAGAACCCGGCGCTGCCGCCGGAGATCGGTGAGGCGATCGAACAGCGAGAGATGCACACCGTCCTGGATGTGGGCGGAGACGTGAGAGGCGCCCAACTGCTCGGCGCCTACGCGCACCAGATTGCCTCCGGCCAGTACGATCTGCTGATGGCCGTGAACCCATTTCGCCCGGACCCGTCGGGGCACGGCCTGGCCGAGCAGCGCCGGCTGATAGAGGAACTAACTGGCCTGCGCCTCACCGGCCTCGTTGCCAATCCGCACCTGGGCAGTCTCACCGAGCGTTCGCACATCGAATCAGGCTGGCAGCAGGTCAGCGCGGCCGCGGAGAGCCTGGGTCTTCGGGTGGCGTTCTTCGCGGCCGCCGAAGAGCTGGCGGGCGGTGTTCCCGAGGTGGGCGTGCCCGTGCTTCTCATGGGCCTTCGGGTGCGTCTGCCATGGGAGGCAGGAACGGGCCGAGCCGAAGGGAAGTAGCCATCGTGTCGAAGACCAAGCCACGCATCACAGTCATCATCGACGAGGAGATCTGCAAGGGCTGCGAGCTGTGCGTGGAGGTCTGCCCCCGGCAAGCTATGGGCTCGGCGAAGCACATCAACACCCGCGGCTTCCACCCGGCGGCCATCGTCGACCCGGACAACTGCACGGGGTGCGCGCAGTGCGCGATCATGTGTCCCGACACCTGCATTAAGATCGTGAAGTCGGAATAGACCCTTGCCGACCGGTGACATCCCCCGCGCCTGGCTGGCGTGGAGCAGCGGCAAGGACAGCCTCTGGGCGCTTCACCTCGCCCGGCAATCGGCCGAACTCGCCATCGTCGGGCTGCTCGCCACCATCACCGATCCCTACCGCCGGGTGAGCATGCACGGCGTAAGGGAGTCACTGGTCGAGGCGCAGGCGGCGGCCCTCGGCCTGCCGCTCCACGTCGTGCGCATTCCCTCGCCGTGCTCGCACGATGAGTACCAGGCCCGGATGGCTCGCGCCATGGAGGAGGCGCGGCGGTCGGGCGTCACGCACGTCGTCTTCGGAGATGTTCACCTGGGCGATGTCCGCGCCTATCGAGAGGAACGACTTGCGAGGGTGAACATGGAGGCCGCCTTCCCGCTCTGGGGAAAGGACACGCGAGCGCTGGCTGAGGAGATCATCGCTGGCGGCGTGCGGGCGGTGGTGACCTGCCTCGACCCGCGCAAGACGCCTCGCGAGCTGGCCGGCCGGGCCTTCGATCACGACTTCCTTGGGGAGCTCCCCGAAGGTGTGGATCCCTGCGGCGAGAACGGTGAGTTTCACACCTTCGCCTGGGATGGGCCGGGCTTCGCGGTGCCGATAGCAGTGACGGTTGGCGACACCGTGGAGCGCGAGGGGTTCGTGTTCACGGACGTGCTTCGGGCGGACCAGGAGACGGGCGAGTAGATGTGCGGCCGGCTCAGCCCTGCTCGCGGCACTCGGCGAGGATGCTTCCGGTCTGGCTCGCGCCGACGCGTTTGACCCCCATCTCTATGACGCGGGCGACGTCCGCGTAGGTGCGAAGGCCGCCGGCGGCCTTCACGCCCATGGCGTCGCCGGCCTCCGCCAGCATCAGGCGGAGGTCCTCATCGGTGGCCCCACCGGTGCCGAAGCCCGTGGATGTCTTGATGAAATCGGCCTGGAGGCGCTTGCAGATCCGACAGAGCTGACGCTTCTCGTCATCGGTCAGGCAGCAGTTCTCGAAGATGACCTTGATGAGGCCGCCCTCCTGGTGAACGGCCTCGGTCAGGGCGCCGATCTCGTCCTCGACATAGTCCCAGTCCCCGCTCTTGGCCTTGCCGATGTTGATGACCATGTCGATCTCTTGCGCGCCCTGGCCCAGGGCCGTCCTCGCCTCCGCCACCTTGACGGATATGGCGTGGCCGCCATGGGGGAAGCCAACCGTCGTTCCGGTTCTCACGACCGATCCCTGCAGCAGCTCGCGAGCGCGGGAGACGAAGTAGGGCTTGATACACACCGTGGCAACGCCCCACTCCGCGGCTGCGCGACATCCGGCCTCCAGCTCAGAGTCGGTCATGGTGGGGCGCAGCAGCGAATGATCGATCACCCCCGCGACTTCTTCGCAGGAGAACTTGCGCATGTCGGCCTCCTAGTGAGCGGCCCGCGGCCGGCGGCCGCGAGGCATGTCCGCCAGTTGCGGCTACCAGGGGCTGGCGAGGTAGAGCCCGAGCGCGAGGTCGTCGAACGTGCCCAGCGCGGCCGCGGCCAGCGATAGCCTCGGAAGGACCACATGCCGAAGGCCCATGTTGACATCACTGCCGTCGTACTCGAGCATCAGGTCCGTCTTGCCGGCATAGGTGACAGACAGCCCCCCGAACAGCCCGTCGAGCTGGCCGCTTCCCGCTCCGAAGTGGACCTGGGGATGGGTGAACGGCTCCCCGGAGGAGATGGCCCCCGCGCCGATCTCGTGGGTGAGGACGACATAGGCAGACTGATCGACTTGGTCCGTGATATCGGTAACCCCCGCGGCCAGCGTCAGCTTGCCGGGGATCGGCCCGAGGAATCGGAACTTGACATTCAGCAGCGTCTCCGCCTCCACGTCCTCCAGCTCTGCCCGGGTGATGCCGAGCTCCAACCTGGAAGTCAGGCCCACGTTCGCGTAGACGTAGCTCTCGTCCGGCCCCCCATCGGCCCACATGTTGGAGACGCCGACGTTGAACTGGAGCGCGTCGAGCGTCCCCGCCGTCGGAGTCCGCATCAGCCCGCTCGGCCCGATGAGGGAGGGCTGTGCCCATGCGGCGCTTGCGAGGGCGATGAGGAGAATGACCACAACTGCGATGAGGAGCCGCCTCACGGTTCCGCCTCCTTTGCTGCAATGACCCGCGCCCGCGCAACCTACTTGGCGGCGGTCAGAAGAGAATACCACAGCAGGTGGGGGTTTGCCTATGGCGCGGAAGGCAGGAGTGCAATGGTGCGCGCGGAACAGATCGGGGTAAGAGGGGCAAGCCCGCGCTGACTTCCTCTGCTGTGCCCTTGCCCGGCGATACACCGCCGCTGGAGGAGATTCAGATGCGAAGCTCACTCGTCAGGTCCGTGACTCTCCGTGTCACGCTCGCAATGCTGGTGTCCCTCGCGGGGGCGTCGTGTGCGGCGGCAGGGGAGGGGCCTGCACCGGCCGATGAGGCCGCCGCCGAGCGGCGGCCGACGGAGGTCGTCATCATAGGCACGCTCCATGGGGCGCACGAAACGAACCGGAACTACAACGAGCGGACGCTCAGGAACATCCTCCTTGCACTGGAGCCCGACGCCATCTGTGTGGAGCTGTACAGCACGTTCTTCAATCCGGATGGGAGCTACCGGGAAGAGGTGATGCTGGACCATCCGGAAGGGCGCGCCGAGGTGGCGGCGGCGGAGGCGATGGACATCCCCCTCCTGCCCTTCGACCGGGAGGGAAGAAACGAGCGCTACCAGGAGACGCGGTACTTCAAGCGGCTGCGCAGCGCCAACGAAGCAATCCAGCGATGGATTGAACGAATGGGGACGGAAGAGCCCGACTCGCTCCCACCGAAGGTTGTCGCCCTCGCCTATCATATCGGGGGGTCGCAGTCGCAGTTCAACGCCTCCGGCACGGCCGAGCTTGTGAACTCCGAAGCGTTCGATGGCGTCATCAGGGCAAAGCGTGGGCTTGCAGACCTGATAGAGATGCTGATGCGGCCCTACCCGGAATGTCAGGAAGCTGCCAAGGACCTCGACTTCATCGAGGAGGAGTGGCGGGAGCGCAACACCATCATGGCCGACAACATCACGCGGATCGCATCGCGGTTCCCAGGCGGCCGTATCGCGGTCATGACAGGGGCGGAACACCGGCACATGCTACGCGATCTGCTCTCAGAGCGCGAGGGCATCGCGCTGAAGGAGTTCTGGGAGATCATCCCCGAGACCACCCGCGTCGAGCAGAGGAAGGAGGAGAGGGAGTACTTCGGCAAGTTCGGACCGGCGCTCGAGCGGGCGTGGGAAGTGATGGGGCCAAATGAACAGGGACTGGTCGATTGGGATGCCGTCGAGAGCGCGTTCCGCGAAGTGCTAGAGATCGACCAGTACTACCTTCCCGTTCGCCTGATGCTTGGCCGGATGTACACGCGGTGCGGGCGCTATGAAGAGGCCTTGCAGCTTCTCCCGCCGGACCGCTTCTGGGGAGGACTGCATCGGGCCTTCTGTCTGGACGCGCTGGGGCGAAGAGAGGAGGCGGTGGCAGCTTACACCGATCTCCAGGATGTTCAGGGCACTCCGGCCGCGTGGATCGAGCGCGGGCTGGAGCAGCCGACCTGGCTGCAGGACCTCCACATCCAGTCGGAAGACCGGGAGGTGAGGCTATCGCCCACTGCCTCCTGGCGGGCTTCGGCTTCCGAGAGCTACAAGTCCCTTACTCCAGATCGTGCGATCGACGGCGATCCGGTAACCAACTGGACCGCCGGCGGCAGCCCGGGCGGGCCCTCCCAGGCTCCGGGCCAGTGGTTCGTGCTCGACTTCGGCGCGCCGCTGTCCATTACGCGGGCGGTCTTCGATCACCAGGGAACAAAGACGATCTACGTGAGCGCCTGGCCGCGGGGCGTGCGCGCCAGCATCACCCGCGACGGCAAGACCTGGGAGTTGGTCGAGGTCATCCCCCCGGGGCCGCTGCAGCCGCTGACCATCCGCTTCTCCGGGCCGAACCTGGTCCGCGCCATCCGCCTCGAACTCACGGCCGAACACCAGCCCGAGTGGTGGGGCATCCACGAAGTGCACGTCTTCGGGCCGGCGAGCGCGGCCGGTGATGAGTGAAGCCGGACGCCGGGCGGGCTCAGGAGCAGTGAACGCCCGCCAGCCGTTCACGACTCCGGCAGGCACTCGGCCGGAATGGCAAGGCGGTCGCCGGGCTGAAGGCTCCTGGCGCTCACGCTGTTCGCCTTGCGGATGAAGTAGACGATCTCCCGGACATCGCGGTTCGGGTCGCCGTGCTCGCGGGCGATGGTCCAGAGGCTGTCGCCGTATTCCACCTCGACGAGAAGGGGAGGCCGCGCCCCCTCATGGTTCGGCTGTCTGCTGCCCGCCAGCGCGGGGAAGGCTGCGAACACGCCCACCACGAGTGACACGACCGTCCATCGAACCCAGCGCCGACGTCTGCCCATCCGCGGCCTCCCATGCAAACAGAAGTTTGACGCACACATAGTATACCACACATCTGTTCGCAGTCAAGAGCGTCCCGCATGAATGCTCAGGGCCCTCCCTCTGTCCTTGAGGTCGCGGAAGAGGAGGCGCGCCGGGCCGAGGAGGAGTGCGAGTAGCTGGGTCGCCGCCCCGGCCGGCCTGTCGCAGGTTGGCGCCAGCCCAACCCAAACGGCTGTTTGCAAAGTTGCTCGGAATGTGGTATCCTCTCCCGCGAGGGGATAGTACAACTCACGAGGAGGGCGGGGATGCGGCGTCTCACCGACAGGCAAAGGGAAGTGCTGGAGGGGATTCACGCGAGCTTACGGGAGAAGGGCTATCCCCCGACCGTCAGAGAGATCGGCGAGCGGCTCGGGCTGCGGTCGAGCTGCACGGTGCAGCGACACCTGGAGGCGCTCGAGAAGAAGGGCTACATCAAGCGCGATCGTACCAAGGCCCGCTCCATGGAGATCGTCAAGGCGCCCGACCCCACCATGATACCGGTGCCCATGGTCCCGGTGCCAGTCATGGGTCGCGTGGCGGCGGGCCAGCCGATCCTCGCCACCGAGAACATCGAGGAGGTGTTCCCACTTCCCCGCGACATCGTCAAGGACGACCAGTGCTTCATGCTCGAGGTCAAAGGCGACTCGATGATCGAAGCCGGCATCTTCGACGGTGACTACGTGGTGGTGCGCCAGCAGCCCTATGCCGAGGATGGCGAGATCGTCGTCGCCCTGCTCGAGGATGAGGCCACCGTGAAGTACCTGCGGCGGCGCCGCAACCGCATCTACCTGGTGCCGGCCAACAAGGATATGCAGCCCATCGTGGCCGACAAGGTGAAGGTCATCGGCAAGGTGCTGATGAGCATCCGCCGCTACTCATGACCCACCGCGGCCAGCGCGGCGCACGTGGCGTTCGACGCCAGTCGCGGTTGTGCTTGACGGCTGCCGGCCCCCTTGGTATCGTCTCAAGTGGGACGCTCTCCGTCCCCTCTCCACCGGAGGGGTGTCCGAGTGGTTTAAGGAGACGGTCTTGAAAACCGTTGGGGGCCCAAAGCCCCTCGTGGGTTCGAATCCCACCCCCTCCGCTTTCCACACGAGCCTTACTTGGCGATGGATCTCCGGCCTTCAGCTCGGCTCGGCGTCATCGGGCTCGCCGCAGAGTAGATCGCGGACATCCTCCGGGGTCTTGTGGCGGTAGTCGCCGAGTTCGACGGACTTTCCCACTCTGGCCGCCAGACGCTCGACATAGCCAGCCAGCCCGTGCGCTTTGATGCACTGGACAGAGCCGATGCAGAGGCCCTTCCATGCGTCATCGCCGAAGAAGCCCTGATCGCAGGGAAAGGCATCGCACTCCCAGCAACCGTCGAGGTTTTTCTCCACGCAGCAGGCGCGTTGGTGGCAGTCCTTCGAGCCCCCGCCGTTCCTGCATCCCGCGCATCCCTCCCGTTCGGCAGCCGAGTGCACGCAGACGCCGCATACCAGGCCGCAGTAGGCGACCGTCGGGATTAGCTCTTGGGTTGAGACATCCTGCTCTTTCGACATGGCACCGGCGCGGAAGTGCCGCGCATCACTAGGGTTGCCCGCGGGATCGGTCCTTCCTTCCGCCCGGCCGGGACGCTTCGGCCGGTGGCGTTCGGTACTAGACCTCGGGGCGGGTGAGGCGAGGCGGGAGCTGGCCCTCGCGCCCCTCGTGGGCGCGGACGACCTTCGCCATGAGGGTGCGCGGATCGGGCTCGAAGACGAGGATCGCGCCGGTCTTCTTGTTGATGATCTCGATCAGTTCGTCCACGTGGTCGGCGATGCCGCCGGTTTCGGACAGGACGCCGATGACCTTGCCTTCGTCATAGGCGATGGCGAACTCGCCGAGCGTGCCGGAGCGGCCGCCGATGAGGATGACGATGTCGCAGGAACGGATGCCGGTGACCTCGCGGCCCATGAGGCCGTCGCCGGTGTAGACCATGACGTCGAACTCTTCATAGGGGGACTTGTAGCGGGTGATGTGCTCGTGCAGGTCCAGTGCGGGAGAGATGCCGGCCGTCAGACCGCCGGCCTCCTTGCAGCCGCATACGGCGTCGTAGGGGAGCCCAGGGCAGGCGCCCGTCACCAGCACGCAGTCGTGCTCGGCGATGGCGCGGCCCACCTCACGGGCGCGCTGCCGAGTGTCCTTTCGCATGCGGCCTCCGGCCGATCCCATCACTCCGATCTGGACCTTCACTGTGGTCTACCTCCGGGCGAAGCTGCCAGTTGTCGGCGCCGCGGCCCCGCGCCGGCCGCAGCCGCAGTGAGGTAATGCCACAGCGCAGGCGGGAACTGCAAGAGAGCGCAGAGCGCGGACCGGATAAGAAGCGAGCCGCCGGGGGCGATCCCCGCGGCGGCTCGCAGAAGGCCTTCGGCAACCGGTGTGTGCTAGACCTCGATGGAGGACGACCTCGATTCCTTCTCGACTTCGTCTCCCGTGACCTCGCGGCCGCGCTTGGTGGAGAGGTAGATGCCCTCGCTGATCTTCATGGTCGAGAGGGCGATACCGGCCGAGTCCACGAGCGGCACGCGGCCCTGGACCGCGGCCGCCCAGTGGGCCTGCGCGCTGTCGTAGGCGTCGGTGTTCGGGAGGCAGCGATGCCAGCGGACGTCGGCGTCCTTGAGGTCGGAGGTGGCGTCCATCTCCATGTCGGCGACCGTGCTGTGGAAGGAGAACGGGCCGAGGCGAACGCCGCCCTTCGAGCCGTGGAGCTCGCTGGGAGGGGGCTCGCCCATGTTGATCGCCCAGCTCTCTTCGATGAAGAAGGTGATGCCGCCCTCGAGCCGCACGAGGCCGATCCCCAGCTCCTCGACATCGTAGTTG
>JALGXV010000354.1 GCA_029821885.1 Candidatus Hebobacteria bacterium
AGCAGGCGCGTAATGCTGTAGTTCGAGATGACCCCATCGTCGATGGGCCGGACGATAGCGATCCCTTCGGCGGCCCGTCCCAGCATCGCCTGGGCCCGTTCCCCGACGCAGATGATTTCGGACTCGGACACCGCTACGACGGAGGGCTCGCGGACGATGATGCCGCGGCCCTTCACATACACGCGCATGTTGGCGGTGCCCAGGTCGATGCCGATGGATTCCGTGAATCCGAACATGGACTCGCCCGTTCTCTCCCTACTCGGCCAACACGATGTCGGCTCCGAGCGTACGCAGCTTGCCCTCGAGGCCCTCGTATCCGCGCTCCACGAACCGACGACCCGACACGATGCTCTCGCCCTTGGCGCTCAGGGCCGCTATCACCAGCGCGGCTCCGTCTCTGATGTTTCCGGCCTCCACGGTGGCGCCGGTCAGACGTTCCACCCCGCGGATGACCGCATGCCGGGAGTCTCGCAGCTCTATGTCCGCGCCCATCTTCACGAGCTGCTCCGCGCACTGGAGCCGCCGGTCGAACACGGTCTCCTGGATCGTGCTCGTCCCTTCCGCCGTTGCCAGCAGTGCCGCCACCGGCGGCTGGAGGTCGGTTGAGAAGGAGGGGAAGGGATGGGTCACGATATCTACTGCCCGGGGCCGCCGCGGACATCTGGCCACGATGCAGCCATCCTTAACCAGCATCTCGACACCCGCCTGTCGGAGCTTGTCGGCCGTCTCCCCCAGCTCGGCAGTGGTTATGTTCTCGACTGTGACCTCACCCCGGGTGGCAGCCACGCCGCATATGACGGTGCCCGCCTCCAGCCGATCTGTGTTGACGCGATGGGCCGCGCCGGCAAGACGGTCCACTCCAGAGATGGTGAGCGTGCTCGTCTCGATGCCTTCGATACGCGCGCCGGCCGCGTTGAGGAACTCGCAGAAGTGGACGACGTCAGGCTCATAGGAGGCATTCTCGATCACCGTCTCACCGTCCGCCAGGGATGCCGCCATCAGGGCCGTGAAGGTGGCCCCCGGGTTCCGATGGCGCGGGTCGAGGGTCACCGTCGATCCCTGCAGCCGTTCGCACCGCAGCCGGATAGTACTCGCGTCCACGGTCGCTTCGGCGCCCAGGGCCTCCAGCACTGATACGATGTGTGTGACGGGGCGGCTGCCGAGATCACACCCCCCCGGCAGTCCCAACTCGGCGCGGCCGAGTTGCGCGCAGAGCGGCCCCAGCAGGTAGTGCGATGCCCGCATCTTGCGCACCAGCTCCTCGGGCGGATGGGCTGTGGTGATCCCCCTGTTGACAACCACGACGGTATCCCGCCCCTTGGCCTCGACCGCGAGGCCCAGGGACCTGAGCAGGTCGATCATCGTCGCTACATCTGCGATGTGAGGGACGTTGTGGAACCGCGTCTCGCCGTCGAGCAGTAGCGTCGCGGCGAGCAGGGGCAGGGAGCCGTTCTTGCTCCCCGAGGGTCGCACCGTGCCCTGAAGTGCCCGACCACCCACGATGCGCCAAGCGTCTGCGGTCATGGCTGCTCCTATCGCTGTCTTGCTTAGCCGGTGGTGCGTCCGCCCGCCGCCCCACTCCTCTCGGCGACCTGAAGCCTCGCGAGGGCGCGTTGCAGAGCGGCTTCCGCGCGCGCCACATCCAGGTCCCGATCGCGACTTCGCATCCGCTGTCGGGCGCGCCCCTCCGCCGCGCGCGCTCGCTCTACATCGATCCCGGCGGCGGCCTCCGCCGTGTCCGCGAGGATGGTAACCTCGTCGGGCTCGACCTCCAGGAAGCCTTGGGAAATGGCGAAGTACTCCTCCGCCCCGTCCTCGCCGGTAACAGTCAGCGCGCCCGCACCGAGCTGCGCCACCATGGGCGCGTGGCGGGCCAGCACACCGAAGTAGCCGTCTGCGCCAGGGGCCACGAGAGATCTCACGCGCCCTTCGAGCAGGCTGTGGTCGGGCGCCAGCACTGTCAGGTCGAAAGCGGGCGGGGGCACCTACTACTCCTTCGCCAGTTGCTCTGCTTTGGCGACGGCTTCGTCGATGCCGCCGACCATGTAGAAGGCCTGCTCCGGCAGGTCGTCGTGCTTACCGTCAACGATCTCCTGGAAGCCGCGAATCGTTTCCCTCAACTGAACGTACTTGCCGGGCTGGCCGGTGAAGGCTTCGGCAACGAAGAAAGGCTGAGACAGGAAGCGCTCGATCTTGCGCGCGCGCTCCACGGTCAGACGATCCGCCGGCGACAGCTCCTCGATCCCGAGGATGGCGATAATGTCCTGCAGATCCTTGTATCGCTGCAGCACCTCCTGCACTCGGCGTGCCACCCGGTAGTGCTCCTCTCCCACCACGACCGGGTCCAGCAGCCTCGAGGTGGAGCGCAGTGGATCCACGGCCGGGTAGATCGCTCTCTCGGCTATCCGACGGTCGAGGAAGCTCGTGGCGTCGAGGTGCGCCATGGCGGCGGCGGGGGCAGGATCGGTGAAGTCATCGGCGGGCACGTAGATCGCCTGAAGTGATGTGATCGAGCCACGCTTGGTGGAGGTGATGCGCTCCTGGAGGTCGGCCATTTCGGTGGCGAGAGTCGGCTGGTAGCCCACCGCGGAGGGCATCCTGCCGAGCAAGGCCGACACCTCCGAACCGGCCTGCACGAACCGGAAGATGTTGTCGATGAACAGCAGTACGTCCTGCCCTTCCACATCCCGGAAGTACTCGGATATCGTAAGGGCGGTCAGCGCGACCCGCAGGCGGGCCCCCGGCGGCTCGTTCATCTGCCCGAAGACGAGGCTCGCACGTTCGATGACGCCGGACTCCTGCATGGTGAGCCAGAGGTCGTTGCCCTCGCGGGTCCGCTCGCCCACACCACCGAAGACGGAGGTGCCGCCGTGCTGGGTCGCCATGTTGTGGATCAGCTCCGTCAGCAGCACCGTCTTTCCCACGCCCGCGCCGCCGAAGAGGCCGACCTTCCCGCCGCGCGGGTATGGCGCCAGCAGATCGACGA
>JALGXV010000355.1 GCA_029821885.1 Candidatus Hebobacteria bacterium
GGAGGCCTGCAACTCGGCCGGCTGCGACACCGAGACCAAGCCGAATTACATCAGCGTGACCGCGGGGCAGCCGCCAGTGGCAGATTTCGTGGGCGATCCCCTGAGCGGCAATGCGCCGCTCACGGTGTACTTCACCGACCTGTCCAGCAACGACCCGACCTCCTGGGACTGGACCTTCGGCGATGGTGGCACCTCGCAGGCCCAGGGCCCGAGCCACGAGTACACGGGCGAGGGACAGTACACCGTGAGCCTGACCGCGGCCAACGCTTACGGCGAGGACACCGAGACCAAGCCTAACTACATCACGGTGACCTCGGGAGAGGGTGGCGACTACTATCCCGGCTCGTACGAGATCGATGTTGGGACCTATGTCTCGGGTGACCTGAGCGATCTGCAGGCCTCCGATGACTCGTACTTGGTGGTCGACTCGGCGAAGCAGACCGGCAAGCAGTCGACGTACATCTTCTACACCTTCGACACCGGTCTGAGCAGTCTGTCGAGCCTGACCATCACCTCGGAGTCGCATCCCTCGCTGGCTCCCCAGCGTGAGCGGATTCGGGTGTGGGACTATGGCAGCGGAAGCTGGACAGGCGTGATCGGCGATCACTGGCTGAACGGCACCAGCGATGAGACAACAGTGACGCCCGTTCCTGATCCAGCGAACTACATCTCGGCGGGCGGGCAGGTGAAGATCAGGATCCGCACCGGCGACGCGGGAGGTGCGGCCTGGACGCATTCGATTGACCTGGTGAAGATCACGGCGGCGCCGTAGGCGCCTCGGACCGACGCAGAGCGAGGGGGCCTCGCTTCCGCGGGGCCCCCTCGAATCAGTGAGAGGGGGCCCTCCCGTGGCGGCACTTCGCCGAAGAGGAGCCGTAGACGAACGTCCTTGACGGGCGAAGGGACCTCAGCTGCCTAGCGCACGAGCGGCCTTCACCACAAGCTCGGCCGCGCGGCGCCATCCCCCTCTCAGGCGACCGAGGTCGGTCTGTATACACTCGTACACGTTGTCGCTGACAACGAGAATCGCCACGGCGTCGATCTCCATGGCCGAGGCAACGGTGTAGAGCGCAGCCGTCTCCATGTCCACTCCGAGGCAGCCGAAGCTGTGGTGCCGCTCGACCTTGTCTCGGGTCTCGCGCAGAATGCCGTCGGTCATCCAGACGGGGCCGAACCGCAGGTCGATCCCGATTTCGACCGCACATGCCTTCACCGCCTCTGCTGCCTTCGCCGAGCACTGCGCCGGGTGGTCGGCGGGAGCGTAGTTGTGGGAGGCACCCTCGTCTCGTACGGCCGAGCACGGCAAGACGAGCTCCCCGCACTTGAGGTCTGGCTGCAGGCCGCCGCAGAAGCCGAGGCCCACAATGGCACTGAATCCAGCCTTCGCAAAGACGTCAGTCGCCATGGCCACGGCCGGCGCCCCGAACTTCGGCGAGGAGAAGGCGACACGGGTGTCGCCGACGGTGGCGAGAGTGAGCGTGCGAACCTGTTCCAGGTCGCGAGCATGCTCGTCGATCCAGGTCGGATCATAGACGTCGGGGTTCTCCATGGGGAGAACGATCACGTCGGGAAGGCCCGTGCGCGAGTCTTCGGGCCCCAGCAGCCACCCGACCGCGGTCTCGCGGAACGCCTCGACCCAAGCATCTCGTTTGCCCGCCATTGTGGTCCTCCAGGCTAGTGCTGGCGCTCGCCGATGTGCGTAGTTCGTCGGAATCCGACGTCTCCCTCGCAGGCCGACTGCCCGTTCCTCAGAGGCACTGCCGAGCGGGCCGACACGGGACCGATGATAGCTGCTCGGCTCTCCTGAGTCAGCCGGCCTTGCGGAAGACTGAGAATATGTGGGGCACGCCGAAGCTTGGCGCAACGTGCTGGCGGACGACCTCGAAGCTCGCGCGCTCGAATGCCTCACGCAGTGTATCCGGGTCGAAGTGCGCTTCGATGTCGTAGAAGCAGTCCAGAAGTGCCTCCCGCGGGATGTGTTCAGGTGTGAGATCGGTGGCCTTCCTGCCTTCGGCCTGGAGCTCCTCATCGTCCGAGAGTGCCTTGGCGAAGTCGCTGTCGGGGTCGAGGACGTAGCGCTCGTCGCGAATGCCGTAGGGGTCCACGAGATAGTGTCGTGCCTGAAGCACCAGCTGCTCTCTATTGAGGAGAAGCCAGTACTCGATGCGGGGCTCTCCGTCGGGCACGAAGTATCGGAAGTCCCATTCGAGGTTCGCGACTACGGCGCCGGGAACGGCCACACGTGACAGTTCGGCGAGCGCGGCGTCGGGATCGGACAGGCTTTCCAGTGTGCCACTCACCACGACTCCGTCGAAGACCGCGTCGGCGAAGGGGAGCATCTCGGCCAGTCCGCGCACGAGCGCGGCGTTGGTGATGCCTCGGGCGGCGATGTTCCGCCTCGCGAGAGCCAGCATGGATGGTGCCGCGTCGAGCCCCCAGATGGTCCCCACGCAATCGGCGAGCGCGAGGAGAGGGCCTCCGGCGCCACACCCGAGGTCCAGGACCTGTGTTCTGCCCTCGAGAGCAGAGCGGAAGAAGGCCCTCTCTTTGTCCTCGTCGGGCGTAGGCGACTGCTTCTCCTCAGTGTCGGTAGGCGAGGCGCTGACGCCTTCAAGCCGTTCCTGAGCCGCCAGCCTCTCGTAGGTATGCCAGGTGGGGACTTGTCTCATGAGGTACCCCTGGTACAGCGGGCGGGAGCAACACCCCAGTTACTTCTGGTCGATGGAAGAGGCCCCTCTGCTGGGTGGTACGTGAGCAACAGGTGACCGAGAAAGGCGCTTGCGAGCCCGAGGCTTTTCCTGAGGTCCTTGTCCTCAATGGCATACATGTGTTCGAATTTCCTTGACTTTAGAACATTTGTTTGCTATAATGTGTCCACTTATGTGGGTAAGAGGATGTTGGAAGTCATCGGTGAGCCGATTCGGGTCTGTGCGTTCTTCAGGCGGGGCAGGATCTCGCCGCTGTGGTTCGACTGGAAA
>JALGXV010000356.1 GCA_029821885.1 Candidatus Hebobacteria bacterium
GATTCGGGTATCTCCGCCCACCGGACGAGCACCGCAATCCCTTGCCTGTTCTGGAAGCAGAAATCGGGCATTTCGCGGTCTCTGTCTCTGAATCCATCGGACTTGTGCAAATCCGTCCGAAAGAGAGAAAAGTCAGTAAAGTACTGGCTCTTTCAGGCGTACCTCAGAAGTTCGCACTCAGGTAGGCGCGGAGTAGGGCACGTCCAGTCGCGAACGTGCGCTGGAGTCCGGTGAGGGAATGCACGTATGGGATCCTCGCGGATGACAGCAGCACATGCCGCGACAGGACGGAGAGGATGCCCACACGAGGGTGAGAAGTCAACCCCGAGGGTGTTCAGGAACCGAGGTCACTGGTCTCCTGGATACCTCAGATCAGTCTTGGGACACTACAGCCAAAGAAACGGGGAGCACCCCAACCGTGACGGGACTAACATTGTGAGTGGCAACGTTGAGGGGGGCAGGTCATCGACACCTACACCCGGCACCATCCAACACAGCCTGGGCGGGCCCCCGTCAGAGCGACTGGTGCGCTTCTTCCGGGACTTCGCCAGGATCGAAGCGTTGGGCGGCATCCTGCTGCTGGTGGCTACGGTGGGGAGTCTTGCCTGGGCGAATTCTCCTTGGTCCGAGCTCTACTTCTCGGTCTGGAAGATGGATGCCGTCATCGGGATCGGGGCGCTGACGCTCGAAAAGCCGATGCTCGCCTGGATAAACGACGCTCTCATGGCTCTGTTCTTCTTGGTGATAGGCCTGGAGATCAAGCGAGAGCTCCTTGTCGGCCCTCTGGCTGACAGAAGGCGGGCAGCACTGCCTGTTGCAGCAGCGTTGGGCGGCATGTTCCTGCCCGCCGCGATATACACGGCGCTGAACCTTAACACCGCTGGTGCGCGCGGCTGGGGAATACCCATGGCGACTGACATCGCCTTCGCACTGGGCGTCCTGGCCCTGCTCGGGGACCGGATACCTCTGGGCCTGAAGGTCTTCCTGGTCGCCCTCGCCATTGCGGACGACATCGGCGCGGTGCTGGTCATCGCCTTCTTCTACACCGCCAAGATCTCGTGGCTGTATCTGGGAGTCGGAGGCATGTGCTTCGCGTGCTTGATAGCGGCTAATGCTTGGGCAGTGCGGAACCTGGTCGTGTACGGCCTTCTCGGCATCGGCCTCTGGATATGCTTCCTCAAGTCCGGAGTGCACGCAACTGTGGCCGGCATTCTGCTCGCAGCAACCATCCCGGCGCGTGCGCGGATTGATGTGGACGAGTTCGTCGGCACGAGCACGGGTCTTCTCAGTATGTTCAGATGGGCAGGAGGGCACGGCGAGGGATCGTTCCTCAACAGCGAACGGCAGGCGGCACTGTATGGGCTGGAAAGGGCATGCGAGAGTGTGGAGACGCCCCTGCAGCGTCTGGAGCGGGGGCTACACCCATGGGTCACCTTTGCTATTCTGCCGCTGTTCGCTCTTGCCAATGCAGGAGTGACACTGGATGAGGGGTTCGGCTCGGCGCTGTCCAGCTCGGTGGCGTTGGGCGTGGCGGCGGGCCTCCTGATTGGCAAGCCTCTTGGCATTGTCGCATTCTCTTGGCTGGCAGTGCGCAGTGGCTTGGCGGCGATGCCGGCCGGCGTGACATGGCGACAGGTGTGGGGTGTTGGATGTCTTGCGGGGATCGGCTTCACGATGTCCCTGTTCATCGGATCGGTTGCGCTTGGTCAGACCGCGATGCTGACGATGGCAAAGATGGGGATCCTCATGGCATCGGTTGTTGCGGGAGTCCTGGGCTGGGCGTTGCTGCGGTTCGCGACGCAGCCACCGACGCCCTTGCCGTCCAGTAACTCATCGGCGTGTCACGCAGGGGTAGACGCCGACTCGATGAGGGGGTGATAGCTCACGAAGGGGGAGCGATCCGACCTCAGTTCGGGTGTGCGTGTCTCCCGACTCTGAGTCCGCCGTGCCGGCGCTCCGTGTGTTCCCACTCAGGTACGCGCGGAGCAAAACTCGTTAGTCGCGAACTCGCGCTGGAGTCCGGTGGAGAGTCACTGTTCACTGTGAACTGGCGCCCGAGTTGTCCTGCTAGCCGTGCTCTGGAAGAATCGAGTTCGCCACCATACAGCGGCGAGTCCGTCAGAGCAAGGCTACAGCGGTTGCACGGCGAAGTGACCACTTCATCGTGAAACGGGGGCAACACTCGCGGACAGAGCCAGACAGACCGTGGTTCGGCGCATCTGGCTCTGTCGTCGCTGCTGAGGAGACGAGCGGAAGGGAGCACAATTAGAAGGCGATCTGCGCCTCCGCCGTAACCGAGTTCTCCTCCGCGTCGTCCGTATCGAGCCACTGCGCTTCCACGGTCACCCGTGTCACCTCTGTTGGTCGCCACGAAACGCCAACCGTGGGGCCATCCGTCTCCGACTCCCCGCCGGCTGCCAGATCGCGGGTGAACTCGTCCCATCTGGCGTACACCGCGGTGTCGGGCCTCACCATGACGTCGGCCTCGAGGAACCACCCGTCGTTGTCGAGTGAGACGCCGCTCGGGTCATCATTCTCGCCCACCAGCAGGCCTCCCACTGCACGCAGCTTCTGCACGGTGTAGTTTCCGATGACCCCGTATCGATTGTAGCTGTCGCGGAAGTCGTCCTCCAGCACGGCCTCACCCCAGTACGCCCAGGCTCCGACCGAGCTGCCTTGCGTGCCGATGGGATGTTCGGCCGTGAGGTAGATGTCCATGTGGTTGTCGGCCGCGTTCTGTCCCGTCCCATTGCCGACGCCGAGATAGACGTCGAGCGGGCCGGTGACAGCACCCACCTCGACGCCTCTCACGCGGTCGCGCGGGCGGAACCTATTGCCGTTCGTGGCTCGCCCCGACATCACCGACGCCCGGCTCAAAGTGATCCTGGGCGGGCCGGACACATTCGTCAGGAAGAGCAGCGGCTGGAACTGCCCCACGCGGGCGGAGAAGTATTTCGTGTCCGGTGTGCTGA
>JALGXV010000357.1 GCA_029821885.1 Candidatus Hebobacteria bacterium
GTTGGTCTGAATCTCGTCGACGTTTATGGAGTCCGCCCCCGCCTCGATCGCCGTCTTGATATCGCTCAGGAGGTAATCGAGGAAGACGCGGCTGTAGACGCACATCGCGTAGACAGGTTTGGAGTCCCAGTAGTACCACTTCACCTCGGCCTCATTCCCATCGATGTCGCGGCAGACCTCGTCCAGGAGGTAGCGGTGCTCTTCCTTCTCATAGATGTGATAGGTGAGCGCGATCAGCGGCACCGCCAGCTGGACGCGCCGGCCCTCGGCGTGGGCCTGCTGGATTGTGGCCTTCTCCCAGTGGGCGGGAGCGTAGGAATCGTAAACCCACATTCCGTTGACCGTGGTTCCGTACTCCCGCGCCCATTCGACCGGCATGATCCCTGCTGCGACGAACTGCACCTCTCGATACCATTCCATCTCAGATGATCTCCTCTCTCCGGCTTTTCCTCGCCGCTCGCCACACCGCGCAGGCGAATGCGCCGCCTGCGCGGTCGTCGTCGGCCTGCGGCGCCACTCGGGCCGGACCGTGCTTCGAAACACCGTCCCGGCCGTTCCCTAGGGCCCGACGAGTTGTTTGCGGTTCGGCCCAGGAGTCCTGTCATCGACGCGCAACGGACCAGACAGGATTGCGAGCGAACACGGCACGAGTTGCCTTACCACTGCAGTTGAAGAGTGACCTGCAGGCAGTTTGCGCTGTGCTCCCCGAAGGAGCAGGAGAGTGAGCTATCCGAAGGTGCCTATGTCGGGGGCCTGTAGGACCGTTTCGGGCAGGGCATGCGCTTGCCCCGAATGGCGCCTGCCCCTACCATCTCTGACCGATTGCGCGTGTCGATAGTCCCTGGGATCGACCGCAACGTGCAAGTAGGGCCGCTACCGCAAGTCCCATTGCGCACTATCTGCCCGAGACCAGCACGTGCGCTGAGACTCGTAGCCTCTTCTGCTCAATCCGCCACTCGAAGGCACCGCCGCTCGCCTCGATCCGACCCCACATCGATAGCTGTGCCCAGGACGAGCATGCTGCACACAGCCGGAACGATCTCACCAGCGGTTGACTGACCCCAACACGAGGCGCCAATCAGCTCCTCGGCGCATCCCCGTGGAGCGAGCGACACAGCATGTCCGCGATACACGGCAGATCTGGTCAGGGCGAGGCTGCCACCACATCAGGGCGAAGTAACGACTGTGAGGGGGAGGAGGTCTGCATGATCATCGATGGACACAACCATCTCCTGGCGGAGTATGTGCGCGCGGGAGAGCTGCAGCAGCATCCCGACGAGGTGCCGGAGTTCGACCTGGCGGCCTTCGATTCGGCCTGCGAGGAGTTGGAGATCCAACTCATGGTCACGCTCGTGCAGGACATGACGCGGATTCACGGCGGCTGGCAGGGCGGGCATCCGCTCGTCGCCGCCTTCCAGAAGCTGCGGCCGGAGAAGGTGATCGGCCTGGCGGGCGCGGAGCCGCTCGACGGCAACGACCAACTGAATCAGGAGCGGCTGGAGGAGGTGGAGGAGCTGCTGGAGAGCGGGAGTCTGCGCGGGCTCGTGCTGACTCCGCCCTATGGCAACTTCTACGCCAACGACCCGGCCTGCTATCCCTTCTACGCGGCCGCCCAGCGCGCGGGCGCGCCGGTGTTCATGCACCACTCCGCCCAGCTCGCCTCGCTGCTGCGCGCGCCGATGAAGTACGCGCGCACGTGGCTGCTCGACCAGGTCGCGGCCGATTTCCCCAAGTGCATCTTCCTCATCGAGCACATGGGCTTCCCGTGGACGGAGGAGCTGTTCGGGGTCATGGTGAGTTGCCCAAACGTGTGGACGGACATCTCCATGTCGCGGGCGCGCCCACACTTGCTCGCCTGGAATCTGACCGTGGCGCGCGACTATGGCCTGCTCGACCGGATCACCTGGGGCACCGACTATGTCGGGAAGCGCGTCGACCAGTGGCTGGCCGCGGTGAAGGCCGATGTGGAGTGGCTGCAGACGGAGCTCGCCCCGATTCTCAAGGGATGCGGCTGGCCGGAGCTGACGGAAGAGGAGATGGACGGCCTGCTGCGCGGCAACTCCGCTAGGCTGTGGGGCCTGGAATAGGGAGAACGCAGTGGCGACGATAATACGCGACTTCGTGATGGAGCAGCCGCTGTTCTGTTCGCACAACCACCACGAGTCCTTCGCGACCTTTGCGAGGGATGCGTCCAGCTACGACTTCCGCACCGTGTGGAGCTATGCCAACTGCGACTTCATCACCGCGGCCGGCGCCCGGCCCACGGAAGGTGGTGATGACAAGGCGCGCTTCGCCGAACTCTGGCCCAAGATTCGCGCCACCGGCCACGGCCATGCCGCGCTGCTGACCTGCCGCGAGCTGTTCGACCTCGAACTCGCCCCGGAGACCTTCGACCAGGTCACCGAGGCCCTGCAGTCGCTTATCGACAGCCATTCCGTGAGCGACCTCTACGACCACCTGCTCCGCGAGCGGGCGAACACGACCTGGGTCATCAACGATGGCTTTACCCACGCCGACCGCGCGGACGCCGGCCTGAGCCAGCAGTATCCGGAGTACTACTACTTCTCCTGGCGGATGGACGATCTCTGCACGATGGTCGATGCGGGGCCGATCGAGGCGTTAGCACGCGCGACCGACCTCTCCATTCTCGCCCTCGACGACCTGGTGGCGGCGATCAACGAGACCATCACCAGGTTCAAGGGCGCCGTCAAGCTGGGTGCGTTCAAGGTGAAGATGGGCTACGCGCGCGACCTGTCGGTTGGCGATCCGACCAGACACGAGGCCGAGCTGGCTTTCAATGCCATCCGCTCTCGCAGGCCTCTCTATGAAGACATCCAGCAGGACGGCGGCGCGGTGAACGCGCGGGAGGCCCGTCCCCTGGGCGACTACCTCTTTCATCGCCTGCTGCAGCGCGCCCACGACGAGGACCTGCCGGTCCAGGTGCACAGCGG
>JALGXV010000358.1 GCA_029821885.1 Candidatus Hebobacteria bacterium
GGTCTTCTGCTGCCTGGTGGCCGGCCTTTCTTCAGTTACGCGCCAAAGCCGGCACGATGGAACCACTTCCACTCCACGCCGCCTTGGCATCGGTGGACTTCAGCTGGGGCCGCCTGCCGCCAAGCGGCGGCCCCGCAGGTATTCAGTTGCTCATTGGGTGGATACCACGTTCGAGGCAGTCAGTCCACCTCCGGTGCGCATCGGACAGCGCGAGGATGTTGGCGTCTCAGCGCAGGTTGATGAGACTGCCCGATAGTGCTCAGCAGTGCAAGCCGCACCCGGTCAGTCTGGCTACTGCCGGATGTGTTCGATCCAGACATGACATGTACAAGGGACCCGAAGCCGTCCGCCCGGGGCCTTCTGGCGCTGATCATGGCAGGCCGCCCCGCCCCGCGATTCGTCCAATATCTGACCGACCGACGACGCGGGGCGGCAGGTACCCCGCTCCTACTGCCGAAGACGGATTGACGAACCTGAGTTGTCGTTGGGAGACCGTCGTGCGGTGTTGACCGTGCACGACTACAGGGGGCAATGGGATCAGAGGGGTGACACAGCAACCGGCTGACGATGAGCTGGCTGAGCGAGCGGGTCGGGGGGATCGAGCTGCGTTTGACATTCTGCAGCGGCGCTATCACACGCAGATGCGCGGGTTCATCCGGCTCCAGGCGCCCAATGATCCTGACGTTGACGACCTTGTGCAGGATGCGTGGCTGGCCGTGTGGGACAGGATGCCAAGCTACGAACGAGCGCGGGGAACGGCGTTCATGGCGTTTGCACGCCCCTCGGCCGTGTTCACGCTGCGCCGGCATTACCGCAAACGGCGGAAGCTCCGGGAGCGTGAGAGGCCCCTTTCGGATCTGGAACCGGGCAGCGACGGGTCTGACGTTGGGCGCTCAGAAGAGCTGCACCTCGGCTCGGTTACCGATGACTACCCGCTCGAAGTGGAAGTGGATTGGAAGGTGTACGAGGATTTGCTCCGGGTCACATTTGGCGGCCCAAGTCCACCCCACCAGCTCCTGGCGTTCGGGTGGTCGAAGCTCATCGCCAAGTGGCCGCCCCGCCGGATCGTGGCCGAGCACTCTGACACTCCATTGAAGGAGCTCGGCGCGGCGCTCGAGCGGGCCTACACGGAGCAGTCGGGCCTGCCGTCGGCCTGTATCGAACCGTGCTTCGCGCTCCTGCACAGGCGTATGGACCTGGGGTTCAGTGAGGTCGTGTTCGAGCGGCGCACGTTGGAGATCTACCCCGAGCTTCGGGGCCGCGTGGTGGGGACCACCGTGCTCCGCGATTACTACGGCGAGGACCCCGAGCAGAACATCGCACACTGGTCGGGGGCGGTGCGGCGACGAGTGCTGAAGGCCGCTGACACGGCTGCCTGCGATGTCCCGGAGGCAGAATGTCGGTGAAGCGCGCTTGACTTGGGATAAAGCGCGCTGAAGGTCGCACGTACAAGAGAGGGAGTTGATGACCCAGCAGGAGGCGAACGGCCACAGGCACGTTCGGACCGAGGAAGTCCTAGAGTACCTCGCAGGAAGTCTGGACGAGGCGCGAGCTTCGAAGGTGGAGGAGAGCATCGGGGTGTGCGACAGCTGTGCGCAGCAGGCGACGAGACTGCGCGCTCTGGCCGGAGCCGTGGATCGATGGACCGCTGTCGAGCATGGGCAGGCCTACTGGCGCGGCCAGCTGACCAGTGCCCTCGACACGGCAGCAGATGCGCCGCAGTACGGCCGCTGGCGTGATCGGCTGGCGCGATGGCGGGAAGCCGCTCGCGGACGGGCCGAGGCTGCCGTACGGGTCGTGATGCGTGCACCTGGCGTCGCTTCGGATCTAGTTACGGACGGCCTCGACCTGCTCGTCAGGCCAGAAAGTCAGTGGCGGTTCCAGCGACAGGCCCGGCCGGTTCCCGTTCTCGGTCCTGCAGGTGAGGAGAGGGCCGAGCCGGTCACGGTCGTCTCGCTCGGGAGGCCGCGCGTTCGGGTCGTGGTGGGCGGGGAGGCGTGCGAGCTCGTCGTGCGTGTCGACGAGGTGGGGGGAGCAGGACCAGGTCTCGTCATGTTGATTGGAAAAGGCGTCGGTGCCATGCCACAGGTTGTCCAGCCAGGGAAGCAACCGGGCCAGCGGGCCTACCTCGCACGGTTCAAGGATCTGGCGCCCGGGGAGTACCTCGTCGTCTTCGAGCCGCGCTAGACGCGGGCAGTCCACTGCTGTTGCATCGTTCTCCGGAAGACCACCCAGCAGCTTGCCGTTCACTCCACGGACGACATCTTCGATCACGCGTTCCGATTCGGCGCCGATGGTCTTGCGAGCGATCTCCTTTCCGAGCGCATTGTGTGTAGGAACTTACACCAAGGAGGTCACACCGATGCTGCTCGTACTGGAGATCTGGCTTACCGTGAAGGCCTGGCGTGCCGGTTGGAGAGGGTGGGCGCTGGTGCCGTGGGCCGTGGGCCTTGTGGCCGTTGTCGCCCTCGCCGGTATCGGCGGGGATCCGACTTCAGCCGAAGACGGATCGATCGTGATGAGCCTTTTCGTAGATCTAGCGTTGATCGCAACGTTGGCCGTGATGAGCCGCGGCCGAAGACCAGCGGCGGCCGGCGAGAGCCATGCTACGCTGGAGATCACCTCCCAGAGAGCTGTTGACGCAGCCGAGCTCTAGGCTGGTTCAGCGCGGCGGAGGCCGGAGCGGGACAGGCGGGAGTGTGGTAACCATGCCGGTCACTCTCGGCAGGACCCCAGGGAGCGGCCGCAAAGTAGGGAGCAGTCCCTACTCGCAAGGAGGATACTCCGAGTGCCTGGTTGGCGACTACTACGGCTGCGCGGACCCGAGGAGAGGGACTGCTGGGAGCTTCCGTCAAGAGGCGAGGCCCGGCTGGGCCGGGCCGTCTCCGGAGAGCCGGCGCCCGAGATCGACCTCTCGCCCGACGCAGCCGTGAGCCGCCGACACGCGGTCGATGGGCTGCCGATCGGCGGCCACGGGCCGGTACCGCTTGAGAGTGGTGCCGAGATCGAGGTCGGGGAAACAGCCCTGCTCCTCGCGCGGCCTCAATGGCGACGACTGCGAAGGGGCGACATGGCCATCGACCTCGAGGTCGCCCCGGGCCTGAACTACTCCCTCGTCCACTGTGGCGTCCCGCTGGTCTCGCGCCTTGCCGCGCGGAATACCGGCGATGAGAGAACCGAAGCAGCGCGGCTCTCGATGTCGGTCCCTGGCTATGCCGAGGCCGACGACGTTGACGTGCCGATGTTGCCCCCGTGGACGAGTCTCGAGTTCCCCGGGCCGCGGTTCCGCTTCGATACAGGCGCCCTTGAGAGTACGGTCGAGCCGCGCAAGGCCCGGCTGGTAGTCGCGCTGGCCGGCGTTCCTCTTGCTGGCGAGGACACCTCGGGTTGGGTGCTCGCCCACAACGAGTGGTGCTACGCGCCTGAGCATTGGGTGACGCTCGCATCGTTTGTGCTGCCAAACCATCCTATCGTAGTACAGCTCGCGCACGACTCTGGGCGCTGTGAAAGCGGACGAGAGGCGCTGGCGCGGGTGCACGAGCACCT
>JALGXV010000359.1 GCA_029821885.1 Candidatus Hebobacteria bacterium
TGGCGCCGCTCTATGGGCCCCAGCACCGTCTTCGCTGACCGCTCAGGCCGCTGCCAGTGCCGTCCTGTATGAACGCCCTCAGGGATCGCTCCTCCAAGTGTCATGTGGGGTCGATATCCATTGTAGTACGTAGCGAAGTCACGTAGGAGTCTGTCCAGATGATCTGAACCGCGCACCAGTGCTGCGCGTCCCAGCCACTCGCTCTTCAGTGTGAGGATGGCCCGTTCGGTGACGGCAATGGATCCGTGTCTGCCCAGCCTCCCGAAGCGCTGCCTCACTCCCCATTGTCGGAGCAGATCCCGGAAGGCTTGACACGTGAACACCGGGTCGCGATCGCTGATGACCTCTGTGGGAGGACCACAACGGCCGAACGCAGCCTCCAGCGCTTGGATCACCCAGCCGCCGTCAGAGCCGTAGAGAGGCGAGACACACATCACCTTGAGCGAGAAGTGATCGACCGCCACCAGCACCCAGGTGGGCCAGATGCCCCAGCGATGGACCCGCGTCCTGTCCAAAGACCAGGCCTGGTTGGGCGATTCGGCTTTGATGCGGATCGGGCCTCTGCGGCGTTTCCTTGCGGGCGCAACAGCCCCTGACGGTCGCTCCGGTCGAGGCCTGAGCAGGAGGTTGCGGACAGTTGAGGGAGAGACCAACACCCCCAACGCCCACAGTGTCATCGCGATCCGATACCGACCCCAGGCAGGATTCTGGTCGAACACCTCCCAGACCAGCTTCACGATCCGATTGGGCGTCCTGTTGGCGGGCTCTCTACGTAGGCGGCGTTCGAAGGCCCCCGTGCGCAGTGACCTCACCCATCGGTGAACGCTGGACCGAGACACACCGAGTGTCTCTCGCAGCCTTCGCCGGGAGATCTGGAAGTACTCGGCCAGCCAGAGGATGCGGAGCCGCTCCGTGGGTTCATACGGCCTTCGGGCTCTGCTCCTGCCCAGTCGTCGCTCCAGCACTTCGATGTGAGCATCGCGCAAAGACAGCGCGTCCTCAAGAAGGAGAATCCGAGCCTCGAGCTCTGCGCGCCGACTGTGGTCTGCGATCCCGGCCGCCTTCTCAAGGCAGAGGCATCGTTGCCTCCCAGCCCACCTCGCGCTGAGGAGCACGGCCTGCATAGTCAATGAAGCTACTGTCGATAGCACACTCATCTGAGCTCACTCCACAGATGGGGGAGGCGCCCGAAGGCGCCTCCCAGGGTTCTCAGATGATAGGGCGCTGCCGACAGCGGGGCAAGCTCGGGAGCCCCTCAGACCGGTCTCACGAGTGCTTAACAGGGACCTCCGCACCCAATGACACCGGTCCCACAAATGCTCAACAAGGACCGTCGGTACGATCCCCGACTCACATCGCTAGGCGCATAGTGCGGACCAGCACGCTGGAGAGCAGGGACAGTGGTTTCAAAGGCGAATGACCGCGGCACAAGGACCCGAACCTGCGGGAGCCCCACGCGCGGCACCCGGGGGGTGTGAATATCGGCTTCCTCGATGGACACGCCGCGTGGTGGAACTCCTAGAGGTTCCTCGCGAAGTGGAAGGAAGAGGCCGACGTCCACAGCCCGGGTGGGCCCTCAGAGGCCTATGCCATGGGTCTGTATAGCTGGGGCCCGGAGGATGTCGAGGGAGTCTGCGCGTCGGAGTACGGAGCAGTCACGCTGTTCTGAGTCGACAGGCCGAACGCGCGAAGGATGTGCAGCGTCTGCCTTTCCTCGATGGTCTCATGAGGGAGGTTAGCTGAAGTAGGCGGAGCGCCTTCGGGTGTCCCGCCTGTTTCTGGTGTGCCGCGCTTACGCCTGTCCTCTGAGAAGCTGACCGTGCGGCAGGAGCTTCGGCTCCGACTCAAACAACTTGACGAAGCTAGGAGACGGCAATGGCTGGCAGACTCTACTCACACGTGCTCGGTTGCATGGTCGGCAGCGCCCTGGGCGATGCCTGGGGAGCAGTCGTGGAGGGTGCATTCGCGGAACGGGTGGCCGCAGTCACCGGCGGCGGGGACTGGGTGGACGAGTTCCTGCACTTTCCGCAGGACTTCGAGGCCCACCCGTGTGGTCTGTGGGAGCCCGCGCCGCCGCGAGGCACAGCGACCGACGACACCCGCTACAATCACGTGCTTATCGAGTGCGTGATCCGCAACGGCGGGCCCATCAACTCTCAGTTCCTGGCGATCGAGTATATTGAGCGCTACCGAGACCGGGCGCGCTTCTACCCGGGACACGAGGACATGGCGGAGCAGCAGTTCCGTTGGCTCTACGAGGCGGCCTGCGCCCACCTGGGGATGACAGAGCTTCCTTCGGGACTGGCCCCGTATGTGGTCCGGGGCCAGGGTCTCGGCTTTCCCTCCCTGCACACCCTCATCTCCCTCGGGCTGGCCGGTCTGCTCTACCACGGAGAGCCGGAGAAGGCCTACGCCAAGGCCGTCGAGCTGTCTTTCGCGGAGATCGGGTATGGCCGCACGGCCACTGGCATGATGGCGGCAATGATCAGCGCCGCGATTGATGGCGGCCTCACCGCCCAGGAGATGATCGCGGTCGGCCTGGAGACGGACCCGCTGACCGGCCGGGGCGAGGCGGACTACCCCACGCCCCTCTGGTACTACGGACATGGTCACCAATTCGCGGCGAATGGGATTCGCAAGCTCCTGGAGGTTGCCGACAAGGAGCAGGACGACCGCGCCTTCGTGGACGCCCTCTCCAAGGCGGTAGCGCCGCTACACTTCTGGGATCCGATCGACATCCTGGGGGTGCCCATGGCCGCCATTGCCTTCTCCGACGGCGATCCCATCCGCAGCATCATGCTATCTATCAACGAGCGGGAGTTCGACGCTGAGGGCAAGTTCAAGCGTCTGCGCGATGTGGACTGTAGCGGAGCCGTGGCCGGTGCCCTGGTGGGAGCACTGCAGGGCGCGGATGCATTTCCGCAGGATTGGGTCGCGGA
>JALGXV010000360.1 GCA_029821885.1 Candidatus Hebobacteria bacterium
GGACCCTGACGGCGATTGCCAGCAGGACCGCTTACCGACTGGCTCAGGCCGGTGGAGACGAGAGGCCCTCTTCCTTCGTCCAAGGCTACTCCACACTCGTAGGTCGCCTCACTCGCCTCCCGGAGGGCTCGCTGACGGCCGACGTGAAGGTCTCGGGTTCCATCAGGGGGCCGCAGATCGAAGTCGTCTCGTTCGCCCTTGACGAGGCCGCTTTCGATGGTGTTGAGATAGACCACATTGAGGGCGGTGTGACGGCCCAGTTGCGGGGACGACGGGCGGGCGGCCTCGTCCTCGAAAGCGTGGGCCTGAACCTGGCAGTCAAGCATGGGCTCGCCGAAGCATCGCTTGTGGGTAACCTCTCTGCGGAGCAGGGGGGCGAACTGAAGCTCGGAGTTGACAACCTCGACCTGCAGCTGCTGGACCCATCGCTTCCGCTCGCACGGCTCGAACACGGCAGTCTGACTCTCACCGCTCTCCCCCCTGCAGCGGCGTCAATGCGGGCACCCGGCCGGAGCCCCTTGCGTATCGGTGGTCTGGCAGTGATCCCTCAGGCCGACTTGCACCTGGAGAGCGTGAGCTTCGCCCCAGTGACAGGGATGACGCCGGTCGAGTTCGATGCGGACATCTACCTGCGCGGGAACAGGGTGCTTATCGAGGACGTCACCGAAGAGGGGGACACCAGGCCGGGAGTCCGGGGAGAGATGCGTCCGGGGACGTTCTTCGTGGACGGCCATGCTGAGATCGCGCACTGGGATCCTGGGAAGTGGGAGGAGAACCAGTTTGACGTTAGACTCAAGCTGGATGATGCTCACGTGGTGCTCCCCGATTTGATCGACGCGAAGGTCGACGGCTCTGTGCGACTGACCCGGGATCCTGACACCGTAGGCGCGCTGTTGACCACACGTCGACGCGGTGGCGTCGGCCATGATCCACTTGTTGTATCCGACGCCGTGCTGGGTGTGCCGGAGGTGGAGGTGAGCAAGCTCCACGGAGAGCCGCCCTTCTCGCCGGCGCTCGATGTGATGGTGCTCGTGGGCGAGAACGTGTGGTTCCACTATGGATCGACGCGCCGGCCAACCAAGATCGAGGTGACGCCTGGGAACCTGACGGAGAAGGGTGAGTCGACGACCGGCTATCTGCATGTGGGCGGCACCGCCACCGCGGAAGGTGTCAAACTCGCTGGCAAGTTCGAGAGCGAAAAGGGCGACCTCGCCTTCCCCAACGGCAAGCTGACGCTCCAGCAGGCCACCGCGCGGGTGGGTCAGGATGTCGGAGGATCACCGATCATCCTCATCGACGCGATCGCAACCGGCCGCATCGGCGAGTACTACGTGTCCGTGCATCCGTCGGGACAAGTCTTCCCGTACGATGCCGACCTCCTTCAGCTGAACGCGACGTCGATTCCACCTCTGGACGAGGTCCTCATCTTGGCGCTGCTGGGCGGGACCATCGTGGCGCCGTCGCGTGAGTCTCAATCCGACCTCGCGGGATTCCTGAGGGACCCGACGCGAGTGCAGGGCCGGGGGGGACAGGTAGAGGGAGTGATGGTGCCGGCTTTCTCGTCGACCTCCGGCGAGGTAGGGTTCGACGTCGAGGCGTCGGGGCAGATGCGGCTGCGGCTCGCGCAGAGGCTGTCCGACCGCTTTGCGATCTCATATGTCAGCTCCCTAGGCGAAGCCAGCACGTCGTATACGCTGCGATTCACCTACCAGATAACACGTCTGTGGTCCATCGGACGGGCCGTCGATGAGCTGGAGCAGGGCCGCTGGGAGGTACAGGCTTTCATCCCGTTCTGATGGGAGATGCGCAGCTTGTCTGTCGAAGTCAAATGTGATAGACTCGGCCCCGAACTTCTTGCCTGCTTGCGTGTCGAACCCAGCGAATGCGCCGGCTGGGGAACCGGACTGAGCGGGCGAGTTCTCAGTCTGCCGAGTGGGTGTCCCCCAGTGGACGATCGTCCAGTCCGCGGCGACGAGCATGGCGGCCGTCCGGTAACCGAGGCATTTGATGAGCTTTTCGACGCGTATGAGCAGAAGATCTTCAACCTCGTCTACCGGCTCGTGGGGAATTACGAGGATGCCGCCGACTTGACCTCCGATACGTTCGTGCGCGCCCTGCGGGCCTACGACAGGTTCCGCGGGGACGCGCATCCATATACGTGGCTGTATCGCATCGCAGTCAACCTATGCAAGAACTACTTCCGCCAACAGCAGCACCGCAGCCGCGTGCACTCGTTTTCCTTAGACGCTCCTATAGAGGGCGAGGAGAGATCCGGCGCGCGCGAGATCGAAGACGAAGCGCAAGAGCCACAGCAGCGCGTCGAGGCCCGCGAGCTCGAGAGCCAGGTCCACCGCTGTCTACTTCGGCTGCGCTCGGACTTCAGAACTCTCATTGTCCTCCGCGACGTACAGGGATTGTCATACCGCGAGATAGGGGGAATACTCGGTTGCCCCGAGAAGTCGGTGAAGTCGCGCTTGTTTCGCGCTCGCAGCAAGCTCAGAGAGCTGCTGGAGCCGTATCTCTCCGAGTAAACGGAGTGGCCGGGTTGAGGCCGGAAGCGGCAGAGAGCACTATCACGCTCGGTTTCTGGAGGAGATGATGCGTCGCGCGTGCCCTCTTGTGCTCGTCGTTGTCCTCGCGTTGCTGTTGACCATGGCCTCGGCGGATCGCGGCCGGGCGGCGGCCGATCCGCCGGCCGTGGATGTGGAGGCGACGGAGATCGAGTTCCAGTCTGCAGAGGAGCCTGAGGGTCACTCCGAGGCAGAGGAGCCAGCAGTAGGCGAAGAGGCGCCTGGGGCGGTGGAAGAGCCGGCTGCGGCTGAAGAGGCGCCTGGGGCGGTGGAAGAGCCGGCTGCGGCCGAAGAGGCGCCTGCGGTGGAAGAGCCGGCTGCGGCCGAAGAGGCGCCTGC
>JALGXV010000361.1 GCA_029821885.1 Candidatus Hebobacteria bacterium
GCCGGCGGCGTACCAGTACGAGGCGCCGATCTGCGAGGCGCGGACGCTGGCGTTCTCGGGTACATACGACCCAGGACTAACATAGACCTTGGTACTACTTTGGGGGGCAGGCCAAGGCGGGTGGGAGTGAGTCCAGTGTGCCCCTGTTAAGTAGCAATGGGACAGCGCTGAGAGGCGTCAGAACGCCCAGCATGGTGTTGCCGGAGAGCACCTACCTCAGCATCACACAGCTGTTCGTGGACCGGAAACGCTCCTTCTGAGCCCAATCGCAACGGTCTCGAGTTCGCTCGACAAGGACCGATGGACTCATCGGTGGAGGCGAGAGGATGTTGAGCCGACACACGTGACGGGATGTTGTGGGGCCTCCGCGCCGGTCCCACAGCCCCTCGACAGTTGCACAGAGTCCCAGTGGTCTCGTACACTACGACTACTCTGCAGCCGTCACGCGCCTCAAGTGCTCCGCGTTGTCATTCATCACTGACAGGAAATCCCCCCTATCGGGCGGGCCGCCACAGGGGTCGAAGACTATGCTCTGGACACCCATCGCAGCCAGCTTCGCCGTGATGTCGGGTGATGGCTCACCCTCCCAGATCATCCACTTCGCAGGATGCGAGGCCAGGAGGGTGGCCAGCTCATCCCACATGGCATCCGACGGCATCTCCTGCGGTTCCCAGTGGACGCTGCGACCGTTGAGACCATAGCGGCGCGCGAAGTACTGGTAGACGGGATGCGAGAACACCACTGGCACACCGGCGAGTCCCTTGGCGATCTCTTTGGTCTCCGCGTCCAGGGCCTTCAGTTCCTGCGCCAGTTCGTCGAACTGCGCCTCGAACTGGCCTGCGTGCTCGGGCCAGCGCGCGGAGAACGCCTCCTTGATCGCCCGCGCCTGCTCGATGGCTAAGGCCAGATCCAGCCAAGTCGTGAAGGCAGTCGCCGCATGCTCGTGTGCGCCCTCAAGTCCGTGACTGTGCGTTGTCGCTTCCTCCTGGGCGATGAAGTGCTCCCTGAAGTCTTCGGATGTATCCACCAACCGTGACGTGGACAGGGACACGTTCTTCAGCCAGGATTCGTAGGAGCCGCCGTTGAGCACAACCATGTCCGCCTGCTGCAACGCCAGGACATCTTCAGGCATGGGCTTCCAGAAGGCAGGATCCTCGCCCGCAGGCACCGCCAGACGGACGTCGAGAAGTGGTGATGAGACCCGCTCAGCGAAGTACTGCAGCGGGTAGTTCGATGCATAGACGAGCGGCCGGCCAGGACCTTCCGACACACTGCCAGTCTCCGCTCCCCTCTCGCCGGAACACCCGGCCAACAGAATCGACGACACAGCGACCCAATGCCAGATCTTCATCGATACCCCCTTTCTCTACGAGCCAATGAAACGAACCAGCAGATCTCCGAAACGACTCACGCCAAAGGTCAGAACTCCTGCGATCACAATGCCGGCGAGCACCACGAGAGAGATCTCAGATGCGAGCACGCCGATCAGTAGCCGAGATGAGCCTCCGATCCTGCGGATGGTCTCTATCTCGCGGCGCCGCAGGCGAATCGACAGCACAAACACGAGCGCTGCCGTTATCAGGGTTGCCGCGCCCACGGCAATGCTGCCGAGGATCACATAGTTGCGTACGGAGAACACGGTTTCCAGCAGCTCACCGACGACATCCGATGGGACGAGCATCTGCACGGAAGTGCCCTCTTCCCCATATCGCCCGCGCAGAAGGATGCCCGACTTGGTATCCGTCGGCACGGCGAGGATTGCGTCCACAGGGAAGCCGTCGGGATTGCCATGGAAGTGGAACGAGTCGATGTTCCGCGACGTGATCTCCGTGTAGGAGAGGACCGAGGCATTGGCCACAACATTGCTGCCCTCTCGCTTGAGCACGCCCCTGTCGCCTTCCTGCGCCGTGTTCACGTTGTCGTGACCGTGTGCCAGGCCGGAGATGATCCACGTCGTCTTGAGGTCCACAAACACCGCCTCATCATCGGCTGTGCCAGTTGGCTCGAGCACGCCGACCACGGGCATCTTCAAGGGAAACGCACCTGCGACATCAAATGCGCTGCCGGCCGATGACAGCACGTGCTCCCCGACCCCCACGCCCACTGCGCGTGCCGCCTCGGCTCCCAGAACACACTCGCCCAACAGACCGAACCACCGGCCATCCGCAACTGCCAGGCCCCGGAACTCCGCATAGTCCATTGTGGTCCCGACAATCCGCTGTTCCCTCACTGTGTAACGCAGATGAAGCGGGATCCCAGTGGCCAGGCCGGTGCTCGTGACCCGGTCCACCTCCCTGAACTCGGTGGATGGCAGATTCGGCGGCCTGAAGTAGAGCGCACTCAGCGTCAGGTCCACGGCGCTTCCCCTGGCCCCGATCAACAGTGGCGTGGATTCCGAGCGCGCCGTCAGCGTCCGGGCTCCCTGCTCGACCACCACGTGGAGCCCGGCGGGCAGAAAGAGGACGAGGCTGATGGCCGAGACCAGCAGCACGGTCTTGCCCCAATTGAAGCGGGCGTAGCGCCAGGCCATATAGAGGACGTCGTTCATGCAGAGAACTCGCTCACGTCAATCGCTCGCCCGAAACGCTCGAGCAACTCATGATCGTGGGTCACCACCACCAGTGGCGCCTCTGTCTCGCCAGAGTACTGCCAGAGAGTGTCCATGACGTGATCGCGGCTGTCCGGGTCCAGATTCCCGGTCGGCTCGTCGCCAAGAATGACCGCGGGCCTCGTCACCAGTGCACGACAGACCGCCACGCGTTGTCGCTCGCCCTGCGACAGCTGGTGAGGGTACCGGCGGCGCTTGTCACCCAACCCGCCCTCCTTAACCAGCTTCGTCGAACCGCGCAGTGGCGTCATCACCGAATGGATCGTGCCCTCGCTCAACGATGTGCTGTACC
>JALGXV010000084.1 GCA_029821885.1 Candidatus Hebobacteria bacterium
CGGGTCACTGCCCGGCTGGTCGCGGTCGAGTCGCGTGGTCCAGTAGCCCACGCCACAATACTCGTCGCAGCCGTATCCCCCGAACTGGGTGTACTGCTCTCCAGAGGATCCCAAGGCTTCCACGTGGATTGGTTCGCCGCAGTTGTACCACCGGCGTGAGGTGGTGCGGCTCAGGGAGAGCGCGATATCGCCGTGCCGGTTCAGGTCTACGGCGTGCAGAGTTACCTCCCAGTCGTCGGTGGCGGCCTTCGCCACGACCTGATCCGCTCGCGTCTCCCACCAGGGGCCTCGCTCCAGGGTCGTCCCTTCGGGTGGTCGGAACTCCCGGATGCTCTCTGGGATCTCCACATCCCACTCATAGTCGGCACGGTATCTCGGCTCCCAGAAACCCTCGAACTTGTCCTGTGTCATTGACAGCAGGCGACCGGTGTCGGGGTCGATCTCGGCTCGAATCCTCACCATGTCACCGTCCCTATAGCTGACTCCACTGATGCGTGAAGTGCCATCGACCGTCAGCTCGGCCTCGACCACATCAACTAGCCCACCCCACAGGGTTCTCTCCCGCCGCTCCGTGATCGTCATGTCCGGAGGAGCAATGTCCATGGCCTCGGCCAGCCTGCCGAAGGATCCGAAGAAGGCCTCAGGAGAGAATCCGCGCAATCGGCCAGGGATGACGCCCGCCCTCCGGTGACGCTCAAGGGGGGCGAAGGTGTCGTACGCGTACACCGTGCCGTCATCCTCGGATACTCCGTAGAGGAGCATCCAGTCTCCCCTCGTCATCGACATATGCACCAGCTCCCCGCCTTCCCATCTCTCATCGCGGGAGAATCCGTCCTCGGACACCCATCGCTCGGAGTCGAACCCTCCCTTGGAGTCCCACGCTTGTCCGCTCATGTGCACGGTGGTGGCCTGGGCGGCCATCGCCATGGCTCGCTGCAAGGCACCTGCCGCCTCCCCAACGGGGAAGGGCACGAACCCGAGCGCGACGAGCAGGGCCGCAGCAGCCGTGCCAAGCGCGAGCCACCTTCTCTTCGCTCGCCCGGCAGCGGAGGCGCCGGCCTGCTCGCGCAGGCCGTCCACCGTCGCGGCAATCGCTCGTCCCTGCCAGCCATCGGCGAGCGGCCCGCCTGCCTTCTCAAACGTCTCTCGTACCTTCCGATCCATCTGATCGTCAACCATCTGACCCACCTCGCTGTCGCTCATCGGGCCCTATCGTCTCTCGAGCCTTCGTACGGGCCCGATGAAGGATGGAATGGACGGCTCGCTCCGAGCGGCCGACGATCTGTCCGATCTCCCTCGCCGAGAGCTGCTCGACGCAGTTGAGCACGAGGACGTCGAACTCGATGCGGGAAAGAAGCGCCGCCAGCCTCGCCGTCTGTCGCTGCGCATCGAGCCGGGCGGCGGAACGGGCGGCCAAATCCTGGCCGTCCGACACCTCCTTCGTGCTTTCCAGTGGGACCTGGGCCGATGCCGGCACCGACTTGAGCCTCGTCTGGCTGCGTAGCTCGCGGTAGATCTCGCGTCGAGCGATACCGTACAACCAGGCCGAGAAGGTGGTTTTCCTGGGGTCGAAGCGTCTCGCACTCCTCGCCGCACCCACCAAGACCTGCACCATGACGTCCTCGGCCAGCTGCCCGTCGCCGCCCAGCCTCGCCATGGCGAAGCGGTGGATAAGCGGTCCGAATCGCTGACAGAGCTCGGCGCAGGCTGCGGGGTCGGCCTCCCGCAGACCCCGCACGAGCGCATCGCAGTCCGCCATGCCCCGCGGGCCGGTCCCAGCCGCTCCGGTTGAGAGCCGTCCGAATGGTATTCTCGCGATCGGCCCCAGATTGTCGCGCCAGATCGGTGTTTTGGGAGGGAGGCTATCTACGTTGCCTCGGGAGCGCGGCGAGGAGGCGAAGGCGGGTGCTCGGCGGTCACCTGGCCCAGCGCAATCACCTGCTCGATGTCGCCATCGGGTGGGAGCACGTCCGCAATGTTGAGGATGACGTTGGGGGCAAGCGCCTCCGCGATCCGGCGGCCGTAGCTCAGAATCTCGTCGGCGGGAACGTTGGTGCAGAAGAGGGCGGAGGGGACGCCGCAGTAGGCCTTCAGCCGCGGGCCGAGAATGGGGCCGAGGTCCTCCGGCTCGTAGTTGCCCATGGGCGCGGGCGTACAGCCGTCGAGGAGGTCGAAGCCAGCTTCCGGCAGCAGGGGAAGCAGCCCGCGGATGTTGCCGTCCAGGTGTGTGGAGACGAACTTGCCGGCCGCGTGGAGCGTCTTCTGCGCCTCCCGGTAGTGGGGCAGGCAGAACTCCTCGAACTGGCGCGGGCTGATGAGGTGCTCGTCGGCGTGGTCGCTGATGATGGCGATCCGGCCGGGCAGCTCGGCCGCGATGCGGACCCGCTCGCGGAACCCCGGGGACAGCGCGTCCATGAGCTGGTGGACTATCCGGGGCTCGTCGGCAAGCGCATAGGCGACGGCCTCGTACCCCATCAGCTCCTGCACGAGCAAGCCGAAGGGCGTGCGGCCGATCACGACATCGATGACTCCTCGCTCGCCGAGCGCGTCGAGGATGCGCTCGACCGCCTGCGCGTCCCCACGATAGTGCGTGTGCCTGGCCAGGAACTCGACAGCGCGCACGTCGTCCGGCTCCTGAACCGGATAGCGCACGATGGACTCGCTGCCGTGGGGGGCCCGTCCCCAAATGGTGTGAAGCACGCCTTCGTGAGTCTCGATGGTCTGATGGCGCCGCTGCCCCTCTTGCCTGGTGCGAACGGACACACCATCGCGTTCGGTGCCAATCCCCTCGTAGGCGTGGATGGGGCAGCCCCAGTCGAACTCGCGGTAGAAGTCGAGGAGCGTGAAATCGCGGAAGCGCTCGGGCAGGTCCACCTGGCGCCGGTGGATCGGGTCGTCGTCGAAGATCATCTGTCCGGTGGCGAAGGGCTGTCGCTCGCCGCGGGGGGTGCGACGGGCGAGGTACCAGTCCGTGATGTCGGGGAAGAACGGCACGCGGTCGGGGCGCCTGTTCTCCATCACGGCGAAGAAGCGATCGCGCTGGGCCATCATGGCGGTTGACGCTTCGGCGCCGGGGCTGGACCTGTGCCCTTGGCTAGCGTGTTGCCCCTCGCTCGCGCTCCCGGGCTTTGCCCAGCCTCTGCCTGTGCTCTTCGGTCTCTGCCTCCAGGGACCGAAGAAGCTCCTTCAGCTCGGGCGTGTCGTCCTCGAAGATCTCGAAGTATCGCCTCTCGATCAGGGCGTCCTCGAGATCAATGGCGACCGAGAGGGCGCCGGCGAAGGAGAGCTCGGTCTCTTCCGCCTCTTCCATTCGGCCGCGTATGTGATCCAGCGAGGCCAGAATGGACTCCGAGCTGAACCGCCCGGCGTCGACGTGAACCGAGCCGGCACGGACCTTATCCGCGAAGCGGGCTATCTGCCTGGCGTGGCCCACCTCCTCCGCGGCGAGGCCCTCGAACAGCTCCTTGTGCTCCGGCAATCGGCTCCCGTAGGCGCGATAGAGCTCGGCGACTGCCGACTCGTGGGCCGCCATCAGCCCGATGATCTCTACCTGATCCGCTGGTGAATGCATGCTGCCTCTCCCGCGTGAGCGCTCCGTCCCCCTGCCCCCGGCCGTCCTCTCGCTGACTTCGGAGCGAAGGAACCTGCCTCCTGCCGCCAACGGAGGACGACGGACCGGCGCTCACGGCAGGGAGGTGACGCGCCAAGCGGGAAGACTGCCAGAGGTGGAAGGGCCTACTTGTGCTAGGTGGCGAGATGGCTGAGTCCGGCCTCAAGTGCCTCACCTGCGGCAAGAGAATACGGTTCGGCGCCTACTGCACGGTGCGGTGCCAGAACGAGCACACCGTCAGGGACAAGAAAGACATCGGCCAGACCACGCTCCGGTCGAGGCCGGCGCGGCGGCGCGCCCTCATCAAGGAACGCGGCCACAAGTGCGAGCAGTGTGGCCGGAGCGAGTGGATGGACAAACCGATCACGCTCTTCGTCTTTCACCGCGACGCGAACATCGAGAATTGGAAGCTCGACAACATCAGGCTGCTCTGCCCCAACTGCCGGGCCTACCTGCGGACATGGGTCCGGGCCGAGCAGAGGTGAGGCCGGCTCCCTCTCCCACAACCGCCCCGCGACGCAGCCTCCTGCCCGCGCGCAGGTGAATCGCCTCTCCGCGTGTGGTAACTGGCCATGTAAGCGCTGAGACGCGAGACAGGAGGCGAGAGCATGTATCGTTCGGGTCCCGACGCCGGCGATGTGTTCCTCTGGGTTGTGCTGGCCTTGGCGGCGGTGTATGTGTTGTCCGGCATCCGGATGCTGTACCAGTATCAACGGGGCGTGGTGTTCACTTTCGGCGTGTACAAGAACACCCGCACGCCGGGGCTGCGGTTCATCTGGCCCATCGTGCAGACCATGCGCAAGGTGGACATGCGCATCAAGACGGCCGACATCCCCCGCCAGGAGGTCATCACCAAGGACAACATCCCGGTGCTGGCCAACACGGTGGTCTACTTCCGGGTGGTCCGGCCCGAGGACGCGATCATCAAGATCGAAGACTACATCTTCGCGGTGCGCCAGTACACGCAGGCGGCGCTGCGCGATGTGGTGGGCAACCACGAGCTGGACTTCGTGCTGGGCGAGCGGGAGCAGATAGGCAACGCCATCCGGGAGATGGTGGGCCAGGAGACCGACGACTGGGGCGTTGACATCGAGTCAATAAAGATCCAGGAGCTCGAGCTGCCGGCCGAGATGAAGCGGGCGATGGCGAAGCAGGCCGAGGCCGAGCGGGAGCGCCGCGCAATCATCATCATCTCCGAGGGCGAGCTGAGCGCGTCGGAGAACCTGCGACAGGCGGCCGAGAACCTGTCCCGAGGCCGGGGCGCGCTGCAGCTGCGCACGCTGCAGACGATTCGCGATATCGCGGCCGACCCGTCGGAGAAGATCGTGCTCTTCCTGCCCTCCGACATCTTCGGCTTCGGCGGGCGGGCGGCGGCCGGGGAATGAGCGCCGATGCTCGACCGGCGGACGCGCTATCTACAGATCGCGTTCAATGACGACTTGCTGACGGCGATGCGCATCCTGGCCACGCTGCCCAAGGACGAGCGCATCCTCATCGAGGCCGGCACGCCCTTCATCAAGCGGGAGGGGATGAAGGGGATCAGACGGCTGCGCTGGCTCTGGCGGCACGGGATCGTCGCCGACCTGAAGACCACCGACGGTGGCAGCGAGGAAGTGGAGATGGTCCACCAGGCCGGCGCCACCGCGGCCACCGTGCTGGGCAGCTGTCCCACCGAGACCATCGAACGCTTCATAAGCGAATGCCACAGCCGGTCGATGGATGCTATCATCGACATGCTCGGCGTGGTCGACCCGCTGAAGGTGCTGCGGCCACTGCGCACCCAGCCCGCGTCGGTGGTGGTGCTCCACCTGGGCCGAGATGAGGAGAGCACCCGCGGCAAGGTCATCCAGTACAAGCACGTCACCCGCATCCGCAGCAAGTACGCCGTCGCCATCGCGGCGGCCGGGGGCGTCGATCTGGGCGGGGCGCGCACTGCCATCTTCAACGGGGCGAACATCGTGGTCGCCAACATCGTCGCGCCCGACAAGCCCTGGCGAGGCATTCCGGCCGACAGCGACGTGGCCGGCATCGCCCGCGAGTTCCTCGCGACGATCGAGTAGGAGGGATACGGCGGGAGAACTGTCCCTCGGCCGGGGCGCGCCTCACCTCCACTGGTGGTCGAGGCTAGAGGCTCACGGCCGGTAGTACCACATCCCGAAGAGGCCGAAGGCGGCGGCGAGGGCGACGGGAAGCAGGCCGCTGGCCTGCGCGGCCAGCTCGTCGGGCAGTCCGGCCGCGGGAAGGAAGCGCGACACCGCGAGGCCGCAGGCCGCGAGCCCGAGCGCGACCGATGCCAGGGTCCATCCCTCGAGCCACACCGGTACCAGCGGCCGCCGTCGGCCGCGCTGTGCCCTCGCGCGGGCCATGATGGCCGGCGCCAGCTCGGGCCGCGGTTCCGCCTCGGGCTGGGTGGAGAGCGCCTCATCGATCAGCCGCAGGGAGTCCAAGTGACCGCGGCATGGCTCGCAGGCCGTGAGGTGATCGCGCAGCCGCGCCTCGTCGGTCGCCGGCAGCGCCCCATCGAGAAGCGCCTGCAGCTTCGCCCTCACCTTGGGGCACCTCATGGCGGCTCCTCCCGGGTCTGTGTCGGGTCCTCAAGCATGGCGATCAAGCGCTGGCGTGCGCGATAGAGGTGGGTCTTGAAGGTGCGCACGTTCACCCCGATCAGGCGCGCCGCCTCCTCGTAGGTGTGCCCGCGCAGGTAGTAGGCGACCACCGCAAGCCGGTACTTGGGCGGCAGCTCGGCCATCGCGGCCCGGATGCGCTCGACGGTCTCGGCCGTCCCCTCGTCGGCGGTGGCCGGGTCGGCCGGCGCGAGTTCGGGCGCTGGCATCGGGACTTCGGTGTGACGGCGGGGCGAGCGCAGCCGGTCGAGGCACAGGTTCGAGGCGATGCGGCAGATCCAGGCGCCGACCGACTCCGCTTCCCGGAGCTGGGGGAGACGCTGGTAGGCATTGAGGAAGGCCTCCTGGGTAACGTCCTCGGCCTCCTCGGGGTGGTGCAGCATGCGACAGGCGAGGGTGTAGACGCGCTTGTGGTGGCGGCGCACGATTTCATCGAAGCCGGAGGGATCGCCCTCCCGCGCTCTGGCCACCAGCGCCGCGTCATCGCCCGCGTCGCGGCCGGCGGGCGCGAGCAGGACGAGGTTCGCGGAGCGCGCCAGCGCGGCTATCACTCATCTGACTCCGGCGGCTCTTCGGGCTGCTCGTCTTCGCTCGCAGCAGCGACACTGGCCTGCCTCATCCACAGGAGGTGAAGCAGTAGGGTTCCGGCCCCGAGCGCGAAGAAGAAGACAGCAAGACCCACAAAGGGGGCGGCCACCTCAGGCGTGAGCAACTTCTCTTCCCTGACGATGCCAAGCCCCGCCCCGAGTCCCGCGCCCATTGCCAGGAGCCCCACCGCGAGGAGCAGTCCCTTGCGCAGTCGGAGGATCTGCCTGTCCCGCACCACGTGGTTGGGTTCCGCCTGCCGCTTCAGCGTCTCGATCGTCTCTTTGTGCTGCAGATACCGGGTCCACGCGACTAGGGCTAGGACCAGCAGGAGTACCCAGAATCCCAAGGCCCCGAATACAGAGTCGTGCTCCATAGCTGTTTCCTCGTCAGCAGGTGATGTATTCTCCCTACATGACGGGTGTCCCGCCCGAAATGGCCTCACGGGGCGTGGGGCGACGTTCGCCGGCGTTGTGGGTGGAGGAGTGCAGCCGCCGGGCGGCCCCCGAGATCATCTCCGGGGTGCGGGCGGCGCAAGGGCTGCTTCATCGCCGCCTGCAGTACGGGTCCGCTCGACTACATCCCGGACGAGAAGTAGCTCGCCCCCTGTTAGGCGATCCAGGAGCTTGGGAAATGAGGCGCGGCCGGGCCGTGCCGGCCCGTCTATGGGGAACGTCTACTGCTCACCGCACGCGAGGATTAGAGTCCGGCCGCTATCACCTGCGGGCATAGGCCACGGAAAGCAGCAGGAGGCCTCCAGCCAGGAGGCTCATGCCCCCCAGCCACCACCACGTCGCCAGGTGCGCGGTCCAGGCATGCCCGAAGGCCGCGCCACCCGTAGCCGAGAGTATGAAGCCCACAATCACCCTGCCCCAGACGACGCTGACCCGCCCCGCGCCGCCCTGGGTCTGCTGCCCCGTCACATCAGTGGTTGTCTGGTCGGAACTCATGGCCTCTATCTCCATTCCCCCCTTATGTCTTGGCCCCCAGCGGAACCACCCGGTCCTCGAAAGGGGCTGTCAACGGTCACTACCCCCGGATCCCCCTGCGTGGTAATACCACACAAGTCGCTCGCCTTGCACCAGTTTCCACGTCGCTCAGCCCGGATCGTTTCGCCTAGCGGTCCTGCGGTCCATTGGGCGGCTTCCTGCCATATGGATCCTGAGAGCGCCGGTGGTCTGCTGCGGCAGCGACGCGGGGAACAGAACGTCCGAGCAGGCAGTCTCATATAGTAAGGATAGGGGGCGGTCACAAGGAGGACCGAATGCGAGCGGGGTGGCTCGGCCTGGCGCTTCTCGCGGTGGTGCTGTCGATCGCAGTGGCTTGCTGGGTCGGCCGCGAGGCGGCGGAGCTGCGCTGCCCAGAATGCGGGTCGGCTGATGTGATCCCCATCGTCTACGGCAAGCCAGGGCGGGAACTGATGGCGCAGGCCGAGCGGGGCGAGGTCGCGCTGGGCGGCTGCATCTTGACCGGCAGCGACCCGGCCTGGCACTGCGCGGCCTGTGAGCACCGGTGGGGGCGGACCGACATGGGGAGGTAGCTGACTCTAGGAGGCGTGATTGAGGCAAGCTGCCGCTAGAAGCACCAGATGGCCTTCACCGCGAGCCGGTTGACCCATTCGGCGGCATTGGGGTCGCCGACGACCACGAGCAGGTCCATCCCGCGGCGGACTCGCTGGCGGTAGGCGGCGTAGGCATTGGTGCTGCCATCGCTGCCGACGAGCCGCGCGGTGACGCTTCTGTCGGGGCTGATGTCATAGGTTGTGGTCAGCACGAGCTGGCGGAACCACTCCGGCGGGACGACATTCCCCTCGCCGTCGAGGTAGGCCGCATACACCCGCTCGACAGTGAGCTTGGTCGACCAGCGAGGCCCGAAGGGTATCGCTTGCGACAGGGCCTGGTAGTGATAGGGCTGGCCGTAGCGCTCACCCGAGGTGATGCTGGCAGTGCCGGCGCGGTAGACATCCTGCCAGTTCCAGCCAAGAGTCACACTGTTGGTGACGACGTCGAAGCCGTCTCTCTCTCCGCGGCCCACGCCGGCCCACATGTTCCACCCGTTCCGCCACATCCGTCCGTGGTCGAGCGACACACTGCGTCGGGCGCCTTGCGCCGATTCTCCCGTGGCCGCGATGCCGTACCACTCGGTCGTCAGGAGGTTCCCTCCCTCGTGTGAGCGAACGTGGCTGACTCCGACGTCGGCCGCATGAACGCCAGTCTCAGGGACGTACCCGTCGTCGGCCCTGAACTCGTCTCCCACATCGTAGTATCCCGCCCACCAGCCGAATCCCTGATCCCGCCACACCGACGCGTCGAGCGCGATGGCGTGGTCGTCTCCCCCCTCGCCCTGGGTGCTGCTCCGATACCAGTCGGCACTGAACGACTTGGTGCCACCCGGGAAGGGGAAGTTCCAGGCCGACCCGAGCCCCATAGCGAGGTTGTCTGGGTCTCCGGGCACACGTCGATCGGCTCCTGCGACGGTGACGTTGCCCTCCGTTCCAAAGAGGTGCTGGTAGTTCCAGACCAAGTGGTTCTCGCCGCCTCTCCGGTAGGCATCCAGCAGGCCGAAGCGGTGTGAGCCGAGCGTCCCGAAGGTCTTCGCGCCCCAGTCGATCTCCCCCACGCGCCGGCTGTAGAACAGGTTCGCCGGCCCCCGGGTCCATTCGCCTCCTTGGTAGGGCATGTAGGCGGCGCCCTCCTGGAAGAAGGGACGATACTCGGGCAGGTAGCGCTCCACGAAGGTGAAGTCGATGGTCTCGACGACGTCCTCGATGTTGCTGAAGTCCGGGTTGAAGGTGGCGAGGCCGACCACGCCGTTGGGCCAGGTCCCCTTCAGGTCCAGCCCCGCGGTCAGCAGCTCCTGCTCCTCCTCGTCCTCGGAGAGCACGGACAACGCGTAGGGCATGATGACATAGCGCAGCCGCACCGGGGGAGTAGGGACCTCGGTTAGCCGGGCGCAGAGGTCGCGGTCGGAGACCTGCGCGTAGCACTTGGGCCAGACGCAGCGATCCTGCTCCCGCCCGATGTGGCGCTCCAAGTAGAAGCGGAAGCAGTCCTGGCCCTCAGGATAGCGGAGGATGGCGAAGGGGATCTCGATCTCGGCCGTCCAGCCCTGCTCGTCGATGCGGGAGGCGGCGCGCCAGTCCCCCTTCCATTCGATCTTCTCGCTGGTTCCGCCGGGGACTTCGTCGTACTGCACTCCGGCGGCGTTCACGCGGAAGCTGTACTCGTTGCGGCCCGCGTCCTCCACGTCCAGACAGACCTGCACCCAATCGTCGCGCTTCATGGAGCCCTGGCGCTTCTTCTGGCGCCCGACCACTGCCGATGGGTCCGTGTCGTAGGCCCGGAAGGCGACGTAGATGGCTCGCTCGTCGTGGCAGATCCAGGCCTCCGTGGTCTGGAGTTCCGCCGCGTCGACGTACTTCCGCCAAAAGCCCTCCACATGTGCCGCCTGCTGCCAGCAGGGATCGTCCAGCAATCCGTCGATGACCGGCGGCACGTCGATTCTAATGGCCAGGAGGTGAGGTGGGCCCTCGTCCTCGTCGGGGGCGGCCGCGTGGGAAATGGCGAAGGACAGTAGGAGGGGCAACGCAGCCAAACATGCCCAGAAGTGACCCAGCCGTGTGAGCCTCCGCATTCGCCCCGCCCGTCCCTCTCGGTGTGAGGATCCAACTCGTCGCCGCTTCGACGGCGCGGCAACGCTTCCCTGCGTGGTGCTCCCGGGAAGATGACGGCCGAGCCGGCCGTCGCAGCTTCGCGCTGCCCGCAGGAAGCGGGGGCTTCGGACCGTAGTGTGGTGGGGAAGTCCCCGCCGCGCGGCGGAGGTTCCGCGCACTAGAGGAGGAGGCGGTGAGCAGATGCGAGAGCAGCTAGCGATAGCAGGGGGGAAGCCGGTCATGCCGCCCGGCACGATGAAGGCGTGGCCGCCTATCGACGACACCGACCGGAAGATGGTGATGGCCTCGCTGGAGGGCGGCAAGCACACCTTCGGGCCGAACTGCGTCGCCTTCCAGGAGGAGTTCGCGGCCTGGAATGGCAACCGCTACGCGATCACGACCAATGGCGGCACGGCCGCGCTGCACATGGGCCTGGTGGCGTGTGAGTGCGGGTGCGGGGATGAGGTGATCGTTCCGGCCTACTCGTGGTCGTCTTCGGCGACGTGCGTGATGCAGCACAACGCGATCCCGGTGTTCGTCGACATCGATTTCGACACCATGAACATCGATGTCGACCAGATCGAGGCCGCCATCACGCCGAAGACGAAGGCGATCATCGTGGTGCACCTGCACGGGCTTGCGGTGGACATGGACAGAGTGATGGCCGTCGCCGACGAACACGGGCTGGGGGTGATCGAGGATTGCTGCCAGGCCCACGGCGCGAAGTATAAAGGAAAGAAGGTCGGCACGCTGGGGCACTGCGCGGCCTTCAGCTTCAACCAGAACAAGTGCCTCGTGTCGGGTGAAGGCGGGATGTTCGTCACCGACGATGAGGCGATGCTCAAGCGCGCGCAGGCCCTCTGGTCGTTCGGCGAGGAGGTCGGCCCCACGGAGCGCCGCGACTACCACGTCTACGCGATGGGCTGGAACTACCGCAACAACGACCTGACCGCGGCCTTCGGACGGGCGCAGCTCACGCGACTCGACCACTACCTGCAGGTGCAGAAGGAGAACGCGGCCGCCCTCACTCGGGAGCTCGAGGGCGCGCCACACGTGATACTGCCGACCGAGGCGGCGGACTGCGAGCACAACTGGTACAACTACACGATTCGCTTCGACATGGAGGCACTCGGTCACGCAGATGATCCCCGCGCCTTCAGAGATAAGATCGTGCGCGCCCTCAATACGGAGGGCCTGGAGAGCAGCGTCTGGCAGTCGTTCATCCTGCCGGCGATGACGGTGTTCCAGAACAAGGATGGCTACGGCCATGGGTGTCCATGGAGCTGCCCGCACGCGGAGCAGGTGGACTACTCGCCCGAGCGCTTTCCGATGGCCATCAAGCACTGCGACACCCACACAGGCATGACCACGCCGCTGCGCGCACCCAACGGCCCCGACGTGGCGGCGCTGGCCGCGCAGGCGATTCGGAAGGTGATGGCGAACGCGGACCAACTCGAAGACCTGCCCGAGGGAGCAGGATGACAGCGATACGCAATGCCACACGGAGGGACGTATGAAAGTGCTAGTCACCGGCGCGAGCGGACGCTTCGGCCCGTTCGTCGTGTCGGAATTGGCGTCGGCCGGCCACGAGCTGGTCCTGATGTCGCGGACACGCCCGGAGGCCGCCGACCACTGGCCCTGGGTGGAGGGAAGCATCACCGACTACGAGGCCTGCTTGAAGGCGACGGAGGGTGGCATCGAGGCGATTCACCACGTCGCGGCGAGCCCCTATCCGACGGACCATCCCCAGACACGCAAGCGTGCTGCCGAACGAGGCAGCCCCTTCGACGAGACCATGCGCACCAACATCATGGGGACCTACTATCTGCTGCAGGCGGCGGTCGAGCGGAACATCGGCGTCTTCGTGATGACGGGAAGCAACTGCGCGCTCGGGCACGGCTTCCGCATCAGCGGCACCGAGTTCCCGATCCACTATCTGCCCATCGATGAGAAGCACCCGACGGATGTAGAGGACTCCTATTCCTACAGCAAGCTCGCGGGGGAGCATCTGCTGGCCTCCTACACGCGGGCCTATGGCATCAGGACCTACGCCCTGCGCTCGGCCGGCATCTGCGACGCAGAGCGCCGAGCCGGGATGGCGACGAACGCCGGCCCCGCCGGCGGGTGGGAGGAGTGGCTGTGGCCGTGGATCGGCAGCGAGGATCTGGCCTCGGCTCACCGGCTGCTCATGGAGAAGGCGAAAGAGATCGAGCCGCACGGGGTCTACTTCTGCAACAACGATGACACGACCGCGCTCGAGCTGACGATGGAACTCATCGAGCGCTTCAAGCCGGAGCTGCTGCCGCGGTGCAAGCGCCTCGACGGGCACGCGAGTCTGCTGTCCAATGCGAAGCTGCGCGAGGCCGTTGGCTGGGAGCCGCTCACATCCTGGAGGGACGCGCTGGCCGAGTCTCAGGAGAGAGGAGACGAGTGAGCATGAGCGATCCAATTGGAATGGGTGTGGTGGGCGCGGGCGCGATCGGCATTCGCGGCGCGCTCTCCCATCTGTCGCTGCCGGATGTGCAGGATCGAGTGCGGCTGGCTGCGGTGTGCGATCCCGTGCCGGGTCGGGCGCAGGCGGCGGCCGAGAAGT
>JALGXV010000003.1 GCA_029821885.1 Candidatus Hebobacteria bacterium
CATGGCCGCCACCTGCTGGGGGATGTACTGGTACTGGTCGGCCTTCCTCATCGGCTGGGCGGCGAAGACGGTCGTGCTCCGCTACGGCGGCCTGCGCCTCTACCGGGCCACCGTCCCCCTCGCCATCGGCTTCATCGTGGGCGAGCTGCTCAACCGCGCGCTCTGGGCCGTCGTCGCGCTCGTGACCCGAGGGCAGCTCTAATGCAGGGACAGGGCCATGGTGGGTCACAACAGCTCAGAGCGATCGCTGCTCGACGGGCGCGCTGTCGCGCAAGCGCGCAGAAGACCTGCAGCCGGTGCAAGCACGGCCCAGCCATGGCCGAGCTTCGCGCGCGTCTTCCCTCGTGAAGGCCGGCTGTTCACAGGACTTAGCCGCAGATCCGGGAGAAGGGAGAGATCGCTCGCGTTCGCCTCGGCGAGCGGGATGACAGGAAAGGATAGCGAGCCATGACACATCGGGACCGTCTTCTCAAAGAAGGTCAGGTCTTCTTCGGACCGTTCGCGAAGCTGGCCGACCCGGCCGTGGTCGAGATCCTGGCCCATGCTGGCTTCGATCACGTGGTAATCGATCGCGAGCACGGCCCGTTGTCAGTTGAATCGGTCCAGAACCTGGTCCGTGCGGCCGAGCTCCAAGGAATCGCCCCCTTCGTGCGGGTGCCCCGGAATGAGCCGGCGGAGATTCTGCGCGTGCTCGACGTCGGAGCCGCGGGGGTGCACGTTCCTCACGTAAGTACGCCCGACGACGCGCGACGCGCGGTGCAGGCGTGCCGCTTTCATCCGCGTGGCAACCGCGGCGTCTGCCGGTTCGTGCGAGCAGCCGGCTACAGCAGCATCCCGGCCGGGGATCATTTCGCCGCGGCCAATGAGAGGACCATTGTTGTACTCCAGGTGGAAGGAACCACAGGACTGGCAAACCTCGCCGAGATAGTGACGGTTCCCGGCATCGACGTTGTGTTCCTAGGGCCCTACGACCTCTCACAGGCCTGTGGTGTGCCAGGCGAGATCCACCATCCCGAGGTGACGGAGAGAATGCGTCGCGCAGTCGAACAGGCGAGAGAAGCAGACGTGGTCGTCGGAACCTTCGTCGAATCGCCAGATGACGCCGGCGCGTGGCTCGCGGTTGGTGTGCGGTACATCTGCTACTCGGTTGATGTGGGGATTCTGTTTGCGGCCTGCGAGCAGATCGTCCGGCAGCTTCGGGAGTGACGACCGCACAGCGCTCTCACAAGAGCGCGAGGTCCGCCAACCGGTTACAGATGTCAATCAGCACGGCCGCATCTCACCGGGCAGTTCGCCTCAGCCGCTGGGCAGGACCGTGCCGGCATTCCGGCAAAAGATACGTCTTGCGATGATCGAACGCCCGCTAGTCCTGATGGTGCTCGCGAGCAGCCTGACGGGGCTGTCCGGCGCGGCTGGGCCGGCCTCCGGCACGTCGTCGGGCGGGGGCAGTTCCTTCCGGCCCGTTCCCCTCCGGAGCCACATCAGCTGTGTCCAACCCATGACCGGGATCGTGATGTGGGAGGATTCAGAGAACAGCCATACGGACGCCATCTCACTCGAATACTCCTATCTGCGCTACGACGAGGTCGTGAAAGCACGAGGTCGATACGACTGGTCGGCCGTCGAGCGCAAGCTCAACTCAGTCGCCTCCCGCAAGCACCAGGCCGTGTTGCGCTTCTACGAGACCTGGCCCGGGCACCAGACCACAGTGCCGGAGTACATCAAGGCGCTGCCCGACTACGAGGAGACGCGGGCGAAGAGCCAGGATCGCGACACCAGTTTCCCGGATTGGTCGCATCCCGAATACCAGCGCTTCTTCCTCGAGTTCTACGAGCGGTTCGCCGCGAAGTATGACCGCGACCCGCGGCTCGCCTTCCTGGAGGTCGGCTTCGGCCTGTGGGCAGAGTATCACATCTACTCCGGGCCCGAAGTGCTGGGCAAGACGTTCCCGAGCAAGGAGTTCCAGGCTCAGTTCTTTCGGCGACTGGCGGAGGTCTTCGAGCACACACCGTGGCTGATTTCGCAGGACGCGCACGAGGCCCACCGCGCACCCTTCGCGGACGAGCGCGAGCTGCTCGGCCTCGACTTCGGCATCTTCGACGACACCTTCCACCAGGCATGGGAACCGGGCTATAACCTAGAAGGTTGGGAGTTCTTCGGGCGCGATCGCTGGCAGCGCTCGCCCTGCGGCGGCGAGATCGTCATCAGGAACCGGGAGCGGTCGGAGCAGGTGGCCGAGGCTTGGGCGAGAGAAGCCGCCAACTTCCACATCACCTTCATGATCTGCGAGGGGTGGCCCCGCCGAACTACCATGGACCGCATCCGCGAGCACAGCCTGGCCTGCGGCTACCGGTTCGCGATCACCGCCTTCGAGGTCAGCCCGAGGGCCGCGCGTGTCACCGTGGCGAACAGCGGCGTGGCGCCGATCTACTACCACGCTTTCGTTGCCGTCAACGGCGTGCGCGCAGAGGACTCGCTGAAGGGACTGCTCCCGGGCCAAGAGCGCCAATTCACCATCGCGTCTGGCGGCACGGGCCCGAGGCTCACCATCGAGTGCGACCGCCTCGTGCCGGGCCAGCGGATCGAGTTCGAGGCCAACTTGGGCGCGCAGAGGAGCGCTCGATGAGGAATCAGTTGGCTTTCATCGCGCTGGGACTCGCGATCGGTCTGTCACAGCTTGCACCCGGCGCTCTCGCCAACGATGATCTCGCCGGAGCGAGTATGGGAGCAATCGACATGGACACAGGCAAAGAGGATGCGGTGAAGCTCCAGCCCCTGCCCAAGGGAATCTCCACGTGGGTTTACCGCTTCAGTGACGGTGTATCGAGGCAGGTGCACGCGTTCAACTCGCGGGCCCTGCCACACCTCCGGTTCAAGTACTTATTCGCCTACGCCGGCTGGGTCGGTTTCTCCGAGGATCAGGGAGAGGCCGATGTGGCCTACAGCAGTGAAGCCGTCAGCGCCTACGCTCGAACGCTGCCGCCCGGCACGTTGATCATGCCTATAGTGGACGGCAGAGCCGACAAAGGGGAGTTCAGCGGCTGGACCGATGAGCAGTACCGGGAGGCCGCGCGCAAGGTGGCCAAGCATATCATCGACGACCCCCATGCGGCCGGGGTACAGATCGACATAGAGCCGTTTAGGCCCGACCACCTGCCCTTCTACCGACATCTGACGGAGATACTCAACGCCGAGGGCAAGTACTGCACCATGTTCGTGGGCCCCAAACGACACGACCTCCTGACCAGGATCTTCGAGTCCTGCGATGTCGTGGTCATGTCCGGCTATGACCTCAACGGTGAAGGCATGGACCTCGACGGCTACCGGGCCTCGATGAAGGGGTCAGTCGCCAGGTTCCAGCAAGTGGCCGAAGAGACGGGGGGACAGTATATGATCGGGATACCGGCCGCGGCCTCCTGGGGTGAGTTCGAGTACATCGCGGGCGGGGACAGCCAGAGGACCGAGACGGGCGTCAAGCAGGAGCAGTACGTGCAGGCCGCTCTCGACGCCGTCAAGCCTTACCACGAGCATCCGCAGTATATCGGCCTTTCCCTGTGGCATATGTCCGACCCGGAGAAGGACTTCGAGGAGCCCGAAAAGGCCACCCGGCGCACCAAGTTCCCCAACATCATCCGGGAGAGCGTCTGGAAGATGCTGGAGAGCTACTAGACCGGTGCCCGCGCGCGGCGACTGAGAGCCTGCCTCCGCACGAGCTGGCGATGGCGGCAATGCGTGGGTGCCATCACCGTCGCCTAGGGCAGCCGCTGCCAGCTCGCGCTCACCACTCCTTGTGCTGCGCCAGGGCCGGCGCGCGCCAGGAGTGGCCGCACTCCCGGCAGGTTATCCGCAGGTACTCCTTAGGCTCTCCCGTCTCTGCGCTTCGCTCTGTGTACCGCTCTACGTCGAGTGCTGTGCAGCCGCAGTTGGGGCACATCCCGGCCGTGGCTCCCCGGCCAGAGGATGCTCCGCCGTCAGGAGACGGACCGCAGGACAGGACGCCAAGCAGCAGCAGCCACAGCGAGACTGCTAGCAAGGCTCTCACGGCTCGTCTCCTGACTCCTGCGCGCTCACCTTCTGCGCGAGCTTGCGAGCGGCGTCCTCCACCAGAACTCGGAGGAACCCAATCCCGCGGCTGTCCCAGTCCTCCAGCGCGTCAGAGAGTGCCTGCCCGCCGATGAGTTCGCTCTCATCCCCCAGGTGGAGTCGGACGTAGTAGCCTCCCTCAACGGGCGGCGCCCACTCCACGCTCACCGTCATGCCGAGGCCCAGGTCCTCCTTGGGAAGCAGTGCCCGCACCTCGGCCTCGACCTCCCTGGGGGTCGGCAGTCTGCCGCTACCGGTAATGTCTCCTCCCACCGGTTGTGTCTCCGATCTCAGCAGCACTCCCCCCGAGAACACGGGCGCGGTAAAGCCGCGGTTCGGGTCCGTGCTCCCCTAAAATCGATATGCCATAGGGGAGCGGACCTGCGCGACTCCCATCGGGGCAATCCGTGCCATGTCGCGCACATTGGGGCCGCCGGCGGAATGGGGAAGGAGGAAGGCAGCTCCCGTGAGAAGCACATCTGCAGGCAAGGGAGGCCGCTCGCGGGCATGGATGCCGGAATACTGAGAGTTGCGGCCGGAGTTGTGTGGCTGTTGCTGGGTGCGATGGTAGTGCCGACACTGGGCGCAGAAGGTGAGGACGGAGCCGAGGACCTCGTGGCCGACCGGGTGGCCACGGTGAATGGCGAGCCGATCTCGGCACGGCTGTTCCAGCGCCGGCTGGTTCGGGGCAGGTCTCTGGCCTATCGCCATTTCCGGGAGCGGTACGGAGCCGAAGAGAGCGCTGACTTCTGGACCACCTCGCATGAGGGCGTGACACCTTTGGGCTGGCTGAAGCAGGTCACGCTCGGGGAATGCGTCCGGATCAAGATCGAGCAGATTGCAGCTCGGGAGCAGGGCGTTGTTACTGACATCAGCTATCCGGCCTTCCTCAGCACGCTCGAACGCGAGAACGAGAGGCGGCGGCGGGCGCTGGAAGCCGGTGAGCCCATCTATGGCCCGAAACAGTACCGGGAAGACGAGTACTTCACATATGTCTTCACCAACATGGTCATCCACTCGAAGCGACGGCTGCGGGACACGAAGCTGCATGCGTCGGAGGAAACGCTGAGGAGCTACTACGAGAGTGTGAAGGAACGGCTCTATCAGCGCGGCGACCGCGTCAGGATCCAGGCCATCACGATCCCGTTCGGCGGAGACGATTCGGACACCCCGAGCCGGGCGGAGGCCGAGGAGAAGATACACGAGGCACTCAGGAAGCTGGAGGAGGGGGGACGGTTCGAGGATCTCGCGCGCGAGTACGGCCCAGACGGAGATCTCTACGAGAGAGTGCTCGATGACGAGAGCGCCCGCTTCGATGAGAGGATACGGCCGGCCCTCCGCGGCGAGGCGATGAAGCTGGCCGTGGGGGAGACGAGTCCGGTGTTCCAGGAGCATCGCGCCTTCTACATCATCAAGTGCGTCGAGCGGGAATCACTGGGCTATATGCCGTTCGAAGATATCGAGCACAACGTCAGGAACCGCTACGTGGACGAGAGGTACGACGGATTGGTGGATGACCTGGTCAGCGAAGCAGAGGTCGAAGTCAATGAGCCGGTTCTCGAAGCGCTTCGGGTGCGGTGAGATGCGCCGGCCTCTGGTCAGGCTCTTCTCCAGAGAAGCATCGAGCCCAGCAGCAGCGCGATGTCCCGGAGGAAGAGGCCCCAGCTTGCCTCGGTTCCGCTCATCCCGCTGACATCGAAGCAGCCGCACTCTATCTTAAGCCCTCGTATCTCGGCCTGCGCTATGGCTATCATGAACGCCACCGTCATGGCTGTCGCCATCAGCCCCGCCGCCCGCCGCCAGACGCCGATGATGAGAGCCGCGCCGACAGTCAGCTCGGCCCAGGGCATGATGAGAGCGAAGGCGTTGATGAACACCAGCGCCAGCATGTCGTAGTCGTGAACGACATCAGCAAAGCGGTCTGCCTGGGTGATCTTGTCCCAGCTCGCGTAGACGAAGATGCCGCCAACGACGAGGCCCGTCACCCGGAGGAAGATCCGATGCGTTACGACTCGCCAGATCACTCCCATGTCAGTCCTCGCCCTCTTCGCCGCCCGGGTGTCCATCGGGATGCTGCACGGTGGGGCCGCCATGCTCCGTCCAGGTGGCCCAGCCATAGTCGAGCACGATGACGTTGTCGTATCCCTGCCTCAGAAGCTCCTTGCCCTGGCGGGTGCTCAGGCCGCAGTGCGCGCCGTAGCAGTAGAGCACGAGTAGTCGGTTCTTTGGGAGCTCTGACTCGATGTCGGGCCAGATCTCGACCCACTTGCGCATGGGCGCGTTGACGGCACCGCCTATGTGGTCGCGCTCGTAGTCCTCCTCGTCACGCGAGTCCACGAACAGCGCGTCGCCGGCCTCCTGCAGCACCAGCGCCTGGGCCGCGTCGATCTGGGGCAGGCGGGACTCGAAGGCCCGGGGTATCCCGACGCGGCCGCCGGGAGATGGCCCCCACGGAATGCCCATCGGATTCGCCGCATTGTAGACCGCAGCGCCCGCCAGCGCGACCAGAAGCAGACAGGCAGCGCGAAGAGTGTGGGGGACGCGCAGAGCGGCCCCCCTCAGCAGCCACTTCAAGCCTTGGCCAGTAGGGCAGCAGGAGCAGGTCTGTGAGCTCGTTTGCTTATCCTGCAGCGATCCGGACAATTCGGCCCGCCTCATCCGCTCCCGCGGCGACTCACCTGAGTCGCCTCACGCCGCGCTCTGTGCGCCCGTCCCCGCCTACAGGCGGCGGAGACATGTTGCCTTGGTGGGAACAACAAACAGCTTCTCTCCAGCGACCGCGCGCCCTGCATGCCTATCGCTCCAGCGACACCAGAGCCGAGATGACGTCTCCACGAGCCCCTCGCAGGTACCTGACGTCCCGCGAGTAGCTCGTGGCCGTCGGGACGAGCGCGGAGCACAGCTGGTCGGCCTTGCCCAGCAGGCGTCCGGCCTCCTTCGATCGTGCGTCCAGCAGCCGAAGGAGCTCGTAATCCTGAATACCCTCCCGCATCTGTTCCCAACGGATCGAGTCAATCGGCCCGTCGGCCCCGGGATAGACGATCCAACTGTCGCCGGGAGGGAGATCGTCTCGCACTCGGTCCTCATGGAACGGGTCTTCTGTCCAGTAGTTGAGTCCCCAGTGGAGGTAGCCGGTCAGTCGGTAGCGCCAGTTGATCCAATGGAGAAGGCGCGTCTTCGCCAGGCTGAAGTCGAGGAACCTGTTTGGGTAGAGGCCGGTTGGATACATGCAGGTGTAGTGCCACAGCTCTATGCCGGACTCATCGCGCATCTTCAGGTAGTGGTCCATGTGCTCGTCGAAGTGACTGAGCTGTGGCACCCAGATGTCCAGGTGCCCGCGCGCATCCATCAAGCTCATCGCCTCCAGGAACCGCACTTCCGGAGCCCACTGGTGGACGAGTTCCGACTTCTTCTTGTAGTCGGCCTCCGTGTGCGGCGAGGGCTCATCCACGATGTGCATGACAAAGCGGTCGAGCCAGCCCCGCTCCCTCACATGGGCGAGCAGGTTCTTTACGAGTTCGCGGACGACCACCTCAGGATCCACCTCAACCAGAGACCCATCGCGACGGCGGACCGGGAACTTGCGCCACTCAAACCACGGCGTTTCCCACTTCCCCTCTCCCCGCCGCCCAAGGTGGCCGCCTTCGAGAAGCTTCGCGCATCCAGCCTCGTCGAAGATGCCGACCCACCTGTCGTAGCGTGTGAAGTCAAAGGCGAGGCCGCCGTCCGACCCCTGGAAGATCTGGATGAGGTCGTTCGGGCAGAGCACAACGTTCTGGCGGTGCGCGGCCATGTTGGCCGCAAAGTTCTCGACGACCTGCCAGAAGCGATCTGCGTACAGCTCAGTGCCGTAGAACGTCGCGAAGTTCCCCAGGTTCATCCAATTGGTCACCCACAGGCTTCGTTCGGCCGGCAGGGCCACTGGATGGACCGTCAGGCGGAGGGGAACCTCTGCCTTCTCGCCGTCGGCACTCACCTCCACTGCGCCGTGCCAGCGACCTGGCGCGGCGTCTGGTGGCACCGAGATCGTGAGCCAAGCCGGCTGGGTCGAGTCGGCCTCGACGCTGACAGCTTCCTCGATGAGGAGTGGGTCTGGCACGAGACACGGGGCGGTGCAGATGAGTTCCTCGGCAGGCGTGTCAGGGGTGCTGCTCTTCACGGGGACATAGCCGACGAATCGGGACCTGACGTCGATGCCTGTCGCGCCCGTCTCCGCGTGGTTGAGGGAAGAAACCTGGACGCGCAGATCACGCACCGACTTGGCGGCGCGCACTGCCAGTTGTGCCGAAAGGACCTCTCCCCGGCAGGCGTCAGCCTCAACCACATCGGGCCCGGCACCGGGCTCGGCATTCTGCTGAATCTTCTCCAGCGAATCAACCGCCCAGATGACGAGTCCGTCCGTATTGGTGGCCATGATTCCTTCCTCTACACTCCGGGAAGAGCGCGCTGTACACCCTCCCGCGGCACCAGGTTCTCCTCGCGGGCGTGCGCCCGACGTGTCAGCGGAGGGTCTGCGCAGAGAGCCTACAGGTAGTCGCCCTTCCGCCTCTTCTCGATCTCTTCGAGGGCGTCACGGACCTGTTGGGCCTTGTCCTCGTGGACGATGAGAACGGCGTCATCAGTATCGACGATGACGTAGTCCTCCACACCGACTGTCACGACAAGTCGGCCGGAGCCGGCCATTACGAAGCAGTTCCGGCTCTCAACTGCTATGTGGTTCTCCGACTTGAGATCGAGTGACCCGTGTCGGCCGGCGATCTCCTTGACAGCGCGCCAGTGCCCAACATCACTCCACTCGACGGCGGTGGGGACGACGGCCATGTCCTCTTCCTTCTCCGCGATGCCGTAGTCGATGGAGACGGATGGGAGCTGCTCGTAGGTCTTCGCCAGAAGCTCGCCTGTGGGGTCATCGGACTCCGCGAGCTCCCCCATGGCGGCGGCGACTTCAGGCAAGTGGACGGCGCAGCGCTCCATGAAGTTCCCGGCCTGGAAGATGAAATGGCCCATGTTCCAGTAGTAGCCACCGTCGGCAAGATAGCGCTCAGCTGTCTCCAGGTCGGGCTTCTCCGTGAACGTGTCCACGCGATAGGCACCGCCGACGGTGCCGAGCCGGTGGCCCCGCTTGATGTACCCATAGGCGGTCTCCGGATGAGTCGGGATGACGCCCAGGGTCACGATGAACCCCTGAGCGGCAGTCTCGGCGGCCACCCCGACATAGTCGCGATAGGCGTCCGGGTCGCCGATGTAGCTATCGGCCGGCGTGGCCAGCACGGTGGCCCCGGGTTCGGAGCGGGCGATGCGCGCAGTCGCCAGCGTAACCGCCGGCGCGCTGTTGCGACCGACGGGCTCGCCGAGGACATGCTGGGGCGGAAGATCTGGAAGCTGCCCGCGGACCAGGTCGACGAAGTCGGCGCCTGTCACGACCCAGACGTGTTCCGGGGAAGCCAGAGGGAGAATCCGTCGATAGGTGTCGACGAGCATCGTGTGTTCGGAAAGCAGGGGCTGGAACTGCTTGGGCCGGCTTCGCCGCGAGATCGGCCAGAGCCGTGTGCCCACACCACCGGCCATGATGATGATATGTATGCCCTCTTTAGTCTCCACAGCTTCACCCTCCTGCGGCGCCCAGAATGAGGCGCTGCCCTCGCTTGAGCCGCCGGAGCTGGCAGGTCAGCCGCTGGTCTTTGTGAACCGCCTCGACGGAGTGAAGATGGGGCGGGCAGACGGGAGCTGGCTGCTGACCCGCACTGGTTCTACTCCCACGGCGGCGAGCCCATCCGCAACTGCCCGGGCGAACTTCTCCCCCATGAACCGCGTGTCGTGCCCGACCGCCACTGGGTCCTCCCTCGGCAGCTTCCGGAACCAGTGTGCAGTGGCCCGCGCGACGGCTCTCACATTGTAGAAGGTGTACTGCTCGGCGAGGATGGCCCGCCACCCCGCGGTGCCGAAGCGGATGGGTTGCACTGCCACTACTCCATTCCCAGATCAAGCATGTCCTTCAGGTTTAGCATGCCCTGCAGCCGGCGCTCTTCATCGACTACCGGCATGTCTCCGATCTTGTACTCCCGCATGAGACGCAGCGCCTCGACGGCCGGCTCATCCGGCCGTGCGATCTTTGGATCGCGCGTCATCACCTCCCCCGCCTGCTTCTGCAGCGCCCGGTCATCCGCGAGGAGCGCACGCCGGATGTCCCCGTCGGTTATGATGCCGGCCAGGCGCTGCTCCACGTCAAGCACGGCCGCGGCTCCCGCGCGGGCGCGCGTGACTGCAAACAGCGCCTCCCGCAGCGGGTGCTCCGTCCCGACGGCCGCCACCTCCTCGCCGACGCGCATGAGATCGGCGACGCTCTTACCGGCCTTGTGGCCGAGCTGGCCGCCCGGGTGGAGTGCCGCGAAGTCCTCGCGCGAGAATTGGCGGGCGGTCATAACGGCCGCCGCCAACGCATCGCCCATCGCCATCTGGACGGTGGTGGAGGCCGTAGGCGCGAGACCGAGAGGGCATGCTTCGCGCTCCACAGAGACGTTGACCGTCACCTCTGCCTGGTCGGCCAGGGGGCTGGGCACTCGGCCGGTGAAGGCAATGACCGGGACTGCGATCCTCTTCATCGCCGAGATGATCTCTTTCACCTCATCTGTCCAGCCGCTCTGGGAAAGGACGATGAGCACATCTCCCGCCGCCACCATCCCCAGATCGCCGTGCAGTCCCTCGGACGGATGGAGGAAGAGCGCAGGCGTGCCCGTGCTGGCGAGAGTCGCGGCCAGCTTCCTGCCGACCGCACCGGACTTCCCCATCCCTGTGACCACGACTCGGCCCGAGCAGTCGAGTATCAGCTCGATCGCACGGCCGAAGCTGTCATCGATCCTGGCTGACAGGGCTTCCACTGCCGCTGCTTCTATCGCGATCGCGTCTCTTGCCTTCGCCAATGCCTGGTCTAGGTCTCTGGACTCGCCCGGCATGCTACGGCCCTCTCTTCGCCTCTGTGCAGCACCCAGCGGGGTGGCCTCTGCCCGAACGGGAGACGAATCTCGACCTGCCGTACGATTGCAGCTCTCTCGCGATGATAACGGCGCGCTGTGCGGATCAGCCGTCTCTTCGCCGCCAGTCGTACGGGAAGTCGTAGTGGTAGGCCCGATCCGGCATGTTGAGCACGAGCGCCGTGTCCTCGCCGACACACTTCCAGCCGTGATGAACGCCTTTCGGTATCTTGACGACGAGCCGGTTGGAGTCACCCAGGAATAGCTCATTCACGAGACCTGAGGTAGGGGAGTCCGTCCGGCCGTCGTATAGGACCAGCTTCAACTCGCCGGAGATGCAGCAAACCATATCGGTCTGGTGCTCGTGGTAGTGCCAGCCCTTGACGACGCCCGGGTATGTCGTCGTCATGTAGATCTGGCCGAATTCGGGATACTCTGGATCGTCAGCACGCAGGATTTCCGTGAGCACCCCGCGCTCGTCAGGGAAAGCAGGCAAGCGCCGGACTTTCACGCCCGCGATCAGCTTCTTCTCTCCCGGCGTGACGCATCGCACGCCAGCGATGGGGAGTGCATCGCACCATTCGTAGCCAGGCCCGTGTGGTGACGTCAGCACAGCGAGTCCCTCCGCCGCACATTTCGGCTGCGTGAGCCGGCAATCCTGCCGTGGAAGTACTCGCCGCAGCCCGGGGGGGCGGGGGAGTGCGTCAGAAGCCAGAGGACCCGCTGCCGCGAGTCATAGGGGGCAGGAGGCTCAGCCGGTCGCCTTCTGGACGCGGCCGCGCAGCGGTCACTGACGGGGACGGACGCGAGCTGGTGCCGAGGCGGGGAGTCGAACCCCGACGGGCGTAAGCCCACTAAGTCCTGAACCTAGCGCGTCTGCCAGTTCCGCCACCTCGGCACCGGTAAGGGCTATTGTAGGCAATGGGATTATCTGCGTCAAGCTTCGTGCCCGGGGCCTTGCCACTCGCCGTGCCGGGGGCTATAATCGGCAGTGGTCCCTGCGGGGACAGAACTGGAGAACGGACCCATGCTAGCGTGGACACTCGGACCGCCGGAGATTGTCGGGATCCTCGTGCTCGTGCTGCTGCTGTTCGGCGCGAAGCGGCTCCCGGAGCTGGCTCGTTCACTTGGCCAGGGAGTGAAGGAGTTCCGGAAGTCTGTGAAGGAGATAGGCGAGGAGGTCTCTGAGAGCGACAAGGAGTCCTCCTCCAAGTCGTCCTGATCCCATCGGAGGAGGGGACGCGTGCCCTGCCCGCACTTCTCGAACCAAAACGGCGACTGCCTTCTGCGGGAAGACCAAGACGTGGACGAGGAAGACCGGGACGTGTCGGTCGAAGACCCGGTGGATCGCACGTGGTGTCTGAGTGCCGAGAAGGGCTATCGGCAGTGCCCTGTTTACCGGCGCTTCCTGGCCGAGCTGACCCCGTAGCCGTGCATGAAAGTCTCCCAACCTGCAGTAATCGCTTCCTGCCTTGACAGCACGACGCGCCTTGTGCTAACTTCCGCCTGACTGCTTCGCCCGTCGGGTGAACGGCGGACCAAGGGAGGTACGGACATGGCGCGGGGGCGGGTCAAGTGGTTCAACGCGCAGAAGGGCTACGGGTTCATTGAAGTCGAGGGAAGCGTAGACGTCTTTGTCCACTACTCGGCTATCCAAATGCCCGGGTTCAAGACTCTCGAAGAAGGTCAGCAGGTTCAGTTCGACCGCCAGGACGGAGACAGGGGACCCCACGCGAGTAACGTGCTGCCGCTCTAGCGCCAACACGGCGCGAGCTTCCACGCGTCGGAGGTGAAGCCGGCCGCGTGTCAGGTCCCGCAGGCGCGGCTGCCCCGTGTCTTGAACGGCGTGGGCAGCCTGGCCTGTCGGAGCACGAGACTCACCAGCTGCTCCGCTGTCGCTCCCGCCTGAGCTCGCCTCAGCAGTTGTGTGCGCATCCCCTCCACGGCATCTGCTCCGAACGCGGCATAGGCCAGCCGCTCCGGGAGGGAATGGAAGCAGAACTCCTCTATCACGGTCTGCTTCGGCAGAAGAGCCGCATCGAGCCTGGCCACCCTTGCGGCATACGCTTCGCCGTCGACGGTGACATCGCGGCCGGCGGCATCTGTCACCTTGTCGCAGCTGGCCAGTGAGCGGCGCACCACCGCCTCTGGCACCTCAATGCCGAACTGCCGCAGGCGTCGGGCCTGCTGGCGTGCCGCCAGGCGTGCCTCGGCCTCAGCGCGCTCCCGCTCGAGGGCCGGCACGAGTCCGAAGAGGCGACAGGCGAGCGGACGACGCTCGTAGATGGCGCAGCGGCGGGACTGGAGGAAGATGCACGTCCGGTCCGGCTCGACCCAGGAGAAGAGCAACTCACCGAAGGCGCGTCTGGCGATGTCCTCCCTGTGGCCTTCGGCGTAGGCGCCGATCGAGTCCAGCAGGTAGAGGTACTCGACGTAGAATACCCCAGGACTCTCGAAGCAGCACCGAGCGCAGCTCTCGCAGACGGTAGTGGGCAGCTCTGCGTAGATGCGCTCCAGGGACCGGAAGAGCCCGCGGCGCTCCGCCCGGCGCGTCGATGGCACCGGGTCGAGGTCGGCCGAGCCAGGCAGCGGGTCAGCGTGCGGCGGGGACACTAGGTCAGCCGCTCCAGCCGGTCGGTCACCTCCCGGAAGATCCGCGGCTCATCCAGGGTCTGGAGCTCCCGGTTCAGCATCACAGGCCGGCCATTGATGAAGACCGTGTGGACGTCGCCGGCCCGCGCCGCGTAAACGAGGTGCGAAATGACATCGTGCCGGGGGAAGAGGTGAGGTCGGCGGAAGTCGATCAGCGCGATGTCGGCCTTCATGCCGGGCTTGATCTGCCCGACGCGGTCGCCTATGCCGAGGGCGCGCGCGCTGCCGCGGGTTCCCATCTCGAGGGCGCGCCAGGCGGGCACGGCGGTCGGGTCGCCGCTCTGTAGCTTGTGAAGGAGCGCGGAGAGCCTCACCTCCTCCATCATGTCAAGGTTGTTGTTGCTGGCCGGTCCATCTGTGCCGATGCCGACGACGGCGTCCGCTGCCAACAACTTGGGGATGGGGGCCGCGCCCGAGGCAAGCTTCATGTTGCTGCCCGGACAGTGGCATATGCCCACGCGCTTCGCGGCCAGTGTCTCGATGTCGCCATCGCTCAGGTGAACGCAGTGGGCGGCCGCCACCGGCGTGGCATCGAGAACGCCGAGTCTATCGAGCCGCTCTACCGGCGTCTGCCCGAAGTCCCGCTGGCTGTCCGCGACCTCGCCTGCCGTCTCTGAAACATGGATATGGATGCCCACCTCAGCCGACTTCGCGCCCTCCACCACTCTCTGCAGGAAGTGATCGGGGACCGTATAGGGCGCGTGCGGCCCGAGCATCGTCACGACGAGACCGTCGCCTCGCTCCTTCCAGTCGCGGGCGAACTCTATGGCCCGGTCGAGGCGTTCATCCGCATCCGGGAGGAAGGCCAAGAGCACGCCCGAGACCACCGCCCTCATGCCCGCGTCGATAGCGGCCCGGGCAGCCGCCTCGAAGTAATGGTACATGTCGTTGAAGCATGTCACCCCGGCGCGGATCATCTCCGCTATGCCCAACAACGTGCCCCAGTACACGTCTTCCTCGCTGAGCTTCATCTCCACAGGCCAGATCCGCTCCTGCAGCCAGGGCATGAGCGGCATGTCATCCGCGTATCCGCGGAGGAGCGTCATGGCACAATGCGTATGCGAGTTCACGAAGCCGGGGATCGCGACGAGGCCCGAGCCGTCTATGACCCGGTCCTCCGGCAGCTCTGAGGGCCCGGTGCCGCTCGGGTGTAAGCTCTTGATCTCGTTCCCTTCGATCAGCAGGTCGGTGTCGGTCAAGACGCGACGGCCGTCGTCCATGGTGACGATAGTGGCGTTCCTTATGAGCCAGTTCCCCAAGACGATGCCTCCGAGTGCGGTTTCTCCACCCACGTGGGCTACGGGCCGCCGGGCTACGGCGATTCTACAGTGATCGCCAGCACTTTCACCCATGGCGCTTCTGGAAGCCCCAACGAAGCGGCAGCGCCAGCCCGAGGTGTCAGAGTGAGATGATAGAGGTAGACGTTCTGCAGTATGTCCTCCGAGAACGTCCGCACGTAGGGGCAGTAGAGGGCGAAGGGCGCTCCGGCCGGGCTCTCGTCCCAGGAGGGAACCATCACGCTGACCGATTCCGCCTCGCCCGTCGCACTGGTCAGGCCGAACGCCGCTTCGTGAGCTCCACGCGTGCTGGCCGCCACCATGTGGACCTTGGTGGCGCCCGCCTCACCAAGGGGGATCGACTGGCCGGTGCAGGCCACTGCTGCTCCGACGCTCCCGCTGGCCGAGGGGAAGGAGAACACGATGTCATCGCGCGGGTGCCCGGGAGCGTAATACCCGGACGGGTAGAGCTGGTCGCGGGGCCCAAACGGGTCAGGTGGTAGCCACTCGGCGGGCAAACTCCGTCCCCGCCCATCGAAGTCTCCCTGCGCCCGGTAGCTGTCGGGGACGACGGCCATGACGTTCGCATACGGAGAAAGATCGATGGCACGGAAGCGGTCTGCGCGCACGAAGACTTGGGTTGGAGCACTGCAGTTGTCGAGGTGCTGATGGGAGGAGTCGAGATCTCCCCCGCCGACTTCCACGGAAGCGGTGAGCCGATATGGCCCCGGCTCGGGCGGGATGATGACTGGGACCGTGACGAACGCGCGCGTGCCGGCGTCAACGTCGATGGGCAGGCCGACCGGCGCCACGTGCACATCGGCTGATCGCCCGTCCCAGCGATGCCAGCGGATGGCGATTCGCGCCTCGCCGGCGGGAAGAAGCTCCTCGCTCCCGTTGGCAACGACGAGCTCAATGCTCGTCGAATCCCCCGCATCCAGCTCTGCCGCCGCGGACACTGACTCGATCACAGCCCCGCTTCCACGCCGCGCCACCTGGATCGCTTCGTCCCTGGGCCCGGTTCCGTGGGAGGAGAGCCAGTTGACGTCGCCCTCCACCAGGTCCCACTGAACGCGGTAGTGCCAGAGATCTTGTGGTCCCGTTGGCGCCAGCGGTCCACCGTCGTGGCCGTTTGCGACGAGGGGAACGGCCAGCGAAACGACATCCCCCGGCGGCACGTCCCTGGGAAGCTCTACGCGACCGGCGTCCCAGAAGACGACCTCAGTCGCATCGTCAGATGGAAGGGCCGGGTCGTCCGTGCGCCGCGTCCAGTGGTAGGAGAGCTCGACTCGACCGCGCTGCCACGTTTCGGTGCCGTCGTTCCGGAGACGCACAGAGACCTCTCGCGTTGCGCCTGCTGCAACGGCCGCTGGCAGTGAGGAGCTGATCAGCGTGGCCTTGTAGGGCGGAGCGCCGCCGACGCGAATCGGGACGCTCAACTCGGCGAGAGTGCTCGTGAACCACTCAGACTGGAAGTAGGCGACCTTCCTGCGCAGAAGTCGGAGCGTGTAGACATAGTCGTCCGGGGCGAGCGGACGTTCCTCGTTGTCTCTCAGTACAATCCGCACCGGGACGCGCGCGGTCTGCCCGGCACCGACGAGGAGTGCCTGGGCGCCCTTGTCAGTGCGGACGACGGCGCCGTCTGCGAGTCGCCGGAGCTCGCAGTCGACAGATACCCGAGCACTTGTCCGCACATCTTCGGTGCTGGTGTTCTCCACAAGGATCTCTGCCAGGCAGTCGCTTCCGGCGACAGCCGGAGCTGGCGCACTGTGTTGCCTCAGCACGAGGCGGTGCGGCTGCTGGCTTCCGAGACGTGCCTGGAAGTAGCGAGTGGTGTCAACGTAGAGAATGCCGTACTGCCGACTCGGGCCGATCTCCGTCCCGTTGGCGTAGTCATTCCAGCTATCGACGACCACGAGTTCGGGCTCGGCGGCCAGGGCACGCTGCCAGTCGCTGCGGTAGGGCCGTCCCTCAGCTCGGGCCCGTATGGTCCCGCTTGTTCCGGGCGGCGGACAGTGACCGGGGGAGAGCGCTACTGCTTTCGCCCCGACGGGACCCGAAACGGTGAAGCCGGTTCGCTGCGGCAGGTCGATATGCGAATAGAGCTCGGCGCCATCGCGCCGCCACGCGCTGCTGCCGAGCCAGACAAGCCGTGCGCCTCCGAAGTCCTGGCCGAAGCGCGCCTGGCTGAAGTTGAGGAAGCCTCCGTCCCAATTGGCCAATCCCTCGGGCTCTCCCAGCAGGACGGGAACTCCCCCGGGTGCGCTGCCGTCCAGCGGACGGCCGACTTCGGCCCAGAACTCCCTGGGTAAGTGGAGGAAGAACTCCCGGACCATGCCATAGAACAGCTGCTTGCCAGCATCCGAAGTCAGATCGACGCCCTGGAGTGCGGCCGTGTCCAGCATCATCCCGACCAGTGGATAGCCGACGTTCCGAGCGCGCCGCTCCTTCAGGGCTTGCCCTAGTCGGAGCAGACCGATGCGGGCCCAGCTCCGCCGCGCGCCCTCCTCTCCGGAATACCGTGCAAGGATGACATCGATCCCGGCCCGCTGGACTTCCTGCACCTGCCCGGCGTGCCAGTCAACCCTGTCGTAGCTGACCCACGGGCCTGCGCCACCTTGCGGCTGGTGGCTGGTGGCAGGCGCGCCGTCTGCCGTCCAGAGAGGCGCGCCGGTCTGCGCTGTCAGGCCGCCGCGCCAGTCGTACCGGTAGATTGCCATCAGCGTGGTGGTGGCAGCGCTCTTCTCCCGCAACTCCGGCAGAGAGTCGATGAGCGGCTCCGGCTTGTCAAACTCGAGCGTCGCCGCGGCCAGCCACTCGTCAGCGGCCAATCTGCCATCGATGAAAGGTGTCTGGGCGACGATGGGGCAGGGGACCCAGGTTCCGGTGGCCTTCGCCAGCCCTGAGCCGAGCCTGACATGCATCGTCCCCCAGCGCGCGGCATCGCCGACTTGCCTCGGCTCCCGCACGGAGGGCGACCAGCTGGCGATGCCCTCGTTCTCGCCCTGCATCCAACACACAACGTTGAAGCCGATGTCGACGCCAGCGGGAGCTGATTCACTCAGGAACTCCCAGGGGATGGCACACTCAACCGCGAAGCCGCTGTCCTCGTCGCGAGGGTGATTGATGGTGCCCTCGACGGACACCGCGTACTTGAGGGTACGGGGCCCTGAGACCCAGGAGCGATCGGCTCGCCATTGGCCCCGGCTATCTCGGGAGTAGAGCGTCATGCCGCCCGCGGCGCTGATGATGAGTCGATGGGCCGACCGGCCCGGCATCTCGAAGTCGAACTCTATCGCGTCGTCCTGCTCGGGGACAGACATAGGCGCGGTGTTGGCGGCCGTGATCATTGTGTCCGGCACCCTGACCGCGATGGAGAGGTATTCCCGGTTCCACATGAGGTGGACACGCACGCGCCGGGTCTGCTCGTCGGTGGGGAGACGAAGGGCGGCGGCGGGCCCGATCGGCAGCAGACACATCCCCGCGAGGACGCCAGTGACGAGCGCCTGGCGGCGGAAGTTGGGCCCACCCAGACTGCGACTCGGTGCCATTTCTCACCTCACGGTGCGCCCTAGCTCCGCGGGCGCACCGGGGGACATTATACGGAAAGCATGCATGGCGTGTAAAGAACCGGCCCGCGCGAAGGGGGGCAGGGGGGGTCGGCGAAGCTACAGCAGCATGCCGCAAGTCAGCCTCCGACCGATCCGAATCAGTGACGCGGAGATCTGCTTCCGTTGGGTCTGCGATCCGCAGGTTCACCGGTTCCTGGGCTTGCTCCAGCCTGCGCGTACGCTGGCACAAGAGCGCTCGTGGATCGCGAGCATACTGACTGACAAGGAGCACCAACGGGGCTTCATCATCGAAGATGAGCAGGGAAGGCCCATAGGGACATGCGGACTGCGCGGCATAGGCAGCGAGCCCGGGATCGCCTTCCTGGGAATCATGATCGGCGAGAGGCGGCTCTGGGATAAGGGCTACGGCACGGCCGCGACCACGAAGCTACTCGACCACGCCTTCCTTGAGCTAGGGCTTCGCGAGGTCCGCCTGTCGTGTCACCGCGAGAACCGCCGCGCTTTGCGATGTTACGAGAAGGCCGGGTTCCGACCCGCCGTCTACGAGCCCGACCGACGGCGGTCCCGGCGCGACGAGGTGCAGATGTCCGCCCGGCGCGACGCGTGGCCGGCCCGAGACGGCCTCGAGCCGGAGACCCCGGCAGACGGGGCCATACCGGGCCGCGGGCAGGCACAGCCCAAGGCCGGAAGACGACGCGGACGCCGGCCAAGTGAGATTGGGACTTGACGACATCGGAGCGCGGTCTTGCCATACTCGATATAGACGGCACTCTGTTCCGAACCGAAAGCGCGACCATTCCCGCCATCAGATCGGTATTCGGGGAGCACGGACTCGCGCCCCCCTCCGAGATGGAGGTGCGGCAGTTCTTCGGCAAGCCCGACGAGGAATTCCAGGCCTGGCTTGACGGACGGGTTCCCGGCGGGCGTGCGGCAGACATAGCGGCGGCCGTGTGGGAGAAGGAGCGGGAGATGGTCTCGGAGACGGGCCAGCTCTACCCCGGTGCGCGGGAATGCCTGGCGGAACTGCGGAGCGTAGTCCATGAGATGGGCATCTGCTCCAACGGCCCAGAGGCCTACGTGCGCACTGTGCTCCAGGCCCACCATCTGCTGGAGTTCTTCGATCGGGTCCGCTGGCGGAGCGAAGAGGACGCCGGCAAAGTGGAGATGGTGGCCGATCTGCTGCGGGATCTGCGATCGAGACCGGCGGTCGTCATTGGGGATCGCGAGGACGATGTGGGCGCCGCTCGGGCCAACGGCATCCTGGTGATAGGAGCGGCCTACGGCTATGGCGGCCGGGGCGAGCTGGAGGGGGCAGATGGGTTGGTGGACGACGTGTCCGAGCTGCCGCCCGCGGTGCGGCGACTGATGGCGGTGAGCCACGCCTAGTCGGCCTGCGTGTCGCAACTTCGTGGTAAGCTCTCTCGGCAGGGAGGGCCCTCTCTGAGGCGAGGAACGTCGCGAGGCGGGGCAAGTTCATGTCAACTCGTGCTCGCCGTCTTCTACGCAACGGCTGGCCCTCGGTGACTGTGTTCGCAGTGGCGCTGGCCGGGTACTGCGCGACCCTCTGTCCGACCGTATTCGTGGAGGGGAGCGGCGAGAACATCGTCTGCGTGTGGGCCCTGGGCGTGCCGCATCCACCAGGGTTCCCCCTCTATTGCTTGCTCGGCAAAGCCTTCGTGGGACTCGTTCCCCTCGGGGAGCCGGCCTTCCGCGCGAATCTCTTTTCGGCCGTGATGGGCGCGGCGGCCGCCACCGGACTGTTCATCTTCAGTGCCAGCGCCGGGCTAGGACGAATGCCGGCGGCAGCGGCCGCCCTGACCTTCGCCTTCTCGGCGACGTTCTGGCGACAGGCGACCATAGCAGAGGTGTACACACTCAGCACCTTGCTGCTGGTAGTGCAGCTTGGGCTACTCCTCGCGTGGCGGGCGCGGCCGACCTCGTCCGCGCCCCGACCCGACACGACGCATCCGGGACCGACGCTCCCCTCGGCCAACCGGGACGCGCCGCTCCTCTGGTTCGGCCTCTCCCTCGGGCTCGGCCTCGCCGTCCACTACCAGCACGCGCTGCTGCTGCCGGCCTACCTTCTCTTCATCACACTCACCGACCGCACGGTCTGGCTTCGCGGGCGTACCCTCCTTGCCGCTTCCGCACTTGCGCTGCTGGGTTTCGCGCTGCACGTCTACGCGCCGATTCGGTCGGCCGCCGACCCGCCCATCGACTGGGGCAATCCCGAGACCTTCGCCCATTGGTGGCGCTATCTCACGGCCGAGCAGTATCGCGGCCACATGTTCCACCAGCCACTGAGCGATATGGCCGCTGACTTCATCGCCTTCCTCCGCGCGCTTCCCGCCCAGCTCACCTGGCCCGGCCTACCCCTCGCGCTCGGGGGCCTGCTGGCCCTCTGGCGCCGTGACCGCGCCCTCTGCTGGGCGACGGCCGCCATGGCCCTCGTCACCGTAGTCTGGGCCGTCGGCTACGACATCCCCTGGGAGATCGACGTCTACTACCTCCCCGCGGTGCTCGTTCTCACGATCTGGATGGGTTACGGACTCCAGGCTCTCCTGAACTGGGCTCGCGCCCACAATGCTCCGCGCTCCGCCGCGGCGCTCTGTCTACTGCTCCCCGCTCTGGCGCTCGGCCTCAACTTCCGAGCCAACGACCTCTCGGATCAGACCTTTGTCCTGGACAATGCCCGGGATATCCTCGCGGTGGCCGAGCCGGACTGCGCCATCATCCTCCCGAGTACGAACCCGACTTTTGCGCTGCTCTACCTGAAGCATGTCGCGCGCGAAGCGCCTGAACTCCAGTTGTTCTCTCGGCTCGAACGCGGGATCGCGCCCACCGAGAAGGCGGCGCGGTCGGCGAGCGAGCTCGAGGTGTCTGCTGAGCCGCGCTTCGTCGCCGATGCGCTCGCCGCGGGCACGCCCGTCTACACCGTCGACCGGCAGCCAGAGGCTACCCTCGCCGGCTTCGCGCAGGTGCCTTGGGGATGCATCTATCGAATCGTGCCAGCCGACCTCGAAGTGCAGTGGCGCGCGCGGGCGCCGGATCCCCTCGCCACCAACTTCCACTTCGATCTCGACCGCCAGCACTTCATCTACGGCAGCGAGCAGGCGCTGCTCGCCTGCCGCTACCTCCTCGTCCGGGCCGACGCCGCCGGGGAGTCGGGAGCTCCCGGCCTCGCCGATGGCCTCTATGAGCGCGCCCTGTCGCTGGGCGCTGATCTTCCATCGGTCTTCGCCAAGGTCGGCCAGCGCTACGCGGAGCAGGGGAGGAGCGAGCGCGCCCTCGCTCTCTACGAGCGCGCGCTCGAGCGCCACGACGACGCTGTCCTCCACAACCGATTGGGTGTGCTCTACGGCCGTGCCGGCCGCCTCGACGAGGCCGAAAACCACTTCCGCCGCGCGCTGGAGCTCAAGCCCGACTATGCCGACGCGCACGCCAACCTCGCTTCCATCTACGGCCGTCGCGGGGACATCAAGGCCGCCATCGCCTCCTTGGAAACGGCCCTCCAGTATGACCCCGCGAACCTGCTCGCGCTGAAGAACCTCACCTTTGCCTATGCGCAGACGGATAGACAAGAAGACGCGCGCCGCCTCCTGGAGAGAAGCCTGGATATCAACCGCGCCCAGCCGGAGGTGAGAGGACTCCTTGCCTCCCTGGGTGGACAGGTGGAAAAGAGCCCATGAAGGAGTCGTCTCCACCGCGCAACTGGACCCGCCTCGGGCTCTGGCTCGTCGGGGCGACGATGGGGTACAACGCGGTTGAGGCCGGTCTCGCCATCTGGGCGGGCGTGGTCGCCGACAGCATCGCGCTGATCGGCTTCGGGCTGGACAGCATCATCGAGCTCGCCGCGGCCTCGGTCCTCTTCTGGCGGCTCGGCGTGGACGCTCGCGGGGCAGGGGAGGAGGTCGTCGAGGCTGCCGAGCGCCGCGTCCATCGCTTCGTCGGGGCCACCTTCTTCGCGCTCGCGGCCTACGTGCTCGCGCTGGCCGTGTGGACCCTCGCCGGGCACGGCCAGCCCGAGGAGAGCCTCGTCGGCATCATCCTCGCGGCCGCCTCCCTTGTCATCATGCCGCTCGTCGCCTGGGGGAAGCTCCGCGCGGCCCGCGAGATTCCCAGCCCGGCCCTCGCCGCGGAGGCAAAGGAGACCCTCGCCTGCTCCTACCTCTCCTTCGCCCTGCTCCTGGGTCTGGTCGCGAACGCCCTCGCCGGTTGGTGGTGGGCCGATCCCGTCGCGGCCCTGCTCATGGTGCCCTGGCTGCTGCACGAAGGCCGCGAGGCCTTCGAGGAAGAGGACGACTAGACGCCCATACTCACTGCCGTCGCCTCGGCCACGAGTGCCCCTTCGGCGTTCGTCGCGCGCGCCTCGGTCTCGATCAAGCGGGAGCGATCCTTAGTGATGCGCGCCCGCACGGTCAGCCTCTCGCCCACCTTCACCGGCTCGTGGTAGCGGACGGTCAGTCGGCCGGTGATGGCGTTCAGCTCCTTCTCCCACAGCAGCCGCGCCATCGCTTCATCGAGCACTGTCGCGAGCAGGCCGCCGTGGACGATGCCGGCCCAGCCCTGGTACTCGGGTCTGACCTCGAACTCAGTCACATACTCGTCGCCCTCAAAGCGAAAGGCGAGCTTCAAGCCGATTGGGTTCTTCTCGCCGCAAGCGAAGCACATATCGTCGACACCGAGTCTCAACTCGTCTCCTCCATTGCCCACGCGGAACGGGAACGCGTTACCAGTTGACACCACCCAGGTCCTCGCCGCCCACCCATGACTCGACCCGGAAGTAGAAGTCGTAGAGGATCCGCATGCCCAGGTACATCAGGATCCCGAAGACGCAGAAGTAGAGCACGCCAACGGCGATGCCTCCCGCGCGCACGAGCATCATGCGCTTGGCCGCACTGTCCTCGCGGTAGTAGGCGGCCGCGCGCGAGAGCATGTCCGGCAGGCTGCCCGAGGCCTCTCCCGTGGCGGCCATGTTGAGCGTATCCGGGTCGAACAGGCGCGCCTGGGCGAGCAGGCTCGACAGCGGAACGCCCTCCCGCAAGGCCGGGACGAATTCGAGGAGCTTGGGGGTCAGGACTGGGTTGCCGGCCGCCAGCGCCGCTTCTTCCGCAGCCGAGGCTATGGGCAGCCCCCCTCGCAGCATGAGCCCCAGGGTCGCGAGATAGCGGTCCAGCGCCGTGGCCTGCGCGATACGGCCGGCGACAGGGAGACGCAGCACGATCCGCCGCTGCAGATCCTGGAACCACGCACTCGCAGACAGCACCTGCCAGAGCAGGACAAGCCCGAGGAGGCCGGCGGCGATCGGCAGGGATACCGTCCGGGAGTAGCGCAGAACCGTGGTGAGCACGAGCGCCGGAGTCCACCCTGCCTCGGGGATGGGCTCTGCGACGGTGAGGAGCAGTGGCGCGGAGACGAGTATCGCTGGGATGCCGAGCGCGCCGTAGACGAAGAGCCTGAGCCGAAGGGCCGAGCGCGTCTCCCACTCTACCTCGTAGGCGCGGGCGATCTGCTCGAAGGCCTCCGGGAGGAAGCCTCCCGCCTCGGCCGCTCTGACGACACCCATGTGCCACGGGTAGAACAGACCTGAGTGGCTCTCCATGACAGTGGAGATGGGCTCTCCCGATTCGGCGGCCTGAGCCATGTCGGCCGCCACCGCGCGGAGTTGTCCTGGTGCACGGCGCTCGACCTCGCGGCAGGCCGGCGCGACAGCAATGCCGCTCCCGGTGAGAGTATGGAGCTCCTGGAAGAACACGCCCATCCTGCGCACATGGCCGAGGCTGCTGCGGCGCGAAGGGATGTACCTGCGCGGTTCACGCTCCGCGGCGGCAGGGGCACGCGGCGGCGAGACCGAACTCGCGTCTGGAGCAGGATGCTCGGAGCGGCGCACGGAGCCCTGCCGAGTGAGCTCGATGGCCTCCCACCGGGAGGCGGGAGCAGAGCGCGCCGGATCAGGGCCGGCCTCCGGCCGCAGTTCGTTCTGGCACTGATAGCAGGTCTGCCGCTTGGTGCTGTTGTCGGCCCCGCAATGGGGGCAGCTTCGCATGCGCACGGCTGCTGAGACTCTTTCGGTGCAGTCTGGCTCCGCCTCAGGATTATAGTCCGTTCTCGACGGAATTGACAGCGCGGGAGGGCGAGACGGCAATGCCACAGTCAGCGATCCGGCCGATCGAATGGGTGGACGGCGAGGTCGTGATCCTCGACCAGACGCTGTTGCCACATGGTGAAGAATCTGTGCGGTGCACGCGCGTGGCGGAGGTGGCGGAGGCGATCTGCTCTCTCCGCGTGCGCGGCGCCCCGCTGATCGGCATCGCGGCCGCGTACGGCCTCGCCCTCGCCGCGCGTGGCGATGAGGCATCAGTCATGGGCCGCGTAACGCGCGCTGCGGATCTGCTCCGCGCCACTCGGCCGACCGCACGCAATCTCTTTTGGGCTATCGACCGGATGGTGTCGCGGGCCGAGGCCGGAGCGACCGCCGACGAGCTGCTCCGCGAGGCGCGGGCGATCCACGAGGAGGATGCCGAAACTTGCCGCGCGATTGGCGACCATGGCGCGCCGCTCATTCCGCAAGGCGCGACGGTGCTGGTCATCTGCAACGCGGGCTCTCTCGCCACGGGCGGCATCGGCACCTCGCTCGCCATCATCCGGGCGGCCCATCGGTCAGGCAAGTCGGTCAGCGTGCTAGCCTGTGAAACCAGGCCTCTGCTCCAAGGCGCGCGACTCACCATGTGGGAACTGATGCGGGACGGCATTCCCGCCACCCTGATCACGGACGGCATGGCCGGTACTTGCATGGCCCGGGGGATGGTCGATCTGGTGATCGCTGGCGCTGACCGCATCGCCCGGAACGGCGACACGGCGAACAAGATCGGGACCTACTCCCTCGCCGTGCTGGCCAGGCATCACGGTCTTCCCTTCTACATCGCCGCGCCTATGTCCACGGTCGACCTGTCACTCGCCGACGGCTCGGCAATCCCGATCGAGGAGCGCGGTCCCGAGGAGGTGCGTTCGTTCTCCGGAAGTCCGTCTGCGCCGGCGGATGCACCTGTCTTCAACCCCGCCTTCGACGTGACGCCCACGGAGTTGGTAGCCGGCATCGTGACGGAGAGAGGTGTGATGACGGCCCCCTACGAGAAGTCCCTCCCGGCCTAGAGTCGCCACGCGCCTCAGGGCTCTATCAAGGCGGGGTCACCGAGCCGGAGTGTGTCCCAGAGGTCCTCGATTGCCTCGTTGTCCAGCGCGATGCAGCCGAGCGTCCAGTCGGTGCCGGCCCCGCCCCCGTGAAGCCCGATTTCCCCGCCGAGTGGGGTGTCCCACGGCGGCTGGCTCCCTGCCCTCACAGCCGTCACTACTGCATCGTGCTGCTGCTGTGTGATCCGCCCCGCGATGAGGGCCTGCTGTGCGTCGAGCTGACTGGGATACGAGATGCCCAGGAAGAGATGGAACCTGGAGCGCGGGTTGCGGGTGCAAACGTAGTACTCGCCCTCCGGTGTGCGGCCGTCGCCCTCTCGCTCTTTGTGTCCCTCGGGCCGGCGGCCGAGGCCGATGGGGTAGGAGCGCGCGAGCCCCCCGTCGATGTAGAGGCCGAGCGCGCGCTCTGCTTTCTGGATCACCACCACGCGCTCGCCGTCGATCGGGCACTCGTCGGGCAGGGATGATAGGTCGGCGGTAGGCGCGGTCCGGGTTGTGGGGCTGCGTGCCCGGCGCGCACGGCTGCTGCTCGCGAGGATCAGCAGCGTAACGGCGAGGGCGGCGGCAGCGGCGAGCATCAGGTGGCGGGTCCTCACGGCCGCGCTGCTAGAGACCCAGTTCGAGCCGGTTCCTCATCAGGCGCATGATGTCGGTCCGGCTTATGATGCCTCGCAGGATGCCGTTTTCCAGGACCACGAGCCTGCCGCAGTTCTCCGCGCTCATCCTCACGAGAGCATTCCAGGCGTCGGCATTCGGGGCAATCGTGTTGTGCTCGGACAGCGGCGGAGCGGCCTCTCCCGCGGTCACGTGCCCCCAGCTCTCTCGCGGCACGCTGCGCACGTCGGGGAGGCAGAGCAACCCGATCACCTGGCCGCCGTCCGACACGGGGAAGGCCGGGTGATTGTGCGTCATGATGTACTCGTTCACGACCCGGTCGAGCGTGATGTCGGACGGCAGTGTATCGACCTCCTCGGTCATCACACTGCTGACCGGCACGCCCGACAGTGCCTGGCGCAGGACGAGCTGCTGGTAGCTCTGCTGCGCGGCCTGCATCAAGAACCAGCCGATGAAGGCCAGCCACAGCCCACCAAAGCCGCCGGTTGTGAAGAAGACGAAGACTCCGCCGACGATCATGAGCACGCCCAAGCCTTGCCCGAACGAGGCCGCAATGCGCGTGGCGTCGCCGAGGCTCTCCATCCAGTGCCACAGCCCCGCCCGCAGCACCCGGCCTCCGTCCAATGGGAATCCGGGGAGCAAGTTGAAGACTGCGAGCATCCCGTTCACCACGCCCAGCCAGTGGAACATCGTCCGAAGTACCTTGGCGCCCGGCAGCTGGCCGACGAAGTAGGATGCCGTGAGGAAGACGGCCGCCAGGGCGAGGCTCATGAGCGGGCCGGCGATCGCCATCCTGAACTCGACCCCGGGCGATCTCGGCTCGTCGGTCATCTTCGATACGCCGCCGAACAGGAACAGCGTGATCCCGCTGATCTTGAGCCCCGATCGCAGCGCAACTATGGAGTGCGACAGCTCGTGGAGGAGCACGCTGCCAAAGAAGAGCAGGGTGGTCGCCCCGGCTATCAGCCACCGAACGCCCGGCGAGACGTTGGGGAGATACCGCGCAAACCAGCCGCTGGAAAGCCCCACCACGATGATGAGGAAGATGATGAACCACGTATAGTCGATCTCGATGTCGATTCCGAATACGCGTCCGATGCGGAAAGCCCGTGTCATGGTGCCGACTTCCTGTGGCTATGGTCCCAGAGAGCTGCGCATGTGTCGCTCGCAGCTCTCCTTGGGCGCTTCGCTCGCGTTCTTGAAGGTGCGGTTGACGACGAGAGGACAACGAGCAGTCGCGATCTTCTCGGTGATCGCGCAAATGGGGAGAGTGACCCGCTCATCCACCGGGCTTTCAGGCTCAGGAGGCTCAAGCGATGCTGGACCCTCGGGTTCGATCTCGAGCGGGGAGGTGTGCACGTCGCAGACCGCGGTCGGCGGCTCCGCGCCCGAGCCGAGGTCGTACGTGACCGGGACGGCCCGCGGGCAATGAGGCCCTGCCAACAAGGCGGAGGTCGGGCAGACCCGCTTCGTCGTCGTGGGGGCCTCCGCTAGGTCTTCGGCGGGCTCGCCGGGCTGCTCCGGCGCCTCGTCGGCCCCTTGCTGGGTGGCCCTGATGTGGATCACGCGAAGCTGATCCTCCCTCTCCTGGGACGCCGCCATGATAGGCTGCGCCTTCCTCATGAACCGCACCCAGACGGGAACGGGGATGGTCGCTCCCGAGATCCCCTTCTTCCGACCGCGCGGCGCGGTAGGTGCAGGTGGCTCGTTGCCCGTCCAGACGGCGCCGACGAGCGTGTCCGTGTAGCCGACGAACCAGGCGTCCTTGTACTCGTTCGACGTGCCCGTCTTGCCGGCCGCCGGGAAGTTGAGGGCGCTTCCGACGTACCAGCCTGTCCCTCCGCTCCGGGTCGCGCCGGAGAGCATGCTGTGCATCTGCTCGGCCACCTGCTCATTGAGCGCGCGCCACGTCACTGCCCTATGCTCGAAGATCGTGCGACCGGTCGCGTCCTGGATCTTGCGAATGCCGAACGGCTCGGTGCGCATCCCTCTGGTTGCGAAGACGCCATAGGCGGCCGCCATCTCGAGGGGCGCCACATCGCAGGAGCCGATGGCGAGCGAGAGGTAGGGATCCATCGGATGGTAGATCCCCATCCGCCTCGCCACGTCAACCACGGACTCGATTCCGATCTCGCTGCCGACCTTGACCGCGGCGATATTGTACGACTTCGCCAGGGCCTCACGGAAGCTCACCCGGCCGTGGTATTCCCCATCGTAGTTCCGCGGCGTATAGGGCTCACCGACCAGTGAAGGGTAGGTAACGGGAGCGTCGTCCACCGTGGCGTCCGGCGTGAAACCGGCCTCCAAAGCGGCCGTGTAGACAAAGGGCTTGAAAGCCGATCCTGCCTGCCTCCCTCCCTGAACCGCCAAGTTGTACTGGCTCTGCCCATAGTCGACGCCGCCGACCATTGCCTTGATTGCGCCAGTCCGTAAGCTCAGGGCCGCGAGCGCGATCTGGTTGCAGTTGAACTTCCGTCTCTTGACGTCCTCGATGCCCCACTTCACGGCCTCCTCGGCGGCCGCCTGCATCTCGAGGTTGAGCGTTGTTTGGATAGTGAGGCCGCCTCGGTAGAGGGCGTCTGCCCCGTACATCCTCACGACCTCCCGCAGCACGAAGTTCGTGAAGTAGGGGGCGCGGTATGTGTCCGACCTGAGCGGTTTCTTCTCAGCCACCAGCTCCAACGGGGCCTCTTTCGCCTCTCTCCCATCTTCGGCGGTGATGAGCCCCTGCTGGGCCATCATTGATAGCACCAAGTTCCGGCGGTCGATCGCCCGCTGCTCGTCCTCGAACGGGGAGTAGTACTCGGGCCGCTTCGGCAGCCCGGCCAGCAGGGCGCATTCCGCGAGGCCCAGCTCCGAGACGTCCTTGCCGAAGTAGGTCCTCGACGCGACCTGGACGCCATAGGCGCCCTCCCCGAAGTAGATCTGGTTCAGATAGAGCTCCATGATCTCCGGCTTGGTGTAGGCTCGCTCGAGCTGGACGGCCAGTACCACTTCCGACAGCTTCCGCGAAAGCGTCCTGGCTTGACTGAGGTAGACGTTCCGGACAAGCTGCTGCGTAATGGTGCTCGTGCCTCGGCCGTAGAGCACCCCCCTGACGATCCCCCGGGGATCCACCCCTAGGTGTGTGTAGAAGTCGTGATCTTCGATCGACACGAATGCGTTCGGCAGGGCTTCGGGGATTGCCTCGAGCTGCACAAACTGACGATGCTCGGTCGCAATCTGTCCGAGCAGCTCGCCGTCTGATGAGAGCACGCGGGAGGACTGCCCCGGCCGGATGCCCCCAAGGTCGCGGGCGTTCGGGATGATCTTCGAGATCCCCGAGAACGTGCCGAGGAGAAGTCCGATGGTCCCCGCGATCGTGAACAGCAGGGCCAGATTGACGAGCCGGAGGACCCACCAGACGAGGTCCCGCAGGCTGTATCTGCGCCTCATCTCACACGTCGCCCCGACGACCTAAAGGGCACCAGACTTCGCGCGCAGTTCCATGTCATATCGCAGGTATGCCTCGAGAAGCTCATCGATCTGGCCATTGAGCACGGCTCCCGCGTTCGCCGTCTGGTACTCGGTGCGATGGTCCTTCACCATCTGGTAGGGGTGCAGCACGTAGGAACGAATCTGGTGGCCCCAAGCGATCTCGGTCTGCTCGCCGCGCAGCTCGGCCAGCTTCTTCTCCTGCTCCTGTCGCTGGAGGTCAAGCAGACGCGCTCTGAGCACGCGCATGGCGAAGGCGCGGTTCTTGTGCTGCGAGCGCTCGTTCTGACAGGAGACGACAATGCCGGTGGCGAGGTGAGTGATGCGCACCGCCGAGTCGGTCTTGTTGACGTGCTGGCCTCCCGCGGTGCTGGCGCGGAACGTGTCGATCTTGAGGTCATCCGGGCTTATCTCTACCTCGTCGGCCGCCTCGACCTCGGGCATCACGTCGACAGACGCGAATGAAGTGTGCCGCCGACTGGCGGAGTCGAAGGGGGATATACGGACGAGACGGTGCACTCCGCGCTCTCCGTGCAGCCGGCCATAGGCATGATCGCCGGTCATGCTCGCCGTGAGGCTGCGGCTGCCCGCTTCGTCGCCCGGTGTGCGGTCGATGATCTCCCAGGAGTAGCCGTGCTGCTCGGCCCAGCGGCCGTACATGCGCGCTAGCATATCGACCCAGTCGCAGGACTCGGTTCCGCCTGCCCCCGCATTGATGTGCATGATGCCGTTGTGCGAGTCATACTCACCGGAGAACAGCCGCATGATCTCCTGCTCCTCGATCATGCGCTCCACTTCCTTTAGACCCGCAGCTATCTCGTCGGCCTCTGTTCCGGACCCTTCTTCCTCGGCCAGCTGGGCCAGGATGGCGGTGTCCTCCGCCTTGGACAGCATCTCTCGGAGCGGGTCGAGCTCCCGCCGCCGTCGCGCGATGTCGGCCTGTAGTTTCTGCGCGGCCTGGGGGTCGTTCCAGACATCCGGGGCAGCGGCCTGCTCCTCGAGTTCGCTCAGCTCCGCCTCGCGGGATGCGAGGTCAAAGACGACCCCTCAGTTCTTGCGCTTGATTGAGCATCTGCTCCGCGCGCTCTCGCAGCTCGCGTAGATCAGCCAATGCGAATCACCTACCTCTCTCAAGATGAAGTGGCCTAGCGGCCGCTGGCGCGACCGCAGCACCGCTTGTACTTCTTCCCGCTGCCGCAAGGGCAGGGATCATTGCGTCCGACCTTTGGCCCGGTACGCCGCCCGGCCCGCCGAGCCGGGGCTTGACGGCTGGGAGGTGCCTTCAGGGCGGTGGCGCCAGGCGCCTGCGCAGTCGATGTACTCGTGGCGGTCGCCGCCACCGCGAGGCCGTCCTCCTCCGATGCCTCCACAGGCCGCCCTTGCGGCGTCTGTCCAAGGCCGAGCCTCGCGCGTCGCTCCTCCTCCGACTCTTGACGCTGTATCTCGACGCGGAAGAGGAACCGGATGATGTCCTCCCGGACCGTCTCAAGCAGACGCTGCCAGTAGTCGTAGCTCTCCTTGCGATAGATGACGAGAGGATCGACCCCCGAGTAGCCGCGGAGCCCTATGCCCTCTTCGAGGTCCTCCATTGCAGCAAGGTGGTCTACCCACCGCGCGCTTACGACTCTGAGCGTCACCAGGCGCTCGAGTTCTCGCATCTGCTCATCGCCGGCCGCCGGCTCCCTCTCCTGATAGGCCGCCGCTATGTCGTCTTGCAGGAACTCGACCAGCTCCTCATGCTGCCGAGATCCACCTATCTGTTCCGCAGTCACACCGATCGGATAGACCTCGGCGAGGGCCTGGTGAAGCGACTCCAGATTCCACTCGTCGGGGTGGACTTCGGGGCTGGCGAACTCCTTCGCGCGCGCCTCCACGAACTCGCTCATGTGGGCCAGAACGCTGCTTCGCAGATCCTCGCCAAGCAACACGCGGCGCCGCTGCTCGTAGATCAGCGCCCGCTGATGGTTCATGATGTCGTCGTATTGGAGACGGTGCTTCCGGATCTCGAAGTTGTGGGCCTCAACCTTCTTCTGCGCGTTTTCGATCATGCGGCTCGTGATCCTGGCCTCCAGCGGCTCGTTCTCCGGCCACTTGCTCAGGAGGAAGTCGAGCCGCTCCGGCCCGAAGAGCCGCATCAGCTCGTCTTCGAAGGAAACGTAGAAGCGCGACGATCCAGGGTCGCCCTGCCGACCAGACCGGCCGCGGAGCTGGTTATCTATGCGTCGGCTCTCGTGTCGTTCCGTGCCGAGGATGTGGAGTCCGCCTTGGGCGAGGACCTTCTCCTTGTCTCGCGCGCAGATGCCCTGGGCTTCCTTGAGAGCCGCCTCGAGTTGCTCTTGAGTGGCCTGTTCCGGATCGACGCCGTCACGCTGGAGGAGTTCCTTGGCGACCTCCTGCGGGTTGCCGCCGAGCAGGATGTCCACCCCACGGCCGGCCATGTTGGTGGCGATGGTAAGGGCGCCCGGACGGCCAGCCTGGGCGATGATGTGGGCCTCCATCTCGTGGTACTTCGCGTTGAGCACGCGGTGCGGAATGCCCCGCTGGAGGACCTCCCCAAGGCTTCCGTGCTCGCGCTCCTCCAGGCCGATCAGCTCGGCCAGCCGCCTGGTGTTGTGGGCCTTGGTGACATCTGGATCGGTGCCGAGCGCCCGCAGCAGGGCGGCCGGCCGACCCATCGGTACCTCCTCCAGCGGCTGAAAGCAGATGATCTCGGCGATGCGGCGCACGTCCCCGCCGCCGACGCCGTCCTCGCCTTCGAGAGCGCCGATCAGTCTCTGTATCTCCTCCGCCAGGCGCGCGATGCGCGTCAGGCGGTGCTCGATGCGGCGCTGCTCCTCGGGCTGCGAGATCCGCAGCGACGAGTAGTCGAACTTCGAGACGGCCGCTTCCAGGTGGCGTGCCTCTCGTTCGACCTCGCTCAGGCGCGCTCGCAGTGCGCGAGCCAGCTCGCGCCGCTGGCCGTCGGCGAGCCCATCGGACTCGAAGAGCGCGTATTCGAGCAGGATGAGCTGCGCCAGAAGCTGTAGATGATCGGACTTCAGCCGTTCGCTCAAACGCTCTGAAACCTGTATCGACCGGGTCCCGACAAGCGTGGGTCGCCCCAGGCTCCGCATCCGCAGGATCTCGGCCGTGATGCCGTGGTACTTCGCCTCCCCAGTCTTGTAGATCACGTCGGAGTTATCTTCCCGGATCATCGGTCGGTGAGTGGGGATGATCGCGACGGGTATGCCGTAAACCTTGATAAACTCCGGCTCTTCAGTCTTTGCCGTGCCCGTCATCCCGGCCAGCTTCTTGTAGAGCCGGAAGAAGTTCTGGTGCGTGATCGTCGCCGTGGTTACGTTCTCCCGCTCGATCTGCACCTTCTCCTTGGCTTCGATGGCCTGGTGGAGTCCCTCCGCGTACCGCCGGCCGTGCATCTTGCGTCCGGTGAACTCATCGACTATGATGACTTTCCCCTGCTCCACCACGTAGTCGACATCCCGCTTGTAGCACGCGTGTGCCCGCATCGCCGCGTTGACGTGCTGGAAGAGCTCGAGGTTCTCCGGGTCGGACAGATTGGAGACTCCGAGCTCTCTCTCCATCTTGTGGACGCCGTCTTCGGTCAGCGCGCCCGTTCGGCTCTTCTCATCGACTATGTAGTCCGTATCTCTCGTGAGCCGCGGGATGATCCTATCGACCCTTCGGTAGAGTTCCGTCGGCTTGGCCCCCGCGCCCGCCAGGATGAGCGGAGTGCGCGCCTCGTCGATCAGCAAGCTGTCGGCCTCGTCCACGATCGCGTAGTTGAGGTCTCGGAGCACGAGCCAGTCGGCGTACTCGACAGTGTTGTCTCGAAGGTAGTCGAATCCAACCTCCGAGTTCGTGGCATAGGTGACGTCGCAGGCATATGCCTGCTGGCGCTCCTCGTGAACCATATCGTGCTGGACGGCCCCCACGGTAAGGCCCAGTGACTCGTAGATAGGCGCCATCCAGTCTCGGTCTCGCTGGGCGAGATAGTCGTTGTGGGTCAGGAGGTGCGCGCCCTTGCCTTCGAGCGCGTTGAGGTACAGGGCCAGGACAGCCACCTGCGTCTTCCCCTCACCGGTCCTCATCTCCGCCACCCGGCCCCAGTGGAGCATGATGGCGCCGACCATCTGCACGTCGAAGTGGGCCATGAAGTCCTCGCGCTCGTAGTGCAGTCCGTCGGCTTCAAGACGCCGCTCCTGGTGGTCGGCCTCCTCCGAGGGCAGGATGACTTCCTCGGGGATGCGGCTCTCGTCCCTGTAGACGCGGAAGCGAACCTGCCTGTTTCCAAGCTGCCGCCAGGTTGCCTCTCGGACGAGTGCGTAGGCCTCGACGAGCAGATCGTCCAGCGTTTCGCCTCGCGCCAGCCGGTCGCGGAACTCGTCGGTCTTGCCCCGCATCTGCTCATCGCTGAGAGCGCGCATCTCCGGGCCACGCGCGTTGATGCGCCGCACTATGCCGCGCGCCCTGGCGAGGTCTCTCCGCGTTGAGTCGAAGACGAAAGAGAGTATCGACATTGATCCCCTGAAAGCGCAAAGCCGCCGAGGCGGCCCACCTAGCTCATTATACCACGGCGCGACCGCGGTGTCAGGTGGCCTGCTGGGCCGACCCGTGCGCAGTTGGGCGGGAGGACGTGGTGGACTCATGCCGAACAGTGCTCACCGGGGTAGGGGAGGTCTTCAGATGCCGCCGCGGTTCGTCGCTGACAGCATGCTAGGGCGGTTGGCGAAGTGGTTGCGCGCCTTCGGCTTCGATGTGTTCTACGATCCCTTTCTGAGCGACCACGAGGTCATTGCCCGCGCCAGGGAGCGCGGCGCCATCGCGCTGACCCGCGACACGCGATTCCCCGATCCCGCAGACGTGCGAGTGCTGGTGATCGGCAGCAACCACGTCTCCGAGCAACTCGCCCAAGTGGCGCGCGAAGCCCCCGTCGACCTCGACGCGGCGCGCCCGCTCACGCGCTGCACCGTCTGCAATGAGACTCTCGCGCCCGCCACCCGCGACGAGGTGTGGGATCGTGTGCCCCCATTCGTCTACCTGACCAACGAGGCCTACGCGCGCTGCCCCCGCTGCGAGCGTGTCTACTGGGAGGGAACACACGGGCCGCGCATCCGTAAGCAGTTGGCTCGCGTGGCCAGCTCCTCCGGGACCGAGGAGAGCAAGGAGTGAGCGCGGCCGCTCCGCCCCGTCGCGTGGGAGCCCGGGCCATCGTCTTCGTCGCTCTCGCGGCGGCCTGGACGCTGTTCGCGATGTATCCGAACCCGGCTGTGTTGGTCCGAAACCTCGCCCGCTACCGAAACCTCCCGATCGATCCCCAACTGGAACAGAAGAAGGGGTGGCAACTGCCCGGTGACGCGGGCACGATCGAGCTCTTCGTGGATAGCCTTCTGCTCTCTAAACCCGACTGGCCGCTCTTCCGCGTTCCCTGGTATGTGCCGACCGCGCTGGAGGCCGCCGATATGACCCATGGCGACTGCGAGGCGAGGACGCTCGTCCTGGCAAGCCTCCTCGAGGGACAAGAGATCCCGTATGAGATCCGCGCGTCGTTCAGCCACCTTTGGGTCGACTACGAGGGTCGAACCGCCCGCCCCGGCGAGTCGGCCGAGCTGGCCTACCTTCAGGGGAAGCCCGGCGCGCTGTCGACGCGATGGCCTGAGAGTGTGGACTGGCGGAGCTTCCTCGCCACCCAGCGCAGCCAGCTCTGGGACGCGATGCCGCTGGCGCGCAAGGCCATCTGGATGCTCGGCCTGCTCTGGGGCGCGCTTGGTGCCGCACTCGTCGGGGGCCCGCCGCCCCGAGGGGACTTGGCCTCTGAGTGGCGAGCGCCTGCTCGCACCTACTGCCGCAAGGCGCTTTGGCTGGCCGTAGTCGCCTTCGCCTCGATTGCCCTAGCGTCCGGGCTGCGGCCGGCGATCAACAGCGCTCCATGGACACTGGCTGACCTTCGTGAGGTGACGGTCCTATCGCTTCTCGCGGGAGCATTTGCAGCCTGGCTCGTGGGCATTCGGTCACGCCTTGCGTTGAGCTTCGAGAGCGCACCCAATCGGATAGGGAGGACGTGGTCGCTGGGACTCCTGCGCGGATCTTCAGGCATCGACGAGTCCGAGATTGCGCAGTTCGAGCTGATGCAGTCGCGCTTCGCCTTCGGCGGATGGCTTGTCTGCGCGGCCCTGCAATCAGGGGAACGCATCAGGCTCCTGAGGTACAGAAGGGAGACTGCCGCGCGGGCAGCGCTCCATCGGCTTGGTGCAGATGCCACGCGTCCCATCGTGGTGCACGGCGATGGATCCGACTACTGGACGGCACCCGACGAGATCGGTCTCAATCTGCGGCGACGCGCTGCCGCGAGGCCGACGGTGGACGTGCTGCCAGCCCCGAGTGATCTGCACCTGGCCGTGGAGGGTGCGGCTTCAGGCTGGTCCATCGGATACGCGCGTCGTGAGGCCGGCGCAGTGAGGGTCCTTCTCACCATGGCCGGCATAACGGTAGGCGCTGCGGTCGCGGGCACCGTTCTGGTGGCGCTGTTCCCAGTCAGCCTTGCCACTTGGCTGCTGTGGTGCGTCTCCGTCTTGCTTCTGGGGATGACCATCTACGCTGCCATGTTGCTGAGAGAGGAGATACTATCTTGGCTCACCGGCTCGCGGGTCGAGGTGGCGGAGGGGCAGCTCCGCTTCCGGCGGGCCGATGGGAGAGTGGAATCGCTTCCGACGGACTCTATTGAGTCAGTCGAGCTGGGCCGACAGGACGACATCCCGACCATCGCCGTGGTCGCTCCCGAGCGCGTCATCCACGTGCGCCTCTACTGCGCGCCGAAGCACCGGGAGTGGGTGCGAGCGGCCATCGAGCGTGCCGTCGCAGCGCTGTCGTAGGCCTGCGGCAATCGTTCTGCGCGGGACAGCACCCTCCGAGACCACCCATTCTATCCGTGTCAAGTATTCAGACGTCGCCCGAGGAAGTGCGGGCCAGGACATGCCGGAAGTCGATGTCGGCCCAATCGTAGGTGATGGTAAGCTCACCGCCATCCCCCAGGAAGAGGTCACTGCGCTCCTTCACAGACCAGGCTGGGGAGGCTTGGGTGCGTCCCCCTTGTGGCGTCCCACCCGCGTGTGCTATACTGGGGCCTCCACTTCTGGAGGTGGGAGTCCTTGGCGAATCTGAAGTCGTCGAAGAAAGACATCATCCGGTCTCGCAAGCGGCGCCTGCGCAACACGGCCTGGAGGTCTCGCTGCAAGACGCTGGTGAGGAAGGCGCGCACGGCGATCTCCTCGGGTGATCCGACTGTGGGGATCGAGCTATCGCGCCAGGCCTGCCGACAACTCGACAAAGCCGCCAGCAAGGGCGTCATTCACCCCCGTCAGGCAGCGCGCCGGAAGTCGCGCCTAACCCGTCGTCTCGCCAGACTCAGCGCCGGGGAGTAACGCTCGCCGGATCCTCGGCGCAGACCGCTCCCGCCCGGTGATCTTGTGTGTCGCGGATACACGCGCGCGTTGACCCGAGCAGCACCAGGCCGCTAGAATGCCGCGGGGTTTTCTGGCGATGGGTGAAGGCGCAGTCGACCCGACAATCGGCATCTCGGTTTCCTCCCGCGCGATTGGCTTAGGCGCGGACAGAAGAATGGCGGCCCGCGCGGCCCAGTCTCGTGATGCCATCGGGAGGCACGGCGCGGCCAGCATGTGGCTCACGCCGCAGACGGCCAGGGCTCTGGATCGCCTGGACGGCCTGTTGTTGGCCGGTGGCGGCGACATCGACTCGTCGCTCTGTCGCTACGATGCCCAGCCCGACACCGCCAAGCTGCAGCATGTTGATCGCGCGCGGGACGAGTGCGAGTTGGAGCTCTGCCGCAGTGCGCTGGCTGAAGACATGCCCATATTGGGGATCTGCCGGGGGGCCCAGGTGTTGGGAGTGGCACTCGGCGGCAGCCTCCTGTGGGACATCGAGTCACAGGTCAAGGGGTCGAGACGTCATCGGGAGGCCGAGGGTCGGCCGGAACCCGAGCACTGGATCGAGATAGCCGAGGGCAGTCGTCTGTCCGCCGTTCTGGGCCGCAGGAGAACGCGAGTGAACAGCGCCCACCACCAGGCCAACTCCCGCCTCGGGCAAGGGGTCACGCGCGCTGCCTGGTGTGAGGACGGGGTGGCCGAGGCGATCGAGCTCACGGAGGCCGCTTTTGTCCTCGGCGTTCAGTGGCACCCCGAGCGCATGGCCGAGTCGGCCGAGGCGCGGAGCATCTTCGCCGCGTTCGTCGCAGCTGCTCGGGATTGCCGTCTGGGGAAGGGATGACACCGATGGCTCTTCGCGTCCTGCTCTGCACCTCTGAGGCCGTGCCGTTCGCCAAGACCGGTGGGCTGGCCGACGTGGCCGGGTCTCTGCCGCCCGCGCTCGCCAAGCTCGGGCACGATGTCCGGCTCGCGCTGCCCAAGTACGCCGCAATCGATACCGACAAGATCGAATCGCAGCCGGTCGGCGGCTCGTCGGATATCGAGTTGGGAGGCAGGGCAGTGGAGGTCCGCTTCGAGGTCAGCGATGCCATCGATGGCGTCCCGACCTATCTCGTTGACTGCCCTGTCTTCTTCGCCCGCGAGGGGCTCTACGGCCACCCGGACGATGCCGAGCGGTTCGCTCTGTTCTGCCGCGCGGTGCTGCGCTTTGTAGAGGAGGACGGCTGGCAGCCAGACGTGATTCACTGCAACGACTGGCAGACTGCACTCATCCCCGTGCTCCTGAAGACGATGTATGCCAAGCACTCAGCGCTGTCGAGGATAGGAACCCTCCACACGATCCACAACCTGGCCTACCAAGGGCTGTTCGACGCGCCGGTGATGGGGGCCGTCGGCCTGGATCAATCGCTGTTCTCGCTCCGTGGGCTGGAGTTCTATGGTAAGGTGAACTTCCTGAAGGGCGGGCTTGTCTTCGCCGACCTCCTCAACACGGTGAGCAAGAAGTACGCGGAGGAGATCCAGAAGAAGGAGTTCGGCGAGCGCCTCGAGGGTCTGCTCACCGAGCGCAGGCAGGATCTCTATGGCATTCTGAATGGCATCGACTACGAGGTGTGGGATCCGTCCACCGACCGGTTGCTGGAGGCGAACTACGACTCTGATGGCCTCGACGGAAAGGCCGCCAGCAAGTCTGCCCTTCAGCGGGAGTGCAGGCTCCCCGAGCGCCCGGATGTGCCGTTGATCGGTCTCGTGTCTCGGCTGGCGGCCCAGAAGGGCCTGGACCTCCTAGCCGAAGCTCTCCCGCATCTCCTCAGATGGGATGTGCAGTTTGTGCTGCTGGGCACTGGAGAGCAGTACTACCACGATCTTCTATCGCGGCTGGCTGCGGACTACTCGAGCAAGATGGCAGCAGTCTTGGAGTTCGACAATCGACTGGCCCACCGAATCTATGCCGGCTCGGACATGTTTCTGATGCCATCGCGCTACGAGCCGTGCGGGCTCGGGCAGATGATCAGCCTCCGCTATGGAGCCATACCGATCGTTCGCAGCACCGGTGGTCTGGCAGACACTATCGAGGAGTACCACCCGGATACTGGAGCAGGGAACGGGTTCGTCTTCGAGGACTACACCTCGGTATCTCTGTTGGGGGCCATCGGCCGAGCGGCGCTCGCCTACCAGGAGGGCAGAAGCTGGTCGCGACTGGTGCAGAACGCCATGTCGGCTGACTTCTCCTGGGAGCGCTCGGCGGCGAAGTACGCCGAGCTCTACCAGAAGGCAGTCGAACGGCGCCGGGGCTAGAGAGTTGCCCGTTTACCAGCCAAACGCCGTCGTCGGCAACTCCCAGGTCCTCGTCACTCTCGGCTCGCACGGCGAGCTGATGACGTTCTTCTACCCCCACATCGACTTCAGTCAGAACCTGCATGAGGGCATGCCGGCGGTGTACTTCCTCAGCGGAGAGGGTCGGGCCGGCCGCCTGGTGTGGACCTTCGACGACGGCTGGGAGTCTGGCCAGCACTATGTTGGCCGCACGAACATCGTGGAGACACGCCTCACTCACACCGCGAGCGGGCTCGGCCTCACCATCACGGACCTGGTGCATCCAGAGGAATGCGCTCTCCTGCGACGGTTTGTCGCGACGAATGCGTCACAGAAGCCGATCCGCGCGAAGCTCTTCCAGTACCTGGACGTGCAGCTCGGAGAGGTGGAGCACAAGAACGCCGTGCACTTCCACGCCGAGCGCAGTCTCGGTGTCGCCTACTGGCGGAACATCTGCTTCGCCATCGGCGGGAGCGCTTTCGATGAGTATGGGTGTGGCCGCGCAAGCGCTGGAAGCCAAGATTCGGCCAAGCGTCAGCTCGGGCAGGGCGCGCTGAACCGCCAGTCCGAGGAGATAGGCGACGTCGACGTCGCTGTGGGTTGGGACATCTTCCTCAATGCCGGCGAAAGCACGTCGCGGGACCTCATCGTCGCGGCCGACTCCAACGAGATAGCTGCCGTTGCTCGCGCGGACGGCCTCCGCGACCTCGGCTGGGACGCCGTTCTCGGATGGACGCGCGCGCGGTGGGAGGAGCACGTGCAGAAGGCGGTGTCCATCGACATAGAGGACGATCTGGCAGAGGCCTACTACCGCTCCCTGCTGGCAATAGACCTGCTGGCCGATCCCGTGACTGGCTCCATCCTGGCAGCGCCCGAGTTCGATCCTTTCTTCGAGAGGTCCGGCGGTTACGGCTACTGCTGGCCGCGCGACGCGGTTGAAGTATGCCTGGCCATGGAGGCGGCCGGCTTCCCAGACTATCTCGCGCGCTTCCTGCGCTGGGCCAAGCGGACACAGCGACCTGAGGGCTACTGGGAGCAGCGATATTGGCTCAGTGGAGAGCGTGGACCTGCCTGGTGTACATCCGAGGGTTCGCTCCAGATAGATCAGACGGCGTCGGTACTTTTCGCAATGGGCCGGCATGCACGAGCACTCGAAGGGCCCCAGAGGCTGGCCTTCCTCGAGGAGGTTTGGGACTGCGCGCGGAAGGCGGCCGAGTACCTCACCGAATCGATCTCGCCCGACACCCGCCTGCATGTTCCGGCCTTCGATCTCTGGGAGACCTTCAGGGGCAGCTTCACCTACTCTAACGCCGCCATCGCCGCGGCGCTTTCCGAGGCGGCCTATCTGGCGCGGCACTCGGGGCACAACAGCTTGGCCGAGAGATGGGCGTCGGCGGCCGAAGCGGTGAAGAACGCAGTGATGTCGCGCCTGTGGCAGGGCGATCACTTCGCACGCGGAGTCGGAGTGGACGGCGAGTTGGACCGGCGCGCAGACGCATCCGTTGTGGGGATGGTCACGCCCTTCGAGTTCCTCCGACTCGATGATCCGCGCGAGCGCGACATGGCGGGGCGATGTCTCGAAAGCCTGGCGCGGGAACTGGCTCGGCATGCCGATGGCGCTGAGACAATACTGCGCTTCAGCAATGATGGCTATGCAGGCGGCGGGCCGGGGGCTCTGACCACGCTCTGGTTTGCGCGGGGCTTGCTGCGACTTGCCCTTGCCCCCGGCACTGACTCGGCGACGCGGGCGGGCTACCGCGCGCGTGCAGTCGCGTCGATGCGCGCCGTGCTGCAGGCCGGGACGTCCACGGGCCTGCTCCCCGAGATGATGGGAAGCGGCCCGGGATCGCATTGGGCCGCGCCCCACGCCTGGACCATGGCTGCCTTCATCATGGCGTGTCTGCTGCTGGACAGGCTGGGAGGCCAGGCGCGCGACTGACGTACATGGAGATACCTGCAGTGGCACAAGATTTGTCCAGCAACGCCTGCGGTGCGTTCACCTTGGTACTCCACGGGCATCTTCCGTACGTATTGACACACGGCACATGGCCGCACGGCTCGGACATGCTGTTCGAGTGTGCGGCGGAGAGCTACCTCCCGATACTGGAGACCTGCCAGCGTCTTGTCGCCGAGGGCGTGTCTCCCAAGGTTACGCTCGGCATGACGCCCGTGCTCGTCGAGCAGCTTACCCATCCTGACTTCAAGCGGCAGTTCACCGATTATCTCGATACGAGGATTCGCGCCGCGGCCGAAGACAGGGACCAGTTTGGCAAGGACCACGATGATGCCGGGGCCGAGGTTGCCCAGATGTGGCGGGAGCACTTCGAGCAGACGAAGCGAGCGTTTCTGGAGGACTACGGCGCCGACCTCATCGCGGCCTTCCGCCGGCTGCAGGACGATGGCCATATCGAGGTGATAACATCGGCGGCCACGCACGGGTACCTGCCGCTGCTGGGAACAGACGAGAGCATGCAGGCACAGGTGAAACAAGCTGTGTCTTCTTACAAGCGTCATTTTGGGCGGCAGCCCCGAGGATTCTGGCTGCCGGAGTGCGCATACCGGCCGCGATACGCGTGGGCATCCCCGCTGCCGGCGGCGGGGCCGCAGGAGCCGACACTGCGCAAGGGCGTCGAGGAGTTCCTGGCGGAGAACGGCCTCCAGTACTTCATCGTCGACACGGCAACGATCCTCGGGGGGGCCGCCACCGGCGTATACGTCGAGCGATTCGAGGGGCTCCAGCGGTTGTGGGAGCAGTTCCGGGCTTCCTACAAGCCCGGCCCGGTGGCGACGGACAAAACGCCGTACGAGGCCTACCTGGTTCACTCGGCGGTGGAGGACCGGCCGCCGGTGGCCGTGTTCGGACGGGACGAGCGCACAGGCATTCAGGTCTGGAGCGGCGAGCACGGATACCCGGGGGATGGTTGGTACTTGGATTTCCACAAGAAGCGTTTCCCCGGCGGGCACCGGTATTGGCGGGTCACCTCGGCCGAGTCGGACCTCGGCGCGAAGGAGCGTTACGAGCCTCAGCGCGCAGCCGAGAGGGTGCCGGAGAACGCCGACCACTTCTGCGGTCTGGTACACGACATTCTGACTCAACACCACGCCGAGAGCGGCAGGTACGGCATCGTGTGTGCGCCCTACGACGCGGAGCTCCTGGGCCACTGGTGGTTCGAGGGGCCCGAGTGGCTCTACCGTACACTGCGGGGGATCAGCATGAATCCCGCGGTCGATCTCGTCACCTGCTCGGAGTATCTCGCAGCGAGCACGCCAGAGGCCGCGGTGGCACTGCCCGAGAGCTCGTGGGGTGAGGGCGGCTTTCACTGGATCTGGCTCAACGATTGGACCACTTGGATCTGGGAGCGGATCTATGGCGCGGAGCTCGACTTCCCGGATCTGGCGCGGCAGGCGCTGGCGTCGGGAGATGGGAAGCTCCAGGACATCGTCACGCAGGCGGCGCGCGAGCTGCTGCTGCTCGAGGCCTCCGATTGGCCGTTTCTCATTTCGACCTGGAGTGCACGAGACTACGCCGAGCACAGGGCCACCTTCCACCACGATGCCTACAGCCGGCTGGTGGAAATGGCAAGGAGGAGGATTGGGGGCGGCGCCTCGAGCATCGAAGACGAGGAGTTCCTGGAGCTCTGCAAGAAGCAGGACGCGCTCTTTCCGGATGTCGACCTCACCTGGTGGTCCTCGGTGGAGCGGCCGGCTTCGGAGTGAGCGCGACGTCGATTGTCGGCCCCTTGGATTGGACTAGTCGGGCCAACTGGGGTCTTACAAGAGGAGAGGTCAGCAGGCCGTGTCTGAGCCGGGGTCCTCTAGCTTGCATGACACTGTGCACCGACTGCAGCGGCGGCTGTGGCTGGAACGGACCGTGTCGCTTGGGCTGCTCGGCCTACTGGCCGCTCTCTACCTGGGTGTGGTGCCGGGGGCGCGCCGGGCCACCTTGATAGCGGCCGACGGTCAGCCGGTGACGGTCGTCCCCAGCGAGAAAGATGCCCGCCGGCTGCTCGAGCAGGTGAAGGCCGCCTCGGGCCTCCCGGCCGACAAAGTCGGCTTCGTCCAGAAGGTGAGTTTCCACTCGGTTGCGGAGTCCCGCAATCCGCCTCAGTCCGATCGCGAAGCCATGGCGGCTCTCTCCGACAGCCTGGATCTGGTCGTCGCGGCCGCGGCCGTGGTGGCACAGGGCCAACTGGTGGTCGGCCTGCCCGATCAGCAACAGGCCGTCAAGACATTGTCTCTCATCTTGAGCGAGTTCTCGCCTCGAGACGCGGCGACGCCCCCGTACTTCAAGGAGAGCGTCAAGGTCGATATGCGAAACGTCCCGGCGGACGCATTCTGCAGCACGGCACAGGAAGCTCTGACGAGGATATTGGAGGAAGGCGCGCCCAAGGCCGAACATGAGGTCGTGCGGGGCGACTCCGCATGGGAGTTGGCGCGGAAGTACGAGGTCCCCCTCACCAGGCTGGCAGTGGCCAATCCCGAGCTGGACATGAGCCATCTGCAGGTTGGACAGAAGCTCAAGATCCCCGGCGAGCTTCCGCCGCTAACCGTGATCGCCTACCGCGAGGTCGAACTCCCGGCCGGAGAGGGGGAGCTGGCGGGCGCGCGCAAGGTCCGCATCACATATGAGAATGGCGTTGAGGTGAAGCGGGAGGTCATCGGTCGCAGGATAGCGTCACAGCAACGGCCGGAAAGCGCCCCGCCCGGCGCGCCCGCTGATCCCTGGCGCTGGCGCGACGAGATAGCCCAGTGATAGGGCCACGGCGTCCGAAGGACAGAACAGGTCGGTTGATCGTGTTGATCGTCGTGCTGCTGCTCTGCATGTGGATGCTGTACCGGCTCTTCATCGGGATCCCGCCGGCCCCCCCGCCGGAGGTGAAGCAGGGAACAGCGATCCCCGCCCTCAGGGCCGTGTAGCCGCCGCGAGAAGCAGCTCTATTCGCACCACCGCACGGCGTTCTCGATCAGCTCTCGCCCCTCGGATTCGTTCTCGCACCCGATGTTGAGGAGCAGACGTCGCGGGTCGAACTCGCGGCAGGCTGCTTCTAACTCCTCGGGCCTGATTACGAACGTGACCGAGACCCCGGCCTCCTGGATCTCCCTCAGCATCCTCTTGTGTCGGAGCGCGCTCGTGCCCGGCTCAGGCACCCACTGTATGCAGCGGAGGTTCTCCTGTGCAAGGAGCGCCGGCACGTGCGCCTCGGTCCCGATGCCGTCGAGGTGGAAGCATCCCTCGTCGAGGATCTTGTATGTGTCGCCCAGCTCCTCGACGAATAGGTCGGCGAAGAGCTCCGGCGAGATCATAGAGTTGAAGTCACACTGGGTCATGTAGGTTCGACCGCGCGACAAGACGGGCCACCACGGAGTCGTGACGTCCTGCCGTCCTCTGAAGCACGCGTAGTTTGCCTCGAAGGCCTCCACCCAGAGCCGGTGGCCGTGCGCCACTGCCTGCTTGACCAAGTCCAGGCGCTCTATGCAGTCGACGAGCAGCTGCTCGGTGCCGATGGCGCTGGCGACGACGTCCGCGACTCCGCCGATGTCGGTGAAGCTGACGACAAGCTCGTCACCCAGCTCTTCGAGCAGCGCGTTGGTGGTACGCATGATCGCAGTCCACCACTTGCCGTCTGGCTGGAAGCGCAGACTGGCGAACTCGCTGATGTCCGATAGGAACTCGCGGAACCATGTTGTGTCCATGGAGCTGAAGTCCGCGTCGCCGCCAATGCACGCGTGGAGAACTCCCGGGCCGAAGTTCAGGAAGAAGTGCGGGTAGCCCTCTGCGAGATGGGCGGTCCGGGCCAGCCTGTGGCGCGCCTGAGCAACCATGTTCTCGGGCAGAATGCGGTCCGCCGGGTTGCTGAAGTCGGGCGGCGGCACCGAGTCGTCGGGTTCGTCCTTGGGCGCGGTGATGAACAGCAGCGGCCGGTCGGTGTCTGCTCCCTCCCAGAACCGGTCAAACCGCTCGCAGATCTGTGGGTGGTTCTCACAGAATTGCATGGCCGTCAGCTCCTAACTCGGGGCGTGATACGACGCGGGCTCGGACATGACCTTCCCGGGGGGCCGGCGGGGGCTGATGTCCCCGCTGTGATACCGGGTTGACATCTCGACCCGCGCGGAGTACCATCTCTCCACTGAATGATTGAGCGAGGCCCTATGCCGGATTGACGGGTGGACGCAAACGCTGAGGTCGAGAAGCAGGCGCTCCTGCGCCGAGTGCGCTGGCGTGCATCAGCGATGTGTCTACCCGGAGAGAACGGCAGGGCTGTTTAGCTTCAACCAGTCAAACGCCGCCGGTCTTCTTCCGTAGACCGGCGGCGTTTCTTATGATCCCTGCTCGTTCTCCGGAGGGAGGAGAACGAGATGTCACGGGTCTGCGATATCTGCGGCAAAGGGCCGCTGACGGGTTCGAGAGTCTCCCGGCGCGGTAAGCCCAAGCGCGAGGGAGGAGTCGGCTCCCGCGTCGTCAAGCGCACGCTCCGACGCCAGTTGCCGAACTTGCAGACGGTCAGGGCCTCCGTCAACGGCCGCGTCCTGCGTCTGAGAGTCTGCACCAAGTGCCTGAAGGCTGGCAGGGCGGAGCGGCCCAGCCGCTGAGGCACTCTCCAGCGAAGGGCGGGCGGCGATCCCGCCCTTCGCTGTTGGACGGCCGGCGTTGCTGTCGACGAGCCGGACGCGGCCATGGAGGATCGCGTCGGGACCCCGACGAAATCGCGTTGGGATGTCAGACAAGGAAGGGATGACTCCGAGAGGACCGCTTCCGGGCAGCATGCACCGGGCGCTGTGCCTGATTGCAGACACGTTGCCCCAGCCAGGAGTGGCGTGGGCCCTCGGCGGCGGCGTGGCGCGCTGGCTCCGTGGCTTCGACGTGGTGCCGCAGGACGTCGACGTCGATGTGCCCCAAGAGCACGAGCGTGCGGTGACCCGCTCCCTCGAGGGCTACCAGGTCTCGCCACCGCACCACACTGACGTCCCCGGCTGGCTGAGCAAGATCGGGCACTACGAGCTCTGTGGGGCGCGTGTCGACATCTGTGTCGACTGCGAGATACGGGTGGGCGAATCGCACTACGTTGGCTGCTTCTCTCGGTACCTCGATCGGATCGCGTTCTTTCCTCTCGGTGACCGACGCCTGCCGGTGATCCCACTGGAGGAGTCGCTGCTCGTCTCGCTCCTCATGGAGAGGTGGGAGAAGCTGCAAGAGATCACCGCTTCTCCCGCGTTCGAGTCTAGCTTCGATGTGGCATGCTTTCGCGATCGGGCCGCCGAGACCAACATCCCGCAGAGGGTGTTGGACCGCTTCCTGTCGCTGGCACTCTAGGGCACCCGAGCGTCACTGCTCACTCCACTTCGGGTGGGTTGGCCTTCAGGTGCTCCTCCTTGAACTGCCCCACCAGGTAGGCGAGCTTGTCGTCCACTCGTTGGCGCATCGACTCATTCAGTCCGGTTATCAGGATGCTGCGGTGCCACGTCATGCCGGTCGTCAGGATCGGCTTGCCGGAGGGCAGCGGCCGCCGCACCGATACCGGCTGATTGAGGCTGATGGCGAGGTTGGTAGCAGAAGTATCCCTGTTCGCCTCTGCGTCTGCGATGAGGTGACCGACGGCGATTACGAGCAGGCGAGGAGTCTGGCTTGATCCTTGCCCCTCGACGAGCACCAGTCCCGGCGCGTCCTTCACCAGTTCCTCTACCCTCTGCTTGAGTTTGGCCTCGTCGAGGCCGACCAGCTCTCGCCAGTCGACGCCGCCGGCCAGGTGCACCTGTACCTGCACTTCGGACAAGCCCTCCATGCCGCCGCTGCTGATTGTCACCTGGGGTGCGCCGGCCGCGCTCGGCTCCGCGGCACGGCTGCAGAGCGGCGCGGCCGTGAACGCAGTGCAGGCGACAGCGAAGGTCAGGAATCTCAGGGCGCGCATGTTCCCCTCCCAGTTGCTCGGCAGATCATTCGAGGTTCGCGTGACGTGTGTCCATCTTCTCGGCTGCTTGGTCCAGCTTGCGCTGCAGCTGAAGGGCCACGGCATCCAGCACGAGGAGAGCGGCCTGCTCGAAGAGCGATCGGCCGTACTGGGCCGAGCCGCCTTGCCCGGCGGAGCCGTGTGCGGCCGGGATGACCAGCACGATATCGGCCGCGGCTGCTAGAGGCGATCCCTCGGCCGCAGTGACGGCCGCGACGCGACCGCCGGCCTCCTTCGCTAGGCGCGCCACGGTGCAGGTGAGGTCGGTCTCGCCGCTGCCGGACACGGCTATCAGCAGATTCCCCTCGCCAAAGGCTGGGGTCGTGGTGCCCCCCACGACATGGGCAGCCAGTCCCAGGTGCATGAGGCGCATGGCGAAGCATCGTGCCACCAGGCCGGAGCGGCCCTCGCCGGTGACGAACACGTCCTTCGATTCCGACAGCAGCCGATGGAGCGCGCCGGCTTGCCGCTGGCTGACGCCTCCCAGCGTCCGTGTGAGTTCCTCCAGGATCGCCCTCAGAGACTCGTCGAATTCCATCCTCTGCCTGCCCGATTGCCCCTCCAGTTGCCGCCTGTATCAGTTCCAGGTGGGCTGTGGGGCCTCCTTGGGGCGGCACGGACAGCTTGCCTTGGGAGCACGCCAGACAGACGCCCTGGGAATGGTGGGCTTGGTCGCTATACGTGGAATATCACCAGTAGTTCCAGGGAGGAGAAACGAGTCGTGACCTCATGGCCCGTGGACCGGCGCCGCTGCGGGTTCACGCTCATTGAGGTGCTTATAGTCGTTACGATAATAGCGATTCTGAGCATACTCGTGATCCCGCGAGCTACCGCGGCGCGACGAAGAGCTAAAGAAGCGCAGCTGAGAGGCAATCTCAAGCAGCTTCGTGATGGAATCGAGAGATTCGAGGCTACATCGGCCGCCTGGCCACCCTCCCTGTCGGACGTGATGGCAACTGACGGCGGCGCGATCAGCGCCGACTTCGATGGGCGCGGTGGCTGGGTGGATCGAAGCGCCTACGACGGCCCCTACCTCCTGACCGGCGACGGTCAGCTACCGAACGACCCTTTCACCGCGGCGGCCGATTGGGATTACGATAACACGACAGGCGCAGTGCACAGCAGCAGCACCCTGGCGTCTCTAAGTGGCCCTATCTACAACACATGGTGAAAGTGCGTCGGCTAGGCGTGGCCGTCTAGGTCGACGGTGATCTCGAACTCGCAGATTCCCTCGTCGAGGCCCCAGCACTTGCTCTATCGGGTGCGGGCCGCGCGCGAGCGCCTTCGCGGGATGTCGCTTGGCTTGTTGCGGCGGGCTGCGCGCGCAACATCCCCGGATCATGCCGCCTGAACGCCCAGGCTTGGCCGCGGCTCAGCACACAGGCTGCTAGTTCACCAAGTCGAAGGCTCGCGAGATGTAAGCTGCCATCTGGTCTCGGCTCACGACCTGCTCGGGATGGTAGAGGCCGTCGTCGTAGCCCTTGACCACACCGTGTTCGGCGCAGTACTCGATATGCTTGCGAGCCCAGAACGTCTCCGGAACGTCGGCGAAGTTGCGCGCTTCGGCCGGCACGTAGTCGGCGAAGCTCGCCTCTCCCACGGGAGCGACCATGGCGCGTGCGATGTAGACGGCCATCTGGTCGCGGGTCACCTCGTGCTCGGGACGGTAGCTGCCATCTTCGTATCCGTCGACGACCGCCTGGTCAGACGCGTACTCGATGTAGTCCCCAGCCCAGTGCCCCGGGCTGACATCGAGGAAGGTCGGGCCGCCGGTGTGGTGTGGGACGTTGCTGTCGCCGCCAACCAAGGCACGGGACACGTAGGCGGCCATCTGGTCGCGGCTCACGTGCCAGGTTGGCCGGTAGGTGCCGTCGCCGTAGCCGTGGACTATATCGCTGTGCATGCAGGCGGCTACATCTTCGATGGCCCAGTGGTCGTTGGGGATGTCGCGTGGCACAACGGTGACATTGTCCTGGCCCTCGAAGCAGATGCCACCGTACGTGCTACCGGTCAACGTCGCCCAGCCGGTCGCAAGCTCCGCCCACTCCATTTCCTCGGTGTCGAGGTGGAGCCTCAGGTCCATCAAGCCGTCTCCGTTCACGTCCTGCTCGTGGGCCATATAGCGCCCGTCGGGCTTCTGCGCGACAGGCGCGCCGGCGAGCAGGACCGTGCTCGGGTCTATGTCGGTCGCATCGAAGCTCTCGGAGGAGAACACCGCGACCGGCACGACGCCCTGTGACTTCGGGTTAATGGGGTTGCGCTCGCTGCCTGGCTTGATGTCGATCTCGACCGGAGTACATTCGTACTCGCTCAGGCCTGTCACCGACGACCAGCTATCCCTGCCTTCGGGTCGACTCGTTACATTTGTGAGCCCGGTGCCGTCGCGGCTCACTACCCAGATGTCCGTCTCCTCGACCGGGGATCCGTGCACCCGTCGAGTGAAGTAGATCTGCTCCCCTGAAGGCGACCAGTCCGGGTAAGCGTCTGCGGTTCCGGTGTTGCCGATCACTGAATCCGAAGTGACCTGCTCTCCA